>NZ_JBITJH010000002.1:190632-458695 GCF_044459745.1 Micromonospora sp. NPDC050187
GGACGGCCAGATCAGGGCCTGGCACAACGACCTCGGCTTCGCCGCCTCGCCATACGGGAACTCCGTCGTCATCGCGACCGGATTCACCGAACCGGCCAGGGTGCGCTTCGCCGACCTCGACAACGACGGAAAGTCCGAGCTGATCCAAATCCAGGCGGACGGCCAGATCAGGGCCTGGCACAACGACCTCGGCTTCGCCGCCTCGCCATACGGGAACTCCGTCGTCATCGCGACCGGATTCACCGAACCGGCCCGGACCGTATTCACCGACCTGGACGATGACGGCCGGTCCGAGATCGCCCTGATCCAGACCGACGGCCAGATCAAGGCCTGGCACAACGACCTCGGCTTCGCCGCCTCGCCATACGGCTACACCGTCACCCTCGCGACCGGATTCACCGACCCCGCGAGGGTGCGGTTCATGGATCTCAACGACGACGGCCGCTCCGAGATCGCCCTAATTCAGACCGACGGCCAGATCAAGGCCTGGCACAACTACAAGGGCTTCGACACCATGCCGTACGGCGCCGCCCAGATCATCGCGGCCGACTTCCTCGACCCGGCCCGCACGATCTTCATCTGATCCGGGCTCGGGTGCGCTCCGGTTTCACGGCCGGAGCATCCATCACACCGACAACGGCCGTCGTCCCACAACCGGACATCCGCTCCCGCCACCAGCACACCGAGGTCCTGCGGTATCACCCGCACACCGACGGCCCGCTGCCCGACGACCCCGCAGGCCAGTGGATCTGACCACCAATGGTCGGGCGGCCCCTCACGCACACATCTGAGGGACCGCCCGACCGCACCCGACAGTGATCCCGGCCGGGCCTCAGCCGGGCGTGAGCCAGCGGGACACCGCGTCGGTGAAGACCACCTCGTACGGAAGCCCTCGTAGGTCGTCCGCGGTCACTTCCAGGCCGCGAGCCTGGGCTAGCTCGGCCAGCCATGACCAGGGATGTTCCTCCGCGCACGCGTCGTCGTCGGGAAGCACGACGATCAGAACCTGCTGGGTGAGGCTGTCCCGGGCCTCGTGGAGCGGAACAGCACCGTCACCTGGGGCGCTGGTTGACCTGGCGGTGACAGTGAACCCACGTTCCGCGTGCAGGAGCACGCGCCGGCCGTTTTCCAGCATCGCGAACTCACTGACAAGGAAGCTTCGGGTGCACACGTCGTCGGGGTACTCCCCTCTGAGATCGCAGGTGTGGGCTCTGGTCAAGCCGACCATCTCCACAAGGGATAGATGAGCAACTCTTCACGGTGGGCATATGCTTTACGGTCAACGCGGGTGTCTGTTTGCTGTCACCGCCACCCGGGCCCCCGGCGAGGGGGCCGCCGCCGATCCCCGGGAATCGGTCCGGCCGGCCCCTGCCGGTTCCTGCCGGCGTCGATAAGGGTGCAGGCGAGCAGCAGGAACCGGACCAGGGGACCGATTCGTGCTGCTCGTGCTGTCACGATGTCCAGCTAGTGCCTCGTCATGCAGCCTTGAACGGGTAATCCGGGTGGCGGATCTTGGAGTTGATCGCGAACCCGGATTTCGGTCGGGTGTGTTGGTTGCGCCAGCGGATGTAGGCGCCGATTGCGGCGTCCTGCTCGGCGTGGCTGCGGTGGTCGGTGCCGTTGAGGGCGAAGTAGCGCACGGCGGCGAACTCGGCTTCGATCCAGTTCAGCCAGGACGCATACGTCGGCAGGAACACCAGGTCGACCTGGTTGGCGGCGCACCAGGTGCGGACCTCGGGGTGCTTGTGCGGGGAGAAGTTGTCCACGATCAGGTACAGCTTCTGGTCAGGCCAGCGGCGGCGCAGGGTCTTGAGAAATGCCAGGAACTCGCGCCAGCGTTTCCGGTCGCGGATGCGGTAGTGCAGCTTGCCGGTGGCCAGGTCGAGGGCGGCGATCATGTGCCGTACGCCCTGGTCACGGGTGTAGGTGGCTCGTAGTCGCACCGGGTGTCCGACAGGCTGCCAGGCGCGGCCGGGTCGGGGTTGGAGGTTCAGGGGTCCGAACTCGTCGACGCAGATCACCCTGCCGTCGGTGGGTGGGTGGTCGTAGAGGTCCAGGACCCGGTGCATCTTGGTGGTGAAGTCGGGGTCGGTGCTGGCCTTCCATGTTTTGGTGGCCTGCCAGGACACGCCGCGTTCGTGCAGGACACGGCGGATGGTCTCGACGCTGATCGTGGTGACGTAGCCGGCGTCGATGAGGTAGTCGCGCAGCTTGGCCAGTGACCAGCAGGAGAACGGTCGGCCGAGGAAGCGGGGGCCGCACCGGGCGATGACGCAGATCCAGTCTCTGGTTTGCTCATCGATCCGTCTCGGTGCGCCCCCACTCCATTTTGGGTCCAAAGCGTTGAACCCCCTGTCGTTGAACGAGTGGATCACGTCCCGCACGTAGTCCTCGGTCACCTTCAGCAGGTGGGCGATGTCCGGTGCTGGTTGCCCTTGGGCGGACATCAGCACCACGATCGCCCGCCGCAGCTTCACCGGGTCCTTCGCCGTGCGAGTGATCTTCTGCAACCGCTGACCCTCGGCCATCGACACCTGCCGAACGAACACCTCCGGCCGTCTACCCACCAGCCACCACCTCCCAAGGTCGAACCGATGGGAGACAGCCTGCCCGACAGATCCTCAGAACCAGCGGATTACACGATCAACGTTCCAAGACGAGGCACTAGCTGGCCGCGAGCGGGCGCCCACCAGAACCCGACACCGGGGGGGTGCCTACTCGGCGGCCGGGCGCAGTTGTACCCGGCGCAGGAGTTGGGCGTTGAGAGCGACGACGATGGTGGAGGCGGACATCAGCACCGCCGCGATGGCGGGGCTGAGGGTGATACCGGCCCAGGCGAGCACGCCTGCGGCCAGGGGCAGGGCGATCACGTTGTAGCCGGCGGCCCAGGCCAGGTTCTGGATCATCTTGCGGTAGGAGGCCCGGGACAGGCGGATCACTCCGGTGACGGCGCGGGGGTCGGAGGAGGCCAGGACGACGCCGGCGGACTCGATGGCGACGTCGGTGCCGGCGCCGATGGCGATTCCGACGTCGGCGCGGGCCAGGGCGGGGGCGTCGTTAACGCCGTCGCCGACCATCGCCACCCGCAGGCCCCGCGTTTGCAGGTCGGCGACGGCGTCGTCCTTGTCGGCGGGCAGCACCTCGGCGAACACCTCGTCCTCACCAGGGCGGAACCCGAGGTCGGCGGCGACGGCTTCAGCCACGGGCCGGGCGTCACCGGTAATCATCACGATCTTGCGGACACCCTGCTCGCGGAGCTCGGTGATGGCCTGCCGGGCCTCGGGGCGGACCTGGTCCTCCAGGGCCAAGGCACCGACAATCGTCGCCCCGTCGCCGTCGAGGCGCAACAGGTGAAGCACCGCCGCTCCGCGCCGCGACCAGTCGTCCTGGCGCTGTCGCAGGTGGTCGGGGACGGTAGCCCGCAGCTCGCGCAGCAGGGCGGGACCGCCGACGGCGTAGGTGGTGCCATCGACGTCGGCGCGAACGCCGCGTCCGGTCAACGACTGGAATCCGGTGGCCCGGCGGGTGATGCCCCTCTCGGCAGCCGCGGCGACGATCGCGCGGGCCAGGGGGTGCTCGCTGTCCGCCTCTACCGCCGCGGCGGTGGCCAGGACCTCGTGGTCGCTGGCGGCGCCGGTGGCGGCCACCCCGGTGACGACATGTTCGCCGCGGGTCAGGGTGCCGGTCTTGTCGAACAGCACCGCGTCGACGGTGCGCATCCGCTCCAGCGCGAGGCGGTCCTTGACGAGGATTCCGCCCTTGGCCGCCACTGCCGTGGACAAGGCGATCACCAGCGGGATGGCCAGACCCAGGGCGTGTGGGCACGCGACCACCAACACCGTGATGGTTCGGACGACAGCCTGGTCGAAGTTGCCCAGCACCGTCCAGGCCAACACGGTCACCACGGCGGTCACGGTGGCGATGTAGAACAGCCACGCGGCGAACCGGTCGGCCAGCACTTGCGCCCGACCGCTGGACTGCTGCGCCTGCGCCACCAAGCGCTGAATGCCGGCCAGGGCGGTGTCCTCCCCGACCGCGTCGATGCGGACCCGGATCGCCGCGTCAGTGGCCACCGTGCCGGCCACCACCCGATCGCCCGTAGCCCGGGTGACCGGCCGGGACTCCCCGGTAATCATCGACTCGTCCATCTCGGCACCGCCGTCGACGACCGTGCCGTCGGCCGGCACCCGTCCGCCCGGGCGGACGAGGACCACATCCCCGACACCCAGCTCGACCACGGACACCCGCTTCGGCTGGCCCTGCGCGTCGAGGCGCTCGGCGTCGTCGGGCAACAGCGCGGCCAGGGCCGACAGCGCACCCTGGGCCTGGCCGATCGCCTTCATCTCCTGCCAGTGCCCCAGCAGCATGATCGTGACCAGGGCGGCCAGCTCCCACCAGAAGTCCAGGTCGAACGCGCCCAACGAGGTGGCTAGCGACGCCACGTACGCCACGCTGATCGCCATCGCGATCAGCAGCATCATCCCTGGCGCCCGGTCCCGGACCTCCCGCACCGCACCCTGCAGGAACGGCCACCCACCCCAGGCGAACACCACCGTGCCCAGCACCGGTGCCACCCAGCCGATGCCGGGAAAGCCAAGCTGGTAGCCGAACCAGTCCATCACCATGTGGCTGGTCACCACGACCGGCACCGTCAGGGCCAAACTCAGCCAGAACCTGCGGCGGAACATCTCCGGATCGTGTCCGGCGTGCTTGTCATGCCCACCGTGACTGGAGCGGTGGTGAACTGCGTGGCCGTGTTGGTCGCCGTGGCGCCCCTGCTGCCCGCCGGTGTCCGTGTGACTGCCTGCCGGCGTCGGTATGGCCTGGTGTTCGTGCGACATCGTCATCGCCTCCCTCAGGGCAACGAACATACCCCCCAGGGGTATCGTTGGCTAGGCATGCCGATGTCTCACGGATCACTCACCACTCGGTGAGGGTGACCGCGCCGGCTCAGACCGCCTACGGCTACCCTCCGCAGCCGGCTCCATGCGCCACCGCACCCGCCAACCGAGTCCGAGACATTCGAGACGCGCCTACGCGCGTACGCGTGAGGCCGGGGCTTGTCCGCTACGACCGCAACCGTGGCTCGCTGGACCGCTCCCCCGCCCACCGCCTCGCCGCCCTCCACGCCGACCAGAACCGGCCAGCGCGTAATGCGCGTACTGATTCTTTTGGTGTAACGGGTGCAGGGTCTGTAGGCGTCAGTCACACGGCGCTGGCGGGGTCTGCCAAACGAACGTGCCACTCGGGATCTGGTGGGCCAGACGAAGCACCCCAAATTCAGGACAAGTCGGCCGCGCCCATGAAGGTTGTGCGAGGAGAAGATAAGGAGGAAAGCCGTTACTTGCACGGATACATACTGGACGGCGCCGCACGTCGATAGACGAGCAGGCCCACCGGCGAGGCGAGCTTGCACGCAATTTTTTCTCCTAATTGATGGTGGTCATCATTGCGCGTACGCCACATCAAGCGATTCGTCTACTTTTATATACCGACATCGGATCGTTTGCATTCAGCGCGGCGATTGCGATCGTTCCCTGGTGCTGCATCCGTGGCGCGGAAACGGACTTGTGCGCCGCCGTCTGCTATCTAACGGGCAGGGGCTCCGGACGGGTCTCCATCGCCGGGCCGACCTGTTGCAAGCCCGGCCGGCATTCCCGACCGATCCGCCGCACCAGCACGTGCGGCGCTGATGTGGGTGTTGAGGTTGTCCCACACGAGAACGTTCGGTCCGAGTTGCTGGCCTGCGGCATCCATCAGAGGGACGTAGTCGGTCTCGGCGAAGCCGCGCCGCTCGCCCCTGCGTCGCCGGCGGCGGCAGATGATTGCCGGCCGGGCCTGGCTGGCCGTGATCTGCCTACCGCCCTACGCCCCGGCCCTCAACGCCACCGAGGCCGCCTGGTCACACCTCGAACGCAGCATCGGCCACCTCGCCGTCACCGGCATCGACCACCTCCTCGCCATCGTCCGCAATCGGCTCAAACGCATCCAGTGCTGCCCCGACCTCCTCGACAGCTCTCTGACCCACAGCCCCTCGCACCCGACTCAACCTGATCTTTCAGGATCGTCAGCGGCCGGCACGTCGTCGCCCCGGCCGGGCCTGCCCAGCTACGGCGGCTCATGGCACCCGCCAGTTATGACAAGGACGCTTGTCCTCTCGGTGGCCGCAGCCACAGCGGACGTCGGCCGCCGTGACGCTGCGGCACTCACTGTCGGACACCGACTCCACCTATTTCCGGATAACAGCCGTCGGCTGAGCCGGCACCCATTATCAGCCTTTGTCGGATCGCCCTGCGCCGCGTCACTAATATCCGAGATGGGCTGTTTGATCACGCGGCCGGATCACCCTGGGTCATCAGGCTTCCTTTTCCTTTTCGCACCTTGACACGCGGAGGCGATCCGGCCACTCTCATTGGCATCCTGTTCGTGCAATTGTTGCGAGTGAGAGGGGAACGTTCATGGCTACCCTGGGACGGACGAACGAGTTCATCGCCGGCGGCGTCGAAGACGTCGTGTCCTTCCTCGGCGGTGTCGAGGACATCGTCGCCGGCTGAAACAACACGGCCGGTCCTCTGGTCGTCGGCGGAAAGTACGCCGGAGCCGACATCACCATGACCAGTTCGGGCCCGACCGTACTCTCGGCAGTTCCGAGCGCCAGCCCATGTCGACGGGCTGGCGCTCGGGACGGCAGCTGTTCAAGATTGAGCGCTTTTCATCGTGACGGTGCTGGTCACGGACGGTGCGGTGGGGCGGGATCGACGTAGGGCGAGGCTCCCGGTAAGACAGCAGTCGACCAAGATCCGATGCCCCAACCGGGAGCCTCGCTGTGCTGTCTTACCCGTCTGCGGTCGCGCTGTCCAGCCGCACCCTGAACCACCTCGCTGACCTCATCCGCGCTGAACGCACTCGGCGTCGGGGCCGGTGGTGGCGCCTCGACGCCGGCCGGCAGGCCCTGATCGCCCTGGCCCATCTCCGCAACGGCGACACGATCACCCGTCTGGCCTGCGGCTTCACGGTCAGCGTCACGACGACCTGGCGGTACGTCCGGGAAGCAATCGATCTGCTCGCGGCGCACGCCGAGGACCAGAACGCCGCCACACGGCGCATCGGCCGACTCGCGTACGCGATTCTGGACGGCACCCTGATCCCCATCGACCGGGTCGCGGACCAGAGGCCGTACTTCTCCGGAAAGCACAAGCGTCACGGGGTGAACGTGCAGGTCATCGCGGACTGCGCCGGACGCCTCGTCTGGGCCTCGCCTGCCCTACCTGGTGCTGTCCACGACCTGACCGCCGCCCGCACGCACGGCCTGATCGACGCGCTGAACGGCGCGAACGTCATGATCTTCGCCGACAAGGCCTACCAGGGCGCCGGCGGCGGCATCCGCACACCGTTCAAACGCCGCCGGTACCGGCCCGGACTGTCCCGCCGGCAGAAGACCGTCAACCGTCACCACGCCAAGATCCGGGCCGTCGGCGAACGCGCCGTCGCCACCCTCAAGGGCTGGAAAGTCCTGGCCAAGCTCCGCTGCTGCCCCCGACGCGCCACCGCGATCGTCCAGGCCATCCTCGTCCTACATCACGTCCAGACCAGTCGACACCCACGATGAAAAGCGCTCATTGGCATGGGTGCGCGAAGCGGTCAGCCCTTGACGCAGACCACCTGCTTGAGGTGGGCGACCACGTCGACTAGGTCCTCCTGCTGCGCCATCACCTCGACGATGTCCTTGTAGGCACCGGGGATCTCGTCGACCACCCCCGGGTCCTTGCGGCACTCCACCCCGGCGGTCTGGGCGGCCAGGTCCTCGGTGGTGAAGGTCCGCTTGGCCTGTCCCCGCGACATCCGCCGGCCCGCTCCATGGGAGGCGGAGCAGTACGCGTCCGGGTTCCCCCGCCCGCGCACGATGTACGAGCCGGTGCCCATCGAGCCGGAAATGATGCCGAGGTCACCGGCACCGGCCCGGATGGCGCCCTTCCGGGTCACCAGCACCTCCACGCCGTCGTAGGTCTCCTCGGCCACGTAGTTGTGGTGGCAGGAGATCGGCTCGTCGTAGCGAACCTGCGGCAGGTGCGTCCGCACCACGTCGCAGAGCAGCGCCAGCATGACGGCCCGGTTGCGCCGGGCGTACTCCTGGGCCCACCACAGGTCCCGCCGGTAGGCGTCCATCTCCGGAGTGCCGGCGAGGAAGACCGCCAGGTCGCGGTCGGGCAGGTCGACGTTGTGCGGCAGGCCCCGGGCCACCGCCATGTGCCGCTCGGCCAGTTCCTTGCCGATGTTGCGGGAGCCGGAGTGCAGCATCAGCCAGACCCGGCCCTCGTCGTCACCGCCCTGCTCCAGGCAGACCTCGATGAAGTGGTTGCCGCCGCCGAGGGTGCCCATCTGGTGCTGGGCCCGGTCCTTGAGCTGCCGGACCCGCCGGTCAAGGTCGTCGAAACGGCCCCAGAAGTCGTCCCAGCCGCGCTGCTCCAGGCCCCGCACCCGACGCGGGTCGACCATCCGGTCGTGCTTGGCGAAGCCGACCGGGATGGCCGCCTCGATCGCGCTGCGCAGCGCGGCGAGGTCGTCCGGCAGGTCGGACGCGGTCAGCGAGGTCCGCACCGCGGACATGCCGCAGCCGATGTCCACGCCGACGGCCGCCGGGGAGACCGCCTGGCGCATCGCGATCACCGAACCGACCGTCGCGCCCTTGCCGAAGTGGACGTCGGGCATCACCGCGACGCCCTCCACCCAGGGCAGCGCGCCGATGTTGCGCAGCTGCCGCAGGGCCTGCGCCTCGATGGCGTACGGGTCGGTCCAGACCCGGACCGGGGCCCGGGTGCCGGGCAGCGGGGTGAAGCTCATCGTCGTCTCCTGTGGGTCGGCTGGCGTAGGAAGAGGTCGCCGGCCGGGCACGAAAAAGCCGCCCGACCCGGCTGGGGTGGGCGGCGGACGTGCCGTCACTCGGGCGCTGTCACGCGCCGCCACCCCGGGAACGTTGCGGATACCACGCGACGCGACGCGCCCGCGCGGGCACCACGACCGGTCCACGCCGGCAGGGGCGTGGATTGCCGGTACGGGGCAGGCGGGTCACGGTGACTCCCGAGGATCGTCGCTGGACGGTGTCGTTCACGGTAGGGGCGCACCCGGTGCGCCCGCAACACATATCGCCGGGGCGGGACCGGGTTGGTCCCGCCCCGGCGGGACTCAGTGCCGGCGGACCGCCCGGTCGATGTCGACCGGCACGGCGGGCGCGCCGTCGACCGGGGCGGGGTCCTCGTCGGTCGGGGCGATCCCGGCGGCGGCGATCCGGTCCAGGGTGGCCAGCCCGGCCGGTTCGATCGAACCGAAGACGGTGTAGTTCGGCCGCAGCGTCGAGTCGGACTGGACCAGGAAGAACTGGCTGCCGTTGGTGTCCGGGCCGGCGTTGGCCATGGCCAGGGCGCCCCGGGCGTAGAGGCGGCGCTCACCGGTCGGGTCGGTCGGGACGGGCGGCAGGTCGGTGGGGAGTTCGTCGGCGTACCGGTAGCCGGGGCCACCCGAGCCGGTGCCGGACGGGTCGCCGCACTGCAACACCTTCAGCGTCGGATACGCGGTGAGCCGGTGGCAGGAGGTGTCGTCGTAGAAGCGGTGCCGGACGAGGTGCAGGAAGCTCTGCACGGTGCAGGGGGCCTGCTCACGGTCGAGGACCAGCGGGATCGGGCCCTGGTTGGTGCGCAGCGTGACCCGGACCGTCCCGTGGTCGGGGGTGCGGCGCGGGTCCGGGGGAAGCGGCACCGGACGGGCGGCCGGGTCGTCGGGGGTGGCGGTGTAGCCGCACGGGCCGGGCGTGGTCCGGGCGGGCTCGGCCGCACCGGCCGGCACGGCGACGCCGACGGTGCCGAGCAGCGCCCCGGCGACCAGGACACCGCCGAGGAGTCGGGCCCGGACGGGAGCGGCGGACGGTGGACGGGGGGTGCGCGACACGGGTCCTCCTGCACGACAGTGGGCGGAAAGATCGCAGTCTATGGACTCGGTTCCGGCTTGTCGACGCGACCGTCCACCCGGACCCGGTGGTGGCACCGGCACGTTCGGTGACGGATACCCGACACCCGACGGACGTGGTGGCGGCACGCCGGGCGACGCAGAATCAGCCCGCAGCGCATGTAGCCGTCGCCGAGCGGGTCGCCGCGCACGGGGAGGGACGGGAGCGAGCAGAGGATGCCGACACCGAGTCAACAGATGATCGAGCTGGGCATCGCCCAGGAGGGCGCGCCGGTCCTGGGCCGCCCGGCGGTGCCCTTCGCGCTGCCCGCCGAGACGCGGGACGCGCTCCGGGTGGTGGCCCGCCTGCGGGCCACGATGTCCCGGGTCGCGTCGGTGCATCCGTTCGCCAAGGGGATGGGGCTGGCCGCGCCGCAGATCGGCGTCGGCCGTGCCGTCGCGGTCGTCCGGTCACCGGACGGCACGGAACTGGTCCTGCTCAACCCTCGGGTGGTCGACGAGTCCCCGGAGGTCGACGAGCAGTTCGAGGGATGCCTGAGCTTCTTCGACGTCCGGGGTCTGGTCCGGCGACCGTCCCGGATCGAGGTGGCCCACCAGGAGCTGGACGGCCGGACGACGGTCACCGGCTTCCGCGACGGGCTGGCCCGGCTGGTGGCGCACGAGATCGACCACCTCGAGGGGCGCCTGTACCGGGAGCGGATGCCGCCGGGGGCCGAGCCGGTCCCGGTGTCCCGGTACCGGGGCACCGGGACCGGCTGGTCGTACGGCACCGCCGTACGACCAGCCGATCAGCGGGCCGCCGAGGGCCGGTGATCGCCGCGCTGGAGCGGCCGGCAGCGGACCGGGCTCGGCACCAGCGATCGGTGACATCCGTGGTGGGAATCTGCGCCGTGCGAGAGCTCAGGCGACGTGACGGTTCGCGAGTGTCACGCCGGCCTCGATCGCTGCCTCCTCGGCGGTCTTGCGCATCATCGCTGCCACCTCGGAGAACTCGTCGAGGGCCGGGTTCACGCCGACCAGGGTGAATTCGCGCTCGACGACCGTGAGGTCGGCGCCCCAGACGTCGACGAGGATCCGGCGGAGGTAGTCGCTGTTGTGGTCCCAGCCCTCGCGCGGGGTGCCCGGTCCGTAGGCGCCGCCGCGAGTGGTGATCAGGACGGTCGGCGTCCCATCGAGCAGACGGGTGCCCTGGGGTGCCCCGGCGAGGGCTAGGTCGAACCAGGTCTTCGCATGCTGCGAGATGCCGTAGTTGTAGAGCGGCAGGGCGAGCACGGCGCTCCTGGCCTGCTGCAACTCGGTGGCGAGCCGCTCGGCGGTGGCGAGCGCCTCGCGCTGGGCGGGGGTGCGGTCCCCGTCCGGTGTGAAGCTACCGGAGATCGCGGCGGCCCAGGCGTCTGCGGGCAGGGGGTCCTGACCGAGGTGACGCCGCACGACCGGCACCTCGGGGCGCGCGGTGGTGAACTTGTCGAGGACGAGGTCGGCAAGTGCGCCACTGGCGGAGCGGTCGCCCTGGATGCTGGCGTCGACGCGGAGCATGGACATGCGGATCTCCCGGTGAACGAGGGCTTGAATGTTCAAGTAGACGCTACCACTCCTACTTGAATGTTCAAGCAACCGGTAGGATTCCTCCTGTGAGTACCGACAGCACCAACGAAACCGTGGCCTCGGGCGACGTGCCGTGGCTGTCGCCTGACCAGCAGCGCGACTGGCGCGCCCTGGTCGTACTGCTGGCGACCCTGCCGTCGGCGCTCGACGCGCAACTCAAGCAGGACGCGGGCGTGAACGTTTTCGAGTACCAGGTACTCGCCGCTCTGTCCGAAGCGTCCGACCGCACGCTGGGGCTCACCGAGCTGGCCATCTCGGCCCAGGGGTCACTCTCCCGGCTCTCCCACGCGATCACCCGGCTCGAACGGTCCGGATGGGTGGAGCGGCGCCACCTCGCCGACGGTTGCCGGCGCGCGAAGGCCCTGCTCACCGACACCGGTCTGGCAAAGCTCCAGGAGATCGCCCCGGGTCACGTCCGCGAGGCGCGTCGTCTCGTCATCGACGTGCTCACCCCGGAGCAACTCACCGCGCTCGGCGACGCCGCCAGAGCCATCACCGCCGCCACGACGGCCGATGCGCCGAAGGCGTTCCGGGAGGTCAGCGACTGCTGACCCGGCACCCCGACACCGCCGGACCAGGCGCGGCACCGGCCGGGTGACCAGGGGACGAGGGTGACGGCGGGTTCGGCCCCGAGCCGGCTCGGGGCCGAACCGTGGAGTACGGCGTCGACGGCTCCGTGCCCGTCACTGTGACCGGGGTGCCGGGATCGTCGCCTCGGCCAGCCCCCGGGACCGCAGGTAGTCGTACAGGGCCGCCGAGGCGCCCAGCCGGGCGAGGCTGCGCCGGTGCAGTTCCTGCTCGCGACGGGCCAGTTCGGCCCGCACCCGCTGCGGGCTGCCGGTCGTGCGCAGTTCCCCGAGCACCGACGCGACGATGTCGAACGGGTAGCCGCCCCGGCGCAGCAGCGCCACGACCTGGGCCGCCCGCAGCTCGGCCGCGTCGTAGAGCCGGTACGTCGTGCCCCGTTCCCGCACCGGCCGCAGCAGCCCACGCCGCTCCCAGAGGCGCAGCAGGGAGGTCCGGACCCCGACCAGGTCGGCGACCTCGCCGATACGCACGCCCCGGCGGCGGGCCGGCACGGTCACCGCCGGGCCGGCCACCACGGTGTCGAATGCGCCGAGCACCCGCCGGATCTCGGCCCGCTCCCGGTCCAGCTCGGCGTGCCCCTGGTCGAGCGCCGCCAGCGCCGCCCCCAGGTCTCCCGCGTGCACCGCAGCCATGATCAACCGGGTCCGGGCCCACCCGTGCCCCTCGGCCATCCGCCGCACGACCACCAGCGCCTCGGCGTGCGCGGCGGTGAAGACGCGGTAGCCGGCGGGGGTGCGGGTCACCGGCGGAAGGACCCCGAGGTCGACGTAGTTGCGGACCTGCTGCACCGAGATCCCGGCGCTCGCCGCGAGGTCCACGGCGCGCAGCCGCGACGGTTCCACCACCGGCCCACCCTAGCGTCTCCCCTTCGGTTGAGACTTTTCCGCCCTTTCTATCGGCGATCACCGGGGCTAGCCCGCGAAACCCTCAACGCGCTGGTCAATGGGAGAATGTAATCCCGCCAGCTCATCGCGTAGCTCGGGCGGGATGCACCCTGCCCGGAAAGGGTGACCATGCAGCAGCCGACACGCGCCGCCGACAGCCACGACATGATCGAGGTACGCGGCGCCCGGGAGAACAACCTCGCCTCGGTCTCGGTCGACATCCCCAAACGCCGACTCACCGTCTTCACCGGGGTCTCCGGATCCGGCAAGAGCTCACTGGTCTTCGGGACCATCGCCGCCGAGTCGCAGCGGCTGATCAACGAGACGTACACCGCCTTCCTCCAGTCCTTCATGCCGAGCATCGGCCGACCCGACGTGGACGCGCTGCGCAACCTCAGCGCCGCGATCGTCATCGACCAGGAGCGGATGGGCGCCAACTCCCGCTCCACCGTGGGCACCGCCACCGACGCGTACGCGATGCTGCGGATCCTGTTCAGCCGGCTCGGCACCCCGTACGTCGGCACGTCGAGCGCGTTCAGCTTCAACACACCGGACGGGATGTGCCCGACCTGCGAGGGGCTCGGCCGGGTCTCCGACGTGGACGTGCACCAGCTCGTCGACGTGGAACGCTCGCTCAACGACGGCGCGATCACGGTGCCGAACTTCGGCGTCGACTCGTGGTACTGGCGGGTCATCGCGCAGTCCGGGCTCGTCGACCCGGATCTGAAGGTGCAGGACTTCCCGCCGCAGATGTGGCAGGACTTCCTCTACAAGGAACCCACCAAGCTCAAGGTCGGTGGCAGCACCCTCAGCTACGAGGGACTCGTGGTCAAGGTACGCCGGCTCTACCTGGCCAAGGACCGCGAGGCGATGCAACCGCACATCCGGGCGTTCGTGGACCGGGCGGTCGCCTTCACCACCTGCCCGGACTGCGATGGCAGCCGCCTCAACGCCGCCGCCCGTTCGGCGCAGGTCGCCGGACGCACCATCGCCGAATGCTCGTCCATGCAGATCAGCGACCTGGCGGCGGTCGTCCGGGGACTGACCGAGCCGTCCGTCGCACCGCTGGTCACCACCCTCCGGGAGACCCTCGACTCGCTGGTGGAGATCGGGCTGGGTTACCTCAGCCTCGACCGGGAGTCGGGCACCCTCTCCGGCGGCGAGGCGCAGCGGGTCAAGATGGTCCGCCATCTCGGCTCCAGCCTCAGCGACGTCACGTACGTCTTCGACGAGCCGACCGTCGGACTGCACCCGCACGACATCGACCGGATGAACGACCTGCTGCTGCGGCTGCGGGACAAGGGCAACACCGTGCTGGTGGTCGAGCACAAGCCGGAGACCATCGCCATCGCCGACCACGTGGTCGACCTCGGCCCCGGCGCGGGACCGGCCGGGGGACGGATCTGCTACACCGGCGACGTCGCCGGGCTGCGCCGCGCGGACACGCTCACCGGACGGCACCTCGACCACCGGGTCACCCTGCGCGACCGGGTCCGCCCGCACCGGGGCCGGCTGGAGATCCGTGGCGCGGACCTGCACAACCTGCGGGACGTCGACGTCGACATCCCGCTCGGCGTGCTGACCGTGGTCACCGGGGTGGCCGGATCGGGCAAGAGTTCCCTGATCCACGGCTCGCTGTCCGGCCGGGACGGCGTGGTGGTGGTCGACCAGTCGCCGATCCGGGGCTCCCGGCGCAGCAACCCGGCGACGTACACCGGTCTGCTCGACCCGGTCCGGGCCGCGTTCGCGCGGGCCAACGGGGTCCGCGCCGCGCTGTTCAGCGCCAACTCCGAGGGAGCCTGCCCGGCCTGCAAGGGCATCGGGCTGATCTGGACGGACCTGGCGATGATGGCCGGGGTGTCGTCGGTCTGCGAGCAGTGCGAGGGCCGGCGGTTCACCCGGGAGGTGCTGACCTACCGGCTGCGCGGGAAGAACATCAGCGAGGTCCTCGCGATGTCGGTCGCCGAGGCCCGGGACTTCTTCCCCTCCGGACCGGCCCGGGTCGTCCTCGACCGGCTCGCCGACGTCGGTCTCGGCTACCTCGGCCTCGGCCAGCCGCTCACCACCCTCTCCGGGGGCGAGCGGCAGCGGCTCAAACTGGCCATCCACATGGCCGAGCGGTCCAGCGTCTACGTGCTCGACGAGCCCACCACCGGTCTGCACCTGGCCGACGTCGACCAGTTGCTGGCCCTGCTGGACCGGCTGGTCGAGGGCGGCAACACGGTGATCGTCATCGAGCACCACCAGGCGGTGATGGCGCACGCCGACTGGCTGGTCGACATCGGGCCGGGAGCCGGACACGACGGGGGCCGGGTGGTGTTCACCGGCACCCCCGCCGACCTGGTCGGGCAGGCCGACACGGTGACCGCCCGGCACCTGCGCCGCTACCTCGGCCGCTGACCGGCACACCGGACGCACGTCGCCCCGCCGGACCCATGGGTCCGGCGGGGCGACCACCCGCGCGTGGGTGCGGTCAGCTCGCGGTGTCCGTACCGACGCGGTTGCGCCGCCGCAGCGCGAACGTCGCCAGCAGCAGCGCCGCGCCGACGCCGACCAGACCGCCGCCGACCTTGAGCGGGGTCTCCAGGCTGCTGCCGGTCACCGGCAACGGGTCGTCGTCGTCACCGTGGTGGGGGCGCAGGACGGTCAGCGTGGCGGTTCCGACGTAACCGCCGGTCAGGCCCCGGGCCGTGATGGTGATCGTCCCCGGGTGACGCGGACGGAAGGAGAACTGGAAGAAGCCGTCGTCGTCGGCGCGGATCCAGAAGACCTGCCGCGCTCCGTCGGGGGAACCGTTCCACGGGCCGTTGCCCGGCACGTGCTCGGGGCCCTTCGGCCCGCCGGGCTGCGGGTCGGCGCGGTGGTGCGACACCGGGGCGAGCGCCACGGTGCTGCCGTCGCCGCGCCGGGCGGTCTGTCCCGGCAGGCCGGCGGCGAGCGGACCGGTGGTGATGGTGATCTCCACCTGCTCCTCGTAGTAGAAGCCCCGGCCGGTGACCGTCGCGATCTCACCGACCTCCACGGTGCTCGGCGAGACGGTCAGGCCCTGCTGCGGCGGCTGGTACGGCGGCGGCTGCGGCGACTGCGGTGGCTGCTGCGGCGGTGGCTGCGGCTGGGACAGTGCCGCCCCCGCAGCGCCCGGCATGGCCGCAACGGCCAGGCCGACCGCGATGGTCGTGATGATGCGGGATAGCCGCATGATGGATCCTTCCTACTGGTCACAGGGTGACGCGGTTTGGATGTGGGTGGTCCACGGAGTGGCGGTGGGGGTGAGCCGCAACGCGGCCCCACCGGTGCCGCTCCGGTCGGTCAGCAGATCGACCTCGAGGGTCCGGGTCTCCCCGGGTCCGGCGTCGACGGTCGCGACGGCGACGTGACGGCGACGTTCGGTCCCGCTGCCCAGCGCCGTCCCGACGCCGTCCAGCCGGGCCCTTACCACCGCGCCGCCCGCCGGGCTGAACACGTGGACCAGGGTCCGGACGACGTACGGGTCGCCGGTCCGGCCGACGCCGAGCACGGAGGGCGTGAGCCCCGACCTCGGTGCCGAGGAGCGCAGCGACACTCTCAGCCGGAGTTCGCGTCGGCCGTCCGGTCGGCACGTGCCGACCGTCAACTCCGCGCCCGGTTCCAGGTAGTAGCCGAGCTTCGCGCCACTGCCGTCGTTGAGGAACACACCGACGGTCGGCTCGGCCTCCCGCTCCGGAAGCACCCCGGTCAGCCGGCTCTCGCCGAGCATCCGTTGCTCCTCCGGGCGGGCACTCCAGAACAATATCCGGCCTTCAGTGACACTTCGGTCGAATGCCGACAAAAGCGCTTTAGGCGGAACGGACCTGGCGAGGAGAACCTCGAACACCGCCGCCGCCGACCGGGCGAAGAACTCGTCCTGGCGACGCAGGTCGAGCGTGAGGTAGCTCTCCGACAGCAGCGACCGCACAACGTTGTCGCTGGTCAGACGGCCGAACTCGGCCACCTCGACCGGACCGGTGACCGCCAGCAGGTACGACAGGGCGACCGGGTCGGTGGCCAGGACACCGTCGACCGTCTCGCCGGTACGACGGCGGTACATCTCGTGGTAGAGCGCGGCGGCGGTCGGGAAGTGCGGGGTCAGGTTGACGTCCGCCGGCCAGATGCCCGGCAGGTCGGTGTAGAGGGCGCGCATCTCTGGGCTGACCCCCGGCAACGGCGGCAGGAAGTGGCCGAGCTGCCCCGCCGTGCCCTGCCGGACGAGTCGGACCCGCCCCCGCTCGGCCCGGACGACCGCGTACGCGCCGAACATGCCGCCGGTGGCGCGCAGCTCGGCGAGGTTCTGGGAGACCAGCAGGTAGTCCCGCCCCTCGGTGGCGCCCAGCAACGGGGGCAGCAGCGCGGCCCCCAGGCTCACCGCACCGGTGAGGCCGGCGAGGCGGTCTACCTCGCCGCGCAGTTCGGTCAGGGCCGCGTCGACCTGCCCGGTCAGGCCGCCGGTGGGCACCCCGTCGAGCCGGGTCCGGGCCGCGCGCACGACGTCGTCGGCGGCGGTCACCTCCCGCTCCGCCGCATGCAGGCCGGTCAGGTCGAGCCGGCCCTCCCTGGGCAGGAGGGTGTCAAGGTCGACACCGAGCAGTCGGGGGAACGCCAGTCGGGCCAGTTCGTCCACGGTGATCGCTACCTGGCGGACCGCCGCCAGGTCGTCGCCCGCGAGGGGCGCCCGCCGGCCGAGCGCCCAGCCGGGATCGGCGGTCGCCCGCCGGGCGGCGGCGGCCCGTTCCTGGAGTTCCACCAGGGTCCCCAAACCGCCGTCGACGTCTCCGCCGACCACCTGGGCGCTCAACTCGCGCGCCAGCTCGGCGGCGCCGAGCAGGTGATCCCGGGCCTGCCAGCCCCGGAACCCGACCCAGCCGACGGCGGCCAGCACCAGCGCGACCACCAGCGACCCGGCGACCGCCGCCCGGCGCAGCCCCGACCGGGACGGACCACGTCGCCACCACGGCGCTACGCGTGTGGTCACCCGACCTCCAGGGGAAAAGGATGAAAAGCGCTTTCTCATCTGATTTCTACCTGGTCGGGCAGACGTACGTGGCGTTTTGCGGAGATTAGGCGATATGGGCGGTTCGTGAGTCGGATTCGGGTTCAGCGCCGCCGGGCGTGCCCGGCGGCGACGTCGTAGAGCATCCGTTCGATCCGGTCCACGCCGGCCCGCAGCGACATGTCCCGCCGGTACGCCTCCAGACCCCGCTGCCCCATCCCGGTACGCGCCTCGGTGCCGATGGTGGCGGCCAGCCAGAACCGGTCCGCCAGCGCCGCCCAGTCCTCCGGCGGGCAGGACAGGCCCGCCCGGGCCCGCTCCACCATCGTCGCCGGATCACCGGCGGCGGCGGCGATGACCGGCGCGGCGCAGGAGAAGGCAGCCGGAAGCTCCGCAGGCACCACGCCCCGCAGTTCGGGCAGGTCCCGCAGCGCCACCAACTGGTAGTCGGCGGCGGCGTACAGGTCGGCCATGTCCGTCGGCGACCGCCGCTCGACGAAGCGGACGTTGCGGACGCCCCAGTCGGTCACCAGCCCCCGGAGGCGGGGCTCGTCCGCGCCGGAGCCCGCGAGGACCAGGTCCATCCGGTCCGGCACCGCGGCGGCCGCCCGGACGGCGGTCTCCAGCCGCTGCCGTTCGCCGATGGCGCCCGCGTGCATCACCACGCAGCGCCCGGCACCGCCGACCAGACGGCGGGCGGCGGTGCTCGGCCGGACCGGTCGGAAGAGCCGCTCGTCGGTCCAGGGCAGCACCAGCCGCACCCGGGACGGATCGGCACCGGCGGCGGTCACCATGTCCCGCATGGACGGAGCGCTCACCGCGACCGCGTCGGCGCCCCGAAGGAGTCGGCCCAGGACCGCGGCGGTCCCCTCACCTCCCGGTTCCCCGACCAGCTCCGCACGCGGCCGGACGTCCTGCACGTGCAGCAGGACCGGTATCCCGGGCAGCGCCCGCCGCAGGGCCGCGGCGGCGAGGGTCACCGCCGGCAGCTGGCAGACGTGCAACGCGTCGATCCCGGCCAGGAACCGCCGTCCGGCCAGCGCGGCGGCGGAGGCGAAGGTGAGCTGACCGGCCAGCCGCGCCCGGGGCGAGGTGTCGGCGGCGTACCGGGGCACCCGCCGCACGGTCAGTCGCTCGCTGCGGGTCTCGTACCACCAGCGCTGCCGCCACCCCGCGTGGATCCGGCCGCCCGGATGGTGCGGGAACCCGGTCAGCACCCGCACCTCGTGGCCCCGGGCAACCAGTTCCTCGGCCAGGCTGCCCGGCAGGAACGCCGGTTCGGGCGGGAAGTGGTACGTCAGGACACCGATCCGCACCGGGCCACCCCCGTCCCGCCCGTCGGCGCGGCACCCGGGCACGCCGGGCGCCCCACCGCATACGATGCCGTCAACCCCTCACCCGACCGCCGGCCGCCACCTGGCGCGACCGGTTCCAGGACGTGCCGTGAACGAGGGGCCCCCATGACCGAGCAGGTGCTGTTCGTCTGCCATGCCAACCTGTGCCGCTCACCGATGGCCGAGTACATCGCCCGGCGGGCGCTCCAGCGGTGGCCGGTGGCGGTGGCGAGCAGCGGTACCGACGCGGTCGCGGGCCGGCCGATCCACCCGTACGCGGCGGTCATCACCGCCGCCCGGGGGATCGACGCAAGCGGATTCCGTAGTCGACGCTTGCGGATCGACCATCTCACCGGGGCCGCGCTGGTGCTGACCGCCACCCGCCGGCAGCGCGCGGTCTGCGTCGGGCTGGCCCCGGCCACGCTGCACCGGACGTTCACGCTGCGCCAGTTCGCCCGGCTCGCAGCGGTGGCCGACCCGCCGCCGAGGACAGCGGATCGGCCGGTGCGGGCGGCGGTGGAGGCCGCCGCCCGGGCGCGGAGCCGGCTGCAACCGATGCCGGACGCGGACGACCTGGTGGACCCGATCGGCGGTACCGCGGCCGACTTCCAGCGGTGTGCCGAGGAGATCGAACGGTCGATGGCGCCGATCGGGGTGCTCATCGCGGCAGCCGGGTGAGTTCCTGGGTGGCCTGACCGGCGCCGGACCGGTTGCCCGCGCCGTGCCGGGCGGTGGCCCGGTCGGCCGGCACGTTCCGGCGGTCCGCGGCCACCCGGTACGCCTCGTACTGGTACGCGTCGGCCTTGGCCACCCGGGCCATGTTGAGCACGCAGCCGAGTGTGCGCACCGAGACCGAGTGCAGCGCCTTCGCCGCCCGGGCGACCTGGTTGCGGGACGTACGGCCCTGCTGGCTGACCATCAGCGCGCCGTCGGCCTGCACGGCCACCACCACCCCGTCGGTGACCGCCAGGAGCGGCGCGGTGTCGATGATGACGATGTCCGCCGACTCGCGCAGCGTCAGCAGCAGGTCCGCCATCGCCTTGGAACCGAGCAGTTCGCTGGGGTTGGGCGGATTCGAGCCGCTGGGGAGCACCAGCATCGACCGGTCCCCCCACGGCTGTACCACGTCACCGACCTCGACGTCGCCGAGCAGCACGTCGGTCAGGCCGACACCGCGCTCCAGGCCGAGGTACTCGGCCACCCGGGGACGGCGCAGGTCCGCGTCCACCAGCAGCACCCGCCAGCCCGCCTCGGCGAGCGTGATGGCCAGGTTGCAGGAGAGCGTGGTCTTCCCCTCCCCCTGCAGCGCACTGGTGACGGCGATGATCCGGGCCGGTTCGTGTACGTCGACGAAGCGCAGGTTGGTGCGGAGCTTGCGGACCGCCTCGGCGCGGGCCGAGGTCGCCGCGTCGCCGACGATCAGCGGCGCGGTCCGCGCGACCGGGTCGAAGGGGATCTCGCCGAGCAGCGGACTGCCGGTGGCGCGCTGGAGGGTGTCCCCGTCACGCAGTCGCGTGTCGACCAGGCCCCGCAGCACCGCCAGCCCGATCCCGGCGAGCAGGCCGAGCAGTCCGCCCAGCAGCAGGTTGCGGTCCATGCGCGGGGAGACCGGGTCGGTGCCGACGCGGGGACCGCTGACCACCTCCATCTTGATCGAGGAGCGCCCCTCCGGCGGCGTCTCGACCGTCTTCACCAGGTCGGCGAACTTCACCGATACCGCCTCGGCGACCCGCAGCGCCCGGTGCCGGTCGGTGTCGGTGATCGTCGCCTCGATCAGCACCGTGCCGGTCTGGAGGTTGGCGTTCAGCCGGCTCTGCACCCCCTCCGGGGTCAGCCTGAACGCGGGATCGGCGGCGACGGCACGCGCGAGCCGGTCGCTGCGCAGCAGGTCGGCGTAGGACTTCACCCGCTGCTGGAGCCAGAGGTTGCCCTGGTAGGCGTCGGTGACGCCCTGGGAGGGCGTGGTGACGAAGAAGGTCACCGACGCCACGTAGCGAGGCTCGGCCCGGACGGTGAGCCAGCCGGCGACCCCGAGGGTGACCAGGACCGTGACCAGCACGATCCACCACTGTCGGCGAACGAACTGGAGGTAGGTACGGAGATCCATCAGGCGCGCCCCCGCACCCCGACCAGCACGTGGATGAACTGCACGAAAATCCCCCAAACTGGATATAAGCCGTGACAGGATGAAGACCGCTCACCGGCCGTAGGAACCATCTCGCCGAATGTAGTCGATGAATCGCCGCAATAGGTCCCATTCCCCTCAATGGGACACCGACCATTACTCACCTACTGTTGAGGGCATAAGATGGACCACGCTTCCCCCACCGGACCGGAACGTCCCGCGCCGCACCGGGACTGGGTGACCCGACGCACCGCGACCCTCTCCCTGATCACGTTCGACGTCCTGGCCTGGGTAGCCGGCTTCCTGGCCGCCGCGTGGACCCGGTTCGAGTTCGACCTCACCGCCGGGCACGCGGCGCTGGTGCTGGCCAGCGCGCTGGTCTGCGCCACGGTCCACGCCGGGATCAGCCAGCTCTGGCTCACCGTCGGCGGCCGGCACCCGGTCGGCAGCGCCGACGAGGCGCGCTGCCTGGCGGCGACCGTCACGCTGGCCACCGCCGCGATGCTCGCCGCCCTGCTGCCGATGGCCGTGCGCCCCGTGCCGGCGACCACACCCCTGCTCGGGGGCGCGGTCGCGCTGCTGCTCATGGTCGCGGCCCGGGCCGGATACCGGCACCACCGCGACCGGCGGGACCGGCCCGTCCGGTCGGCCAGCCGGACCCTCGTCTACGGGGTCGACGCGGCGAGCGAACGACTGATCCGCGCACTGCTCAGCGACCCGCGCAGCCGGTACCTGCCGGTCGGGTTGCTCGAGGACGACCCCGACCGGTGGCCGCTGCGGCTGCACGGTCTGCGGGTGCTCGGCGGTCGGGCCGACATCCGAGAGGTCGTCCGCCGTACCCGGGCCACCACCGTGATCTTCTCCATGGCCGGCACCGACGCCGACCTGCTGCGCGACGTCCGCAGCCGGACGCTGGAGACCGGGGCCGCGTTCAAGGTGCTGCCCCCGGTACGCGAGCTGCTGGAACGGCCGGTGGCGGTCACCGACGTGCGGGATCTGCAACTGACCGACCTGCTCGGCCGGGCGCACCGGGCCGCCGACCTGACCGTCGGGGGCGGCGGATTGGCCGGGCGGCGCGTGCTGGTCACCGGGGCCGGCGGTTCCATCGGCTCCGAACTCTGCCGGCAGATCGCCCGGTACGAGCCGGGTGAGCTGATGATGCTCGACCGGGACGAGTCCGCACTGCACGCGCTCCAGATGTCCCTGTACGGGCGGGCCCTGCTCGACGGCCCGGAGCTGATCCTGGCCGACATCCGCGACGCCGAGGGCATCGCCCGGATCATGGCCGACCGCCGGCCGGACGTGGTGTTCCACGCCGCCGCCCTGAAGCACCTGACCCTGCTGCAACGGCACCCCGGCGAGGCGATCAAGACCAACGTCTTCGGCACCCTCAACGTGCTGGAGGCGTGCCGGGACGTGGCACTGTTCGTCAACATCTCCACCGACAAGGCGGCCCGCCCGGTCAGCGTGCTCGGCTACTCCAAGCGGGTGACCGAACGGCTCACCGCGCACCACGCCCAGCACCTGGGAGCGGCGTTCCTGAGCGTCCGGTTCGGCAACGTGCTCAGCAGCCGGGGCTCCGTGCTCAACGCGTTCCGCGCCCAGATCGACGCCGGCCGGCCGATCACGGTTACCCACCCGGACGTGACCCGGTACTTCATGACCGTGCAGGAGGCGGTGCACCTGGTCCTGCAGGCCGCCAGCATCGGCCGGGGCGGCGAGGCGCTCGTGCTGGACATGGGGGAACCGGTCCGGATCGCCGACGTCGCACGCCGGCTCGCCGCCGAGGCCCCGCAGCCGACCGAGATCGTCTTCACCGGGTTGCGGCCCGGCGAGAAGTTGCACGAGGACCTCTTCGGGCCGGGCGAGGCGGACAGCCGCCCGCTGCACCCGCTGGTCTCACACGTACCGGTACCGGCGCTCGCGCCGGAGGAGCTGCACGCCCTCGACCCGTACGCGGACCCGGACGAACTGGTGAAGCGGCTCGACGCGCTCTGCGCCCCGGACCGGCTCGGACGTGGCGCTCCCACCGCGCGGGTGAGTCCGCGCCCCCACGCACTGCCCGGGTGAACCGCCCGCCGGTGCGGGCCGGGACCGGGTGAGCTGCGTCCCATCGTCAGCGCTCGCCGGTCCCGGCCCTGATCGGTAAGGTCGGAGCCGGTGTGCCGGGAAGTCTGGTCGGCGATGTGCCCTGCCGACCCCAGACACCGAGACGAGTCACGCCGATGAGCCACCGCAACCCCCCGCGCCCGGACGACGAGCGCCGCCTCTTCACCCGTAGTTCCTCCTGGCCGGAGGCCCGTTTCCTCGGTGACGTCCTGCGTACCGAAACGGTGGGCGGCGGTCTGCTGCTGTTCGGTGCGGTGCTCGCCCTCATCTGGGCGAACTCCCCCTGGTCGAACGCCTACGCCGCGCTCGGCGCATGGGTGCCCTGGTCCGGCGGGAAGGCGCTGCACCTCGACCTGGACCTGGCCACCTGGGCGGCCGACGGCCTGCTGGCCGTCTTCTTCTTCGTGGTCGGCCTGGAACTCAAACGGGAGTTCGTCGCCGGAGAACTCCGCGAACCCCGGCGCGCGGCGCTGCCGGTGGTGGCCGCCGTCGGCGGCATGGTGGTGCCGGCGCTGTTCTATATCGGGGTCATGCTGGTCAGCGGCACCGACGGGCTACGCGGCTGGGCCATCCCGGTCGCCACCGACATCGCGTTCGCCCTGGCCGTCCTGGCGGTCATCGGCTCACACCTGCCCCAGGGGCTCCGGGCGTTCCTGCTCACCCTGGCCGTGGTCGACGACCTGCTCGCGATCGTCATCATCGCGATCTTCTACACCTCCGGTTTCAGCCCGCTGCCGCTGGTCGCGGCGCTGCTGCCGATCGCCGCGTTTGCCCTGCTGGTCCAGCGACGGAAGACCTGGTGGTGGGCGCTCCTCCCGCTCGCGGTGGCCAGCTGGACGCTGGTGCACGCCTCCGGGGTGCACGCCACGATCGCCGGGGTGCTGCTCGGCTTCGCCGTCCCGGTGCTCGGTGGGGGCTCGGGCCCCGGCCTGGCCGAGCACCTGGAACACCGCTGGCGGCCGGTCTCGGCGGGCTTCGCGGTGCCGGTGTTCGCGTTCTTCGCCGCCGGGGTCTCGCTGCGCGGCACCGACCTGGGCGGCCTGCTCACCGATCCGATCGTGATCGGCATCACGGTCGGGCTGGTGTTCGGCAAGGCGATCGGGGTGTTCGGTTCGACCTGGCTGATGGCCCGGTTCACCCGCGCCGAACTCGACAGCGAGCTGAGCTGGGCCGACCTGCTCGGCGTCGCGTGCCTGGCCGGCATCGGCTTCACCGTGTCACTGCTCATCGGCGAGTTGGCCTTCGGCGCGGGCACCGACGCCGAGGACAAGGTCAAGACCGGCGTGCTGACCGGTTCCCTGATCGCGGCCGTGGTGGCGTCGGTGTTGCTGGTCCGGCGCAACAAGGTCTACCGACGCATCGACGAACGGGACCGGCGCGACGACGACCACGACGGTGTCCCGGACGTCTACCAGCAGCGGCCGGCCTCCCCGGGCTGACCGCCGCCACGCGCCCGACCGTCGTCGGCACCCGGTCGGTCCGTGCGGGGTGCGGGGTGGGGTGGGGTGGTAGCAGGGACCCTTGTTACCGCTTTTTGTCGTGCAGGGGCCCCCTGCTACCACCCCGACCGGCGAGGAGCCCGGCTCCGGTCAGCACCGGTGGGCCGGGGTCGGGGCGCGACGGTCCTCCGGTGCCGCGCCGGCGCTCGACTCGGAGGCGGCCAGCGCCGCCCAGAGCAGGCGGCGCAGCGCCACGATCGCCGCCACCGCGGCGAGAGCACCCCACCCGGGTGCCCCGCTCAGACGCAGCAGCCCGGCAGCGGTCAGCAGATCCAGCAGGATCCGCAGGGCGGCACGCCACGAGCCGGACGTCAGCAGCACCACCACGGCACAGACCGACGCACCCGCGCCGAGCACGGTGACCGCGACGCGGATCACCGGTCGGTCCGGCCGGCGATGCCGACCTGCTGCTGTTCCTGGGCGATCTCCCGACGCAGGAAATAGTTCAACGCGGTCCGGATGGCGGCGATCGCGGCGAGCTGACCGATCTGGGGGAACGTCGGGGAGACCGCCGTACGCAGGATGTCGGCCGCGAGCTGGAACTCCAGTCCCAGGGTGAGGAAACGCCCCAGGGAGAGCCGGATCGGGGTGAACACGGCGGCGCTGCGGTGCCGCAGCCCCTCTACCACGAACCGCACCGCCGCCCAACACGCGCCGACGAAGATCACCACCGCCCCGGCGACCTCCACCAGGGCGACCAGGACCTGGTCACCCACACGCAGGATCTCCTCCGGGCTCACCGGCCACCGTTACCCGCCGCCGCCCCCGGTAGTCGCCGCCCGAAGTTCGTGCAGGCGACACCGACGCCTTCGCGGTGGTATCAAGGACCGACGTCAGCGGAGGAGGGGCCGTGCAGAGCTTCGCCGGTACGTTCGCCCGCAACCTCGTCGTCGCCGCGGTCTGCACCGTGGCGGGGCCGATCCTGCTCGTCCTGGGCGCCCTCGGTGTCGCCGATCCCGGAGAGTCCGACCGCCGGATCCCGCTCGTCTTCCTCCTCGCCGGGCTGGTCGGCACGCTGGCGATACCGTTCCTCGCGCTCTCCGGCGCACGGGCCGACTACCGGGTCGTCACCCACCGCGACCGGCTCGACGACGGCTCGGGCCGGCCGGACGACAGCTTCGCCCTGTGGACACCGCGCGCCGACGTCCCCGCCCCGCAGGGCCGGTTCGCCGCAGCCGACGTCCTGGAGGCGACGTTCGTCAGGTACGGCGGCGACTGGGAGGCGACCTACCAGAGCTACGGCGGCGACCTGGACCCCGACGAGGTCAAGCCCCTCATCCGGTTACGGCTGCGGATCCACCCCGACGGCGGCACACCGTTCGAATGGACCGGCGAACGGCGCGTGCCGTCGCTGTGTCTCTCCGCCGTCACCGCCGGGCGTCTCGTCGCCGTCGTCCACCCGGCCGGTCCCGCCGAGGTCGGCATCGACTGGCCGCGCAGCGCCCTACTGTCCGGCACCCGGCCCTGCCGGCTGGTCGGTCTCGACGGCCGACGCGTCGACCTGACCGGACGCCCCGACCTCCTGCTGGAACAGATGCGGATCGCCGGCACGGTCGGCGGAATCCGGATGGACGTCGACACGATCGACCTCCGTCACCTCGCTCCCCCGGTGGCGACACGACTCCAGGGCCTGGTCGAGCGGGTCGACGAACCCGCCGGGCGGCGTACGGCCGGACCGGTGCCGGACGGACGGGCCAGGTGGGTGGTCGACGACCTACCCGGCGAGGCGGGGGCGTTCGGCGACGTCGACCGCCGGTGGGCGCGCCACGGCGGCCAGCTCACCCGCGCCCGGTTCCTGGAACTGCGGGGCACGACGACCTACCAGTACCACGGCCCGGTGCTGGAAACCGTCCTGCGGATCTGGCCCGTCGAGGGCGGAGCGCCGTTCGACGCGCGGAAGAAGCTGACGGTGCCGATGAACTACCTCGCGCTGCTGCACCGTACGAAGGACCTCGTCGCGCTGGTAAGTCCCGACCGCCGGGCGTACGAGATCGACTGGAATCGCAGCAACCTCACCGCCGGAGCCACCCCGGCTCTCGTGATCGCTCCGGACGGCCGGCAGTTCGACCTCACCGGCCGGTTCGACCCGCTGTTGGCGGTCATGCGGCTGCTCGTGGCGAACCACGTCAGCGTCCCGGGCAACGTCCTGGACCTCCGCGCCCGCCACCCCTCCACCATGGTGGCGCAGGTCATGGACACGCTCCGGACGAGCCTCGATCGGGATGCGACCGGCCCAGGTCCTCGATGAGCCGTAGCCCCGGCCGTCGCACGGACGGGGAGCGTTATCGTCGCCGCATGCCCGAACTGGTCGAGCCCACCGTCCGGCTGCGCGCCGCCTGGCTCGACGCGCACCGCGAGTGGGGCCCCGGCCTCCACGAGGACGATTTCGGGCTGCGACCGTCCGACGAGGTCGACTCCCCCGCCGGGTTCGCGGCCCGGGTCGCCCGATTGGTCGACCAGTCGGATCCGACGAGGCCGCCGGACGCCGGCCGGCCGCGCTGCACGTACCGGTGGGTCGTCGAGGGCGACCGGGTGCTCGGCGGAATCGCGCTGCGGCACGAACCCGACGACTCCCACCCGGCGGTACTGGATCAACACCTGACCCACCAGTCGGTGCCACGCCGGTGAGCGGCCCGCTGATCGGAGGTCGCCCTCAGGCCGCCCCCAGCTGCGCCGGTCGGGCGCCGGGCCCGTCCACCCTGGACCGGCGGTGGCTGCGCGAGCGCGCGGCGAACACGAGCAGCCACACGATGAGGACGACCTCACCGACGAACGTGACTGCGGCGACCTCGATCGTGTACGCGGCCGAGACCAGTGCTCCGATCGAGTCGGCGAGGTAGCCCGCACCGGCGATCGCTACGAGCACCGCCACCCAGGCCGGCACGGCCGGAGACCGCCACGCCAGCCAACCGATCAACAGCAGGTGGACGCCGAACACGATCAGACCCAGGCTCCAGATCTCCTCGAATTCGGTGATCTGCGCGTACACGCTGGGGCTGATCTGGTCGGTCGCCGCACCGTCACGCAGGAGGCCAGCAGCGGCGATCAGGTGCGTGATCGCGACGGCGAAGACGACCGCGTACACGGTGCGGAACCAGGCCGAGAGCAGCGAGACGGTGCGGTGCGTGTCGGCAAAGAACGCCCGCAGCGCCCAGGCGACCAGCACGTCGAGGCAGGCCACCGCGAACAGAGCGACGACGGCCAGGGTAAATGCCCGTTCATTCGCCAGCAGCTGGGTGGTGGTCTCGGCGGCATCGGTGGAGACCAGCCGCTCCACGACGCCGAAGTTGGCCAGCCCCGCGAGAACCGCCATCAGCAGCAGACCGAGTCCGGCGGCCAGCGCCGCACGGCTTACCCGGGAGTCGCCGGCCGCGCTCGACGCCCCGTCGAGCGCGGCGCTCGGCTGCACAGCGGTGGACGGCGCGAAGCCGCGAACGAGCAACAGCAGACCGAAGACGATCTCGAAAAGGCCTCCCGGGATCGCCAGCACGATCCCGACCCCGGCCCCCATCAGCTCAGCGGCCGAGCCCGTCGCCAGCAGCACGTAACCGGCGAATCCCCAGATCGCCAGCCAACCCGGCAGCCAGCCTCGCCGGTTGAGCGCCAGGAAGAGCGGCAGGCTGCCCAGACCCAGCGACAGCATGGCCGTCTGGTAGGCGATGTCGGCCGCGCCGGCCCCGACCGAGTCCCGCAGGACGATCCCGGCGGTGAGCAGGAATGCCTCCGCACTACGCGCGACAAGGTATGTCCAGGCCGCCACCGGATGCGGTCGGCGCAGCGCCCGGAAGACCAGTACGCCGATGGCCGCGACCATGACGGAGTTGAGCACCACGAGCGCCGTCCCGGCGAACTGCCCGGCGAGAGAGCTGCCGATGCCGTAACAGACGAACGCCAACAGGAAGAAGGCGCCCGTGCATCTGCCGGTCACGCGAAGGGACATTGCTGCCTCCAGGCTTCGTACTAAGTAAGGGGTACTAAGTACGATAGTCTTGGGCCGCAAGGCCGGTCAACGCAAGGTCAGGAAGACGGGAACCGGGGAGTTGGGCGAACCAGGACGGCAGCTGAGCCGCGAGCGGGTGCTGCGGGCCGCGGTCGGCATCGCCGACACGCACGGCCTGGGGGCGTTGACCATGCGGTCACTGGCCGCCGAGCTGAACGCCAAGCCGATGTCGCTGTACCACTACATCCGGAACAAGGACGAGCTCCTCGACGCCCTCGTCGACGGGGTTTTCGCGGAGATCGAACTGCCGGAGGCGGGCGGCGACTGGCGTGCCGAGGTGCGCCGACGCTCTCTGTCAGCCCGGACGGTCCTCGCGCGGCATCCCTGGGCACTGGCCCTGGTGGAAAGCCGCACCAGCCCCGGGCCGGCCACCCTGCGCCATCACGATGCCATGCTGGGCGTACTGCGGGCCGGGGGCTTCTCGCTCCAGATGACGGCCCGCGCGTACGCAATCGTCGACGCGTACGTCTACGGTTTCGTGCTGCAGGAGGCGTCGCTGCCGTTCGACAACGCGGACTCCGCCAACGCGGTCACGGATTCGATCATGGAAGGTTTCGCGGCGGGCGCCTACCCGCATCTGGTCGAGCTCGCCACGCAGCACGTCCAGCAGCCCGGCTACCACTTCGGCGGGCAGTTCGAATTCGGCCTCGACCTGATCCTCGACGCCCTGGCGGCGCACGGCAACACCACGCGTCCGTCGTGAGCCGTCGGGCTCGGCGGTGAGGCCGCCCAGCCGACCGGGAGATAGCCGTTAATCGAGGCGCTGCGTCCAGCTCGGGCGCATGAAGCCACCCCTTCGCGGTCAAGCCCCAGCTTCAGCGGCAGATCGTTCCGTTGGCACGGCGGGCCAGAGAGCGGCCGAACTGGACCTGCTCACCTCTCCACCCGCCAACGGCGGGTACTGGGCGCGGCTGCACGTCAGCCACTGCCAGTACATCGTGTCCACCGTGCCGGGCGCGTCCGGCGTGGACATCGGAGACGCCATGGTGCACCGTGCTGGCCGACCCGGGAGGCCGGAACCGGGACAGAAACCGGCCAAGGCCGCCGAGTGGACGATGCTGTCACTGGTACCGCGTCCGTCGAGCCGTCCGGCCATCCTGGCGCCGCTGGCACCTGACCCGGCAGGCCACCACGGCGAGCGCGCTGGCCGAGAAAGCCCGCCGATTCCAGGCCGAGCGCGACGCCGAGCGGTGGGGAGGCGCTCCCCGTCGGATCGTGTCCGCAGGCTGTTCAGCCAGGCGCGGTCTCTGGCCCGGATCGACCGCCTGCTGCTCGACCGCATCGACGCGCTACCCGCCGCCCGCCAACGCCAGGCAGCCTGCTGGGGCGCCCGCCGCGCGATGCCCATGGCCGGGCTGGAACAGGTCGGGTGGATCCGCCGACGCGCTCGCCGCCGCCGAGGCCAACCGCCCACTGCCCCCATCCTTCACCGAGCACAACGGCCGGACCGCGTTCCACCGGCTCCTAACCCATCCCGAGGTACCGCACACCACCGTCCCACTCCGTCTGGACCCGACGACGTTCGGCACACACAGCGTCACCGAGATGCTTCAGCAGGCCGCCGCGTTCCCGCCCTGTCTGCCCTGGTGAACGACGATCCGCCGGTCGCGGCGATCGACGCCGTTCGTCGGCCCACGGTGCCGGCCGCGTCGCCGACCTTCGGACTAGGGCACCTGCAGTTCGAGGCCCTGACCACCGTCGCCCGGCCGTCGGCCAACCCGAACGACTTCGCCCTGGTCGCGCTCTTGGGCCTGCTCGGCTTGCGGATCTTCGGAGCCTGCGGGTCGAATATCGCCGACCTGGGCGAGGAACACGGCCACCGGGTCCTACGGATGCGCGGCAAGGGCGGCAAGGTCGTCCTCGTCCCGCTGCCACCCGCAGTGGCTCGGGCCACCGACCGGGCTATCGATGAACGCACCAACGGGCCGATCCTGCGCAACACCCACGGTCGGCGGATGGACCGGCACGCCGCCACCAGCTGGCTCAAGCACCTCGCCGTTGCCGCAGGGATCCGGATGCCGAGGATGCACCCCCACATGCTGCGCCACACCTTCGTGACCACCATGCTCGACGCTGGCGTCAGCCTCCGCGACGTGCAGATCGCCGCCCGCCACGCCGACCCGAGAACCACCATGCGCTACGACCGAGCCCGCAAGAACCTCGATCGCCACCCCAACTGCCTCGCCGCGTACATGGCCTCGGGGACATAGCCAGCGTTCACGGCTCTGCCGATGTGCGGACACGAGTCGCAGGCGACCTGTGTCATCGTCCTTCCATGGGGATCGGCTTGCGCGTGGCGGACAACCGGGATGTGTCGTTCCTCGTTCAGGCGGATCTTCACGTCGACCGGCAGGAACTCCACAGGGTCATCGAGGCCGGTCGAGTCACCGTTGCTGTGGAAGACACGTCCATCCAGGGATGGCTCAGGTGGGGCCTCTTCTGGGACGAGATTCCCTTCATGAACATGTTGTTCGTTCTCGAGCAGCACCGCGGCAAAGGCCTCGGCACGCGGCTGATCCAGCACTGGGAGAAACAGCAGCGAGCAGCGGGCCATGGCTCGGTGATGACATCAACCCTGGCGAGCGAAGAAGCCCAGCATCTATACCGCCGACTGGGTTACGTCGATCGCGGATGCCTCCTGCTACCGGGCGAACCGCTGGAGATCCTACTCGCCAAATCTCTCGGAGAGTGACGCACTCATTTGCCGCGAGCAAGGCGCGGGTGTTGTGCCGGCGTTGACGCTGAGGCGGCCCAGCGTCTTCAGCACTGGCACGATGATCTACTCTGCGCGCTGCTGTCACACACGCTGGTCGTCGGCTACGCGTCTCGCACCCATCGCCATGGTGCGGATGTTGGCCAGCGGAGACGAAGCACTGACGAAGGTCCCGTGGCACCTGATCTGTGTCCCTGATCGGTGCTGAGCCAAGGTGGGCACGGCGACTACAGCCCTTGCGGCCGGTCCGCGGATGCTGTCCGGCCTACAAGAAGCGCTCAGGGTCAAAGCTTTCGAGGTCAATAATGCGAACCCGAGGAAGGACGTTGGTGAAGCAGCCCGCATCCTCCTCGATGTCGAATACCTGTAGGCCCGGCAGGTCGGCGAAGCCGGCGTTAAAGAACTCCTTGAACCCGACGATCGCGACCTGATGATCACCTCGTAGGAGCTCGTCGACCTGCGGCAGGAAGTCACCGTCGTGGCTGGCCAGCATCACATTGCCCGAGCGCCGGGCGATAGCCTCCAACGTCCGCTGGATGCCGATGTCCACCACCTTCTGATCCGATGATCCAGCGAGCGGAATGGGCCGGTATTCCATGCTCAGGAGGGCCCGGACGAAGGGCATCGGCAGACCGCCGCCCGAGGCGTTGAGGAAGAACAGTGCCTTCACCGGCTGCTGCCACGTGTCCCGCGCGAAGTCCCGCAGACGCTCCCACCGGGGTCGCTCCGCAGGGGCCGGCCGGCGCTCCAGAACACTGTTGCCGAGAGTGGCATCGATGTTCTCCCCGTCCACGATGAGGTACGTGACGGGTTCAGTTGTACCGGGCATAGGCATGCCTCTCGAATTGAGCAGCGAGCGCGGACCGGTCGAGCCCGAGCGTTTGACGTGCCGGAGGAAGCCGTGCTCATGGTTAAGGGTATTGCCGGCCAGCCCTGCCGGCAAAGAGCATCCGACTCTCATTTGCCGCTGATGGTGCTCACCCGATACCACGCATGATCGAGTGGTAGCGGCGCTACCACCACCGCTCATCGATGTTGCCGGCGTACAGGTAGGCGGTGCGGTAGGCCGGCCGCGCGAACAGCTCCGACTCGCCCGAGTACACGGCAGCGAGCAGGCCCGGCCGGTACCACCAGCCGTTCGTGATGCCACCGACCTCTGCGACCGGTTGCATGGCGGCCAGGTCCAGCTGGTCGACGGCCGAACCGGTCAGCCTGGTGACCGTGTCCGCGACGTCCATCGCCGCATACGCCAGAGCCAAGGCTTCAACCCAGCCGTCGATGCTGCGATGCAAAGGGACCCACCGCCCATCGTCACCACCGGCGATACCGAACGTGCCGTCCGGACCGATCAGGAACGCATACGGCACAGCGGCGCGTTGCGGCCCAGCCTCGAAGAACCACCCCTGAGGAGCGAACGTGTCTTCCCACTCCGGCGTATCCACGCTGAGCATCCGCGGACCCGCGGCATCCTCGGGCATGCCCGACGCGGACGGAAGGACAAGGCCACCCCACCGGGCCCCATACGCCTCGGCGCGGTCGATGACCTCGTCAGGAATCTGCGCCTTCTGCCACGCGCCTCGAAACTGACTCACCGGCGGTACGTCGAGCCAAACTCCGTGAACGCTGACGAACGAGCGGGCTCGTCTGCTCAAATCGGCCGGCGGCCGCCGTAACCCAAACACATGCGCATGGTATCCAGCTACTGAATGCGCGCTCATGCCGCGAGTCGAGCAGTCTGGCCGACTGATCGGATAACCGATGAGCGACCAACGTGCTGCCGAGGCGATCCAGGTGTCAGCCTGACGTCACGCCCCCGCAATCGGGTATCCAATCGCGGTGATGTCCTCGTGCAGCCCGGCAACGGTTACTTGCGGGTTCAGAGCCTGCACAACGACATCAGTGAGCGGGCGGTGTGCGACGACGTGCTCGATCACCGTCGGGTCCACCTCGATCTCGTAGTAGTCCTCGGCGAACCTGACGTACCGGTCGACGATGTCGTCGAGCAGGATCCCGAGCCGGCCAGAGCCGTCCGGGTCGGTGTCGTACGGTCCGCGGGGCGGGGGAAACGTGATGCCTTCGCCGGCATGCCAGCGGTCGTCATCGAAGAGTCGCCACAGTACAGCGGTGGCGAGGAACTGTCCCTCCTCGTCGCCGAACGCCGGTTCCTCGATCTGCGGACGGAACACCGCCGGGAGGTCGTCGAGCAGTCCGGGCCACAGCCCGTGGTCCGGACCACGGTACGGCGTCATCGCCGACTCGTGGTCAAACGCGCGAATGAACGCGCCGGCGGCGGTGAACACGACCGCCCACTCGTCACCGCTGCCGTTGCTCATCAGTGCCGCCTCGTCGTCACCCCAGGCGCGGGTGTAGGCGTAGTAGGGCTCCCCACCGCCGACGATGCACTCCAGCACGGCGAGTGCCTTACAGCGGTCCCGCAGCACGGCGACGGACGGCAGCTTGGCGGCGATGTCGTACACGGTCACCCGGTGAACCTACGCCGAAACAGCACAGCCACCGTCACCCATCTTCAGAGCATCCACGAGGCCTCGGTGGCAATGCACGCTCATGCCGCTGGTCGGGCGTCGCGGCGTCCTGGTCAGAGGCGGCACTGCGGGGTGGCCCGACGCAGCGGCACGAGATGCCGCGACTTGGGCGCAGGCTTCCGCCGCACCGCATCCGGATCTGGTCAGGCGTGTTGTATGGACTGAGCGGCCGCTATCACCGTGCTCAACTGCTCGCTGTTGAGTCGTCGGGATCGCCAGGCCAGCGCGGCCATCTCCGTGCTGGCTGGATGTACCCGCGCGTCCTTGACGACCGGCCCGATCCCGGTCAGCGCGACCATCTCGCTGGGCGGATAGCCAAGTAGGTGCGCGAACGCCGTCACGTACTGCGGGGTGATGACGACCCTGCCTGGGCCCAGCCCGAAGATGGTGGAGTCGGAGACGTACGGGCCGTCGCCGATTGCCTTGAGGATCCGCGCATTGTGTGGGCGGATGTTGCGATTGCGTAGTAGTCGTCGCTCGGCGCAGGCCCGATCGGCGGCTGGGCCGGCAGCGACTTGACCAGCGCCTCGATCTGACGACGTTGGTCCGCGTTCATCCGGGCAAGGTGCTGAACGATCGAGCCTACGTCCCACGGCGATGTCGGCCAAGCCGAAGCCAGGTCGTCCGGCACGGGCAGCCCGGCGATGACGAAAAGGTCGGCAGCGTGAATGCCGAGCGCCGGCGCCAGGTTCCGGACGAGGTCGGGGTCTGGTACCGCACCGTCTTGGATCACCGCAGCGAGCTCCCCGCCCGGCACTCCGGCGTCTCGGGCAAGGACGGCTTGCATCTGCCCGATCGACGCGGTGAAATTCGGCCGACGCTGCGACAGTAGACGCCACAACCGCACGCCGAAAGGCGACTCTCTCACGGCGTACGACTCTACGGGCTACCTGCATCTGCCAACTGGCCCATTCAGGCATCCGGATCTGCCTCGAGGTGCGCGTTGGACGCTCGCCGATGTCCGCTAATCCTCGAAGTCGAACGCGAAAGTGCCCGCCTCGATGCGGTCGATGAGCTCGCCGACATCGTCGGCTTGCTGGATGGCGTTGTCCCATCCGCTGCTGGTGATGTCGACCAGCAGCACCGGTGCGGGGTCTCTGCGCAGGTCGAGCACGAGCTGTTCACGGGATCCGTCTCCGCCGATGATCGCGATGCCGGGGTGGGCGTCGGTGCTCTCGTCCCATGCGTCGTGCAGCTCAAGCATCTCGCGTGGCGTGTTGAGCCAAACGTATGCTCCACCTGGCATCCACCCTCGCCGGAACCACGACGCGCCTTGCAGGTAGGCCCGCCACGCGGCCGGTAGCGCTCTGCCCAGCGCGTGGTGGGCGTCCGTGAAATCCTGGTCGCCCACGGGACCGCGGTAGTCGGCTTCCTCGATGATCGCGCCGACGATGTGGGCGTTGAGGTCGGCAAGCTCCTCTGCGGGGATCCAGTACTCCAGCACGTCGCGGCCACCGACCTGATGAACTTCGTAACGGTCCAGGTACGCACGCTGGACCTCGAACCGGGTCACGTAGCCGATGCCACCGGCAGGAACATTCCACTCGCGGGCGATCTTTGTGGCGTACCAGCGGTTGAGTACCGGGTAGAAGATCGGCTGGTCCGGCAGGCGTGGTGGCCATGCCCGCCATCCGGACGCCGCGACAAGGTCGAGTTCGGCCTGCCCGGTAGGCCGCCACAGGGTGATCGTGTCGGAGGCGTCGATGGGTCTGCTCCCTGCAACGATGGTTATCGCGTGATGGTGGCGAGCCACGACTACAACGATCTGATGCCGTCGGCCCGGACGTTACCGCAGCCAGTTCGTCAGGTCGATGACACATCGAATCCAGGTGCACGGATCTGCCGCGAGGCGCGCGCTAAGCAGTACCCGCGAGGCTGCCGCAGGTGCCGTTGCGTGGGGCATCCGGTCCATCCGATCCCGGCCGCGCTCCGCCCGGGACCTACGATGGTCTGGATGATCATTCCCGAACGGCGACCGGACGAAGCCCGGATCAACGAGGCCCTGCGGCTGCTCTCCGGCGTCCCGGTTGAACTCGGTGTCGCTGCCAGGCGGCTTGGCCGTGGTAGCGGTGTCTACGCCTGGTGGGCTGCTCCCTCGGTCTTTCCCGACCTCCCCGGGCTGCCGAATGAGAACGTCCCGTCGTTACGGCTGCTGTACCTCGGACGGGCGACCAGCCTGCGGGGGCGGATCCTGCGCAACCATCTGAGGCGTTCGGGCAGCTCGACTCTGCGCCGTACCCTGGCCGGGCTTCTGGTGGCCGAGGGCTACCGAACGACCTGGACCGACCGTGTCGTCCTGGTCCCCGAGGACGAGGTGCGGCTGACCACGTGGATGCACACGCACCTGCGCCTGACCTGGGCGGAGGACGCGGAACCGGCGACCATCGAGGCCGTACTCGTCCGGCGTATGCACCCGCCTCTCAACGTGCAGGGCGTCGACCCCGAGCATCTCCAGGCGGCCGTGGTCGCTGCCAAAAACTCATACAACGCCAGCAGCCGCCCGGCCGAGCCGCCACGAGCGCCCTAACTGGTTGCCCGCATGCGAACGGGTTCGGTTGCGCGCTCATGCCGCCGATCGGGCGTGGCGGTAAGGCCTGCGCGATCACGCGACGTGGTGCGCATGCCGCGCAGACACCTTCCCGCTCACCTGGCCGACTTACGTGTAGTGGTCCGGGGTGTCGAGGATCAGCAGGAACCGGGCTTTGACGTTGCTGTCGGCGAGCGTGAGCGTTTCGTCCAGGGCCGCTTGTGTGGCCATCGTCGGTGGCGGTGTGGACGTGTGGCGGTGTTCCCAGCCGGAAACCGTCGCGGGCGCCACCTCGAGGTGCCGGGCGAGGTCGTGGACCGTCATCCGGAGGGCCTCGCGTAGCGCGCGGGTCTCCTGTCCGGTCCACCGGCCGACGACCACCGTCCCGCACCGGCAGTCACCCGTCGCGGCTTGACTGGCCCGGGTGGCGGTCCGGCCGGCGCGCCGCTGGCGTTCCTCGTCCCGCGCCTGTGCCTGCTGGGTGTGGAAGTCTCGCGCCAGCGCGGCAATTTGGTCGAACGCGGCCGGCGCGCTCACGACGCACGGACTTGAAGCAACGCGCCGCCGACCGCTGATAGCCCGACTCAGACGAGCCGGCTCGTATAGCCCCGCCGTCACCAGGCAGCCAACCATCACCGCCACGCCGAGGCCGTGCCACCGAAACCCCTCATCGGACCAGCCGAGGCCCCGCCCGGACGTCCACCGTCACGCCACCCGTCCACCGGCAGCCGTAGCAGTCCAACCGCTCCCGAGCACCCACGGAGCACCGGGCCACCGGCGGGGAAACGAAAAGGCTCCGACCCAGGGTGAAACCCCAGGTCAGAGCCTTATTGCTGGTGCGCCGCCAGGGACTCGAACCCCGAACCCGCGGATTAAGAGCCCGCTGGGTCGCCTTGAGTTCTCCCGACAACGCGGAGGGTTCTACAAGACCGGGACGTTCACCGGGTCAGGTTCGAGACGATGAAGCAGACGAGGTGGGTCGTGGCACGGGCGGTGCTGCCGCTGCTCTGAACAGCTCGCGTCGCCGGCCGCCCGACGGTCGCGGGCGGTAGGGGCGCCGCCGCCCGGTGACGGCGGCGCCTCCCCGTACCGGTTCAGCAGGCGCCGAGGTCGCGCCACTGGGCGGTGAGCCCCGGCTCGGAGCCGAGCGTCCACCAGTTCGCCTGCCAGAGTCGGCCGTTGTGCCGCACCCGCTGCCCGCCGAGGTACACCGTGTTGCGATCCCAGGCCGGGACGCCGGCACAGTTCGCCGGCGGGGTCGTCGGGGGCGGTGTCGTCGGCGGCGCGGTGGTCGGGGGCGGGGTCGTCGGCGCGGTGGTCGGCGGCGGGGTCGGGCAGGTGCCGCCCGAACCGACCGTGTCGGTGTGCGTTCTGCCGGCCGACCGCTGCCCGGCCACCCGCGTCGCCACCTCGGCCGGCGTCAGCACCTGCCGGTCGGCGTAGTACAGCCAGTCGACCTGCTGGTGGTAGGTGCTCGTCCCGCCGGTGTGGGTGACCAGGTCGATAAACCAGAGGTTGAAGTTGATCGACATCGGCGTTTCCGGGTAGTACTTGTCACCGTGGTCGGCCACCTGCTGACCGTCCACGTAGTACTTGACCCGACCCGCCGAGACGGTGAAGACCAGGTCGTGCCAGCCGTTGAAGCTCCTGCGTTGCGCGGTGTGGATGTTGTCGGCCACCCAGGGCTCGTTCTGGTACGTCTCCCAGGTGGTCTGGTAGAAGATCGGCCCCTGTTCGCCCCACCCCCCGTTGGGCAGGTACTCGAAGTCGATCTCGCCGTAGTTCGGGTCCATCGGACGGTCGAGCGGGGTGATCGTGAAGAACGTCTCGACGAGGCGGTCGCCGTCGTTGCCGGAGACCGGCGCGTCGGTGAAGCGCACCCGGGCGGCGTAGGTGCCCTCGAAGAAGGCCCGGCGCTGGAACAGCTCGGCGTGGCTGGTACCGGCGGCGGTTCCGTTGGTGGAGGCGGCGAGCTGGAGCACCTTCTGGCCGTCGGAGGTCGGGAACGAGATGTTGGACGCCGGCCACGAGGCGCCCGGCACGCCGGGGCCACCGGCGTTGGTGCGTACCGTCCAGCTACGGGCCGGCAGCGCGGGATCGGCCGACGACGTGTACGCGAAGTCGTCGAACAGCACGCCGCAGGTCTCGGCCGCGGCGGTGGCGCTGCCACCCGGGCCGGCTGCGGCGAACGCGGCGACGGCGGTGAGCGCCGCCGCCGAGATGGCGGCGAAGCCCACGCGGGGTCTCCGTGACATGGGGGTCTCCTCACGGTGGGAGGGAAAGGGATACGCGCGGCCGGGCGACGACGACCGCCCGCGCGGTGGAACCCATCAGAAGGGCCTACCTGATCGCCCCCGCAGTGAGGCCCGTGCGGATCTGCCGTTGGAAGAGCACGTACGCGGCGAGCACCGGCAGCATCGCGATGGTGAGGCCGGCGAACAGGCCGCTCCAGTCGCTGCGGTAGCCCTGGCTGACCGACAGCGCGGCCAACCCCTGGGCGAGCACGTACCGGTCGGGGTCGGGATTGAGCACCAGCGGAAGCAGGTACTGGTTCCACAGCCCCAGAAAGTTGAAGATGGCGATGCTGATCAGGCCGGGTCGGGCCAGCGGCAGCATCACCCGGACGAGAACGCCCCAGTGCGAGCAGCCGTCGAGGAACGCCGCCTCGGCGAGCGCGGTCGGCAGCGACCGGAAGAACGCGTGCAGGAAGAAGACGGTGAACGGTAACGCGTACGCGGTGTAGACCAGGATCAGACCGGGGTACGTGCCGAGCAGGCCGAGCTGCTCGACCACGAAGAAGAGCGGCACCAGGGCCAGGAACACCGGGAAAAGCAGTCCGGAGACGAAGGTGTAGTAGACGATCCGGTTGCCCCGGAACGGGTAGCGGGCCAGGGCGTACGCGACGGTCGAGCCCAGCACCATGGTCAGGAGGAGCGCCGCGCCGACCACGATCGCGCTGTTGCCGACGTACCGGCCGATGGATGCCTGCTCCCAGGCACGCGACCAGTTGTCGAAGCGCGGCTGCTCCGGCAGCGTCCACGGGCTGGTGAGGATCTCGCGGTCGGTCTTGAGTGAGCTGACCACCGCCCAGAGCAGGGGTACCGTGACGATCGCCGCCCAGGTCACCAGGAAGACGTGCGCGCCCCAGGTGCCGCTGCGGTGACGACGCCGGGCGGGCGGGGCGGGTCGCGCCCCGACGGGTCGTTCGACGACGGTCGTCATGTATACTCCACCCGCTCCCGGCGTCCGGCCCGCAGCGCCACCACGGCGACGGCGAGCGTGAGGAAGAACAGCGCGACACCCATGGCCGCGGCGTAACCGAACCGCCCGTACGTGAAGGCGTTGCGGTACAGCCCGAGGCCCATCACCTCGGTCGCCCCGTCCGGCCCGCCCGGGCCGACGGTCATGATCTGCACCACCGCGAAGCCGTCCAGGGCGAGCACGCCGAGGTAGACGAACGCGACCTGGACGTTGTCCCACAGCAGCGGCACGACGACCCGCCACAGGACGGCGAGGCGCCCGGCGCCGTCCAGTACCGCCGCCTCCAGCACCTCGCGCGGGATCGACTCCATCGCGGCGCCGAAGAGGATCATGTAGAAGCCGACCGACGACCAGATCAGCACCGCCATCACCGCCCACAGCGCGACGGCCGGGTCGCCGAGCCAGCTCCGGGCCAGCGCGTCGAGCCCGACCCCGCGCAGGAACCCGTTGAGCAGCCCGTCGGTCGGGTTGTAGACGAACTGCCAGAGCACGGCGACGATCGGCAGCGCGAGCACCTGCGGCAGGAAGTACGCCACCCGGTACAGCTCGCCGCCCCGGACGGCGGACGGTCCGGCGGCTCCGCCGCGCCCGCCGAACGAGACCAGCGCGGCCAGCAGGAGCCCGAGGAGGATAGTGACCGCCGGCACGACGAGGAGCATCAGCGCGTTGTTGCGCAACGCCGCACGGAACAGCGGGTCGTCGACCAGCCGGCGGAAGTTGTCCAGCCCGACGAAACGCGCCTCGCCGGACACCCCGGTCCAGTCGGTGAGGGCCAGGTGGAACGCCTGCGCGTACGGCGAGAGCACGAAGACCGCGTACAGGGCGAGGGCGGGCAGGATGGCGCCGGCGAGGAACCGGCTCCGGCCGGACCGGACGGTGGTCATCGCTACCGCTCGTATCTGGTGACGGCGCTGTCGGCCGCGACGCGGTCCGCCGCCTTCTGGATCCGGTCGGCCCACTGGGCCGGCGTGACGCGCCTTGTGGCCAGCTCGCCGGTGGCGTCGTCGACCGCCTTCGCCAGGGGCGCGTACCAGGTGCGGAAGCGATAGGCGAACGTGTTCACGGCGGCGGCGTCGACGGCGCCCTTCACCGATCCGAGCCCGCTGGACAGGGTGAGGCCGTCGGTCGCGCCGGCCACCGTGGGCAGGGTGGAGTTCAGCTCGGCGAACCGCCGGGCGGCTGGCTTCGAGAACAGGATGCGGAGGAAGTCCAGACCGCCCCGTGGGTTCTTCGCCCTGGCCGGCACGATGAACGACTCGCTGCTGGTCGCCTGCAGGCTGTTCGCCGGCATCCGGTCGCCGCCGTCGAGGGCCGGCACCGGGGCCATCACCATGTCGAATCCGTCCGGGGCCACGCCCTTCTGCTCGGCCTCCAGCCACGATCCGCAGGGGATGATCGCGGCGCGTCCCTGGCACCAGGCCGCCTGCGACTCGGTGTGCGACAGCGCCTCCGAGCCGGGCAGGAGGTAGCCGCGCCCGGCCAGCTCGGCGATCGCGGTGGCCGCGTCGAGCAGCGCCGGCTGCTTCCATGCCCGGGGTTCGAGGTTGTCGACCGCCTTGACGAGGTCCATCCCGCCGGCCTTGGCCGCCATGGTCAACAGGGGGTCGTTGAGGTACTCCGGGTACTTGCCCTGGTACGTCCACGGCGCCGCGCCGGTCTTCTTGATCTCGGCGCAGAGGGTCAGCATGGCGCCCCAGGTCGTCGGGAACGTCCAGCCGTTGCGGGCGAACAGCGACCGGGAGTACCACAGCCCCCAGACGGTGTAGGTGAAGTTGAGGGCGCGCGGTACACCGCCGAAGGTGCCGTCCTCGACCACTCCCGGCAGCAGGGTGTCGCGTACCTTCGCCCCGCCGCCGTCGAGCGCCGGGGCGTCGAGCAGCTCGTTCAGGTCGGTGAGCTTCTTGGCGGCGACGAGGGTGGCCAGGTCGAGCCGTCCGGCGCCGGTGTTGTCGACGACGTCCGGCGGGGTGTCGGCGACGAAACGCGGTTGGAGCGCCTCGCCCACCTTCTGGATGCCCTTGTGGTCGACGGTCGCGCCCGGGTGCCGATCCTGGTAGAGCTTCTCGGCGTGCCGGGCGTACTCGTCGCCGTAGCCGCCCTTGAAGATGACGACCTCGAGCGGTGTCGCGTCGGGTACCCCGAGCGGGTTGTCGGCGCTCCGCGCACCCTCGGCGGCTGGGGCGTCGTCGTCGCCCCCGCCGGCGGTCACGCAGCCGGCCAGGGGCCCGGCCGCCGCGACGGCGGCGGTCGCCCGCAGCACGGTGCGCCGGGTGGTCGGGTGTCGTCGGTGGGAGGGAGAGGGGTCCATGACCAAGCTCGCCTTCTCTAGGCGGTACGTCGGATGCGCCCCGCGTACCGGGCCTCCAGCTCCTGGTTGTGCCGGTCGCCGCCGGGGATGTTCGCCGACAGGTAGACCGGGGGCGTCTCGCCGGCGGCGACCAGCCGGGCCACCACCTCGCACACGACCTGCTGGGCCAGCAGGGCGCCGGTGATGGACGAGATCGCGCCGACCGCTCCCCCGCCCTCGATCGGCAGGGCCGCGTCCCCGAACGGGGCGCCGTTGTCGAGCACCACGTCGGCGAGGTCGCTCAGTCGCCGGCCGCTCGGGTGACGCGACGGGACGGCGTTCGTGTGGGCGAGCGACGTGATCGCGACCAGCCGGTGGCCGTGTTCGCGGACGACGTTCGCCAGTTCCACCACGACGCCGTTGACGCCCGAGCTCGACGCGATCACGAACACGTCGTCCGGCTTGACCGGGGCCAGCTCGTAGAGGCGGTGGGCGACGGCCGGGTCACGCTCGAGGAACGGGTCTTCGAGGGCCGCCCGCTCGGCCCCGCCGTAGAGGACGATGTCGCGTAGCGCGATCTTGTTGGTCGGCACGAGGCCACCGGCCCGCCCGGCGATCTCCATGGCCAGTGCCTCGGAGTGGCCGCTGCCGAACGCCTGCACCACGCCGCCGGCCCGCAGCGCGGCGGTGATCAGGTCGGCGGCTCGCCGTACGGCGTCGGACTGGGTGGCGGCCACCTGCGCGATCGCGGCGTTGACTGCGGTGAGATACTCCTGGGCGCCGATCATCGTTCCTCCGGTCGGTGACGCCGCCGGGGCCGGCGGCTCTCGTCGGGCAGGCGGTGGGCGGCGACCGCACGGGCGGTCACCTCGAAGGCCTCGGTGGTACGGCGGTACGTGCGCTGCGCGACCGCGACGTAGATCAGGTCGAGCACGAGCAACTGGGAGTGCAGCGCCGACAGCGCGGCGAGGCGGAACGTCGTCTCCTGCACCGCGGTCGTCATCACGACGTCGGCCGTTTCGGCCAGCGGCGAGCGCGGGAACGAGGTGACCGCGACGGTCAGCGCGCCGTGGTCGGCCGCCTCGGCGAGCACCTCGATGACCTCGCGGGTACGGCCGCTGTGCGACAGCCCGATCGCCACGTCGCCCGCCTCGAGCAGCGCGGCGTTGGTGAGCGCGGTGTGCGGGTCGGGGCGGTGCCAGCACGGCACCCGGATCCGTTCGAGGCGGAACGCCATCTCCCGGGCCGCGCTGCCGGAGCTGCCCAGACCGAACAGCTCGACCCGGCGCGCCTCGGCGACGGCCGCCGCCACCCGGTCGACGGCGGCGAGGTCGACCTGGCCGGCCGTGTCCTGGATCGCCCGCCCGTCGGCCGACGCGACGACGTCCAGCAGGTGGCTGAGCGGATCGTCAGGACCGATCTCGCGGTCGATGTCGGTGTCCCAACGGGCCTGCGCCGCCCGGCCGGTCTCGGTGGCGACGGCGAGCCGCAGCTCGGCGTAGCCCCGGTAGCCGAAGGTGCGGCAGAAGCGGGTGACCGTGGCGGTCGAGGTGCCCGCCCGCTCGGCGAGGTCGACGATCGTGGACCGGGCGGTCTCCTCGGGGTCGCCGAGGAGCCGCTCGCCGACCCGCTGGAGGGCTTCGGGCAGGGTCGGCAGCTCGGTACGGACACGACCCAGCAACCCGGTCCCGGCCATCAGCATTCCTTTCGACTCACCCTTGTGATGAGCAAAATTATGATTGAACATTTGGATGTGTCAATACTTTGCACATCGACAGCGCTCGTTGTCGGCGCCGACTGCGGTGGCTCGGCGACCCGGGTGGTCGTCGCGACGCCCGACGGGCGGATCGTCGGGCGCGGTCGGGCCGGCGCCGGCAACCCGGTCGCCCGGCCACCGGCCGACGCCGCAGCCGCGCTGGTCGCGGCGGTGCGGGAGGCCCTCGCCGGGCGCGATCCCGCGCGGGTGGCGGGGGCCGTGGTGGCGCTGGCCGGGCGGTCGGCCCTGGACCGTCCGGCGGTGGCGGCGTGCTTCGCGGACGCCTGGCGGGCGACCGGACTGAACTGCCCGCTGCGCACGGTGGGCGACGCGGTGGTGGCGTTCGCCGCCGGCACACCGGCGCGGTCGGGCACGGTGCTGATCGCCGGGACCGGAGCAGTCGCGGCACGGATCGTCGAGCACTCGGTGGGCCACACCGTCGACGGGCTGGGCTGGCTGCTGGGCGACGAGGGCGGTGGCTTCTGGCTCGGCCTCGAAGCCGCCCGGCTGACCGCCCGGGCGCTGACCACCGGCCATGACAGGATCGGGCCGCTGGTCGATGCCGTGTCCACCGCCGTACGCGGCGCCGCCGCCCCGGCAGGAGACCCGACGGGCGACGGATTCGTCACCGCGTTCTACGCGTTGCCCCGGCACCGGGTGGCGGGCCTGGCCCCGCTCGTGCTCGACGCGGTCCGGGCCGGCGACCCCGACGCCCACCGGCTGATCGAGAAGGCCGCCGACCGGCTCGCCGCCACCGTGCACGCCGTCGCACCCGGCGCCGAACCGCTCGTCCTGGCCGGCGGTCTGCTCACCGGCCCGCCGGAGATCCGCGCCGCGCTGCTGGCCCGACTGAAACGCCCGGCGACCATCGCTGGCGACCCGGCCGAGGCAGCGGCCTGGCTCGCCGCCCACGACCTCACACCCACCGCCGCTGAGCACCGCGCGTTCGTCACGCCACGGACCCGGTGACGGGACCGTCGGCACCGTGAGCACCAGTCGCGGTGGCCCCACCTCCGAAAGCGCGGCGTCTTCGGGTCCGGTGTGGGGTGAGCGCCCGGGGTGGCGGCGAGGGAGAGGGCACCGAACTACGCGCCGCCGTGGCCACGGTCCGGATTCGACAGTGGGTGGGGCGTCTTGGTGCGCTTCGGGGGGCGGCGCGCGGTGGCGTCGACGTGGGTATACCCGGTTCAGCGGACAGGGCCGTCCCGGAGCGCCGTTCCCACCGGGCTGTCATACGGGCATCAGGAAACGAGAGCGCGAACCTCGTGTGCGGTGAACCGCGCGAAGCCCTCGAGGTCGGGTTCGTCGGCGGTGGGTTGCAGAATCACGGCATCGGCTCCGGCGTCCTTGTAACGGTTCACGACGGCAGCTACGTCGGCGGCGCCACCGACTGCCGTTATGCCGGTCTTGTTCGACTCGCCCCAGAATTCCAGTTCGCGGGCTAGCGTCCCATCGGCTTAGATGCGAGACTATCTATATAGCACGCAGTGCACGGGCAGCCACATTCAGCGATGTCGGTGGTTCTGTTGGAACAACTTCCGTTGTGGGGTCCAAGCACTGGCGAGGATCTGCCACCAAAGCCGGTACTGACACGACCAGCGACACTTCGCCTCCTGATCACCGTGAAGGCGGCACCCAACCCCTCCGCCCGCTACGGCGAGACCGTCTGCGTCGGCGCGCTCGGCCTGGATGCTCCCTGGACGGGCTGGATCCGGCTCTACCCGATCCAGTTTCGGGAACTGGTCGACGACAGCAGGTTCCGCAAGTACGACATCGTCCACCTCGATGCACTACCGGCCCGGCAGGACCAGCGCCGCGAGAGCTGGAAGCCGATCGTGGACACCGTCACCACCGAGCAACACCTTGCCAACGGGCAGCCCCGTCGGAATCTCCTTGATCCACTCGTAGAAGACTCCATGTGCCAGCTCAACAAACAGACCCGTGACGATCCCCGCGCACGTTCGATCGCACTGATCCGCGTCGCCGACATCTCGGCCTTACAGGTCAAACGACATCCCGGCTGGTCGGCGGTGGACCGCAAGAAGATGGCCGGCTACCTCAACCAGCTCGACCTGCTGGAGCCGTCCAAACGCAGCCCTCTTCAGGCACCGCGATTCACCGGCGCCTACCGCTACCGGTGCGCAGACCGCCAATGCCGAGGGCACCAGCAGAGACTCTGGGACTGGGAGTTCGTCGCCCTACAACGTCACCTACGCCAGCTCACCGATGCGGAGGCTTCGGATCACCTCAGGCACAGGTTCCTCACCCAGCTCTGCGCCGCCGACCGCGACGTGGCCTTCTACGTCGGCAACCAAGCGGCAAGACCACAATCTTTCAGCATCGGCGGCATCTACGCACCCAGACGACCCACCGACCGATACCGACTCCGCGTCAACCGATGATCTCGGTCAGCACATCAGCATGGCAGGCATCCTCCGCACGGCACCAACACGCCAGCTGTTTTCCGGCGAGATCCCGCCGCGCCCGCTCGACAAGCGCCGGCTGCCCCACAAGCCACTGCCGATACAGGCGCAACGCCTCGGCCCGATCGTGCTTACGGAGGCTGAACGGATTGGCCCAGGGGGAACGCCGCAACCCGAACCCCTGCCGCCCGACGTAGACGGCACCGGCCGGCACCACCGGGTGGTAGAGGTCCCCCTGCACTCGAACCCGTGACTGCGCCATCACCCGATCAGCGTAACCGTCAACAACGGGCTTCGGGTGGCGGCTCGGGCCCTTCCCTTGGACCACCATCCTCGGGACAGGTTTCGGGACTCTGTGAGCTGCAGAGAAGTACGCACGTACACATCATGTGTACGGTCGTACCCATGATGGTGGGCAGCGACGAGTTCGCCACGGCGGGCGATCCGGCCCGCGTGGTACGCGCCATCGGGGCCGGCGCGTGATGAGCGAGGCTGCCCCGACCAGTGGGGCGTCGACACCACGCCGACCGCGCCGGCACGACCCGAACCGCCGCGACCGTCTGATCGACGCGGCGCTGACCGTAATCGCCGAGCGCGGGGTGGTCGGCACCACGCATCGGGAGATCGCCCGAGTCGCGGACGTGCCGTTGGGGTCGATGACCTACCACTTCACCGGCCTCGACGAGATCCTCGTGGCAGCGTTCACCCGGCACGCCACCGCAGCTGCCGCCGTGTTCGACCAGCGGCTGGCGTCCGCTGCCGACCGCGACGCCGCGATCGAGGCGGTGATCGCGTTGGTGTGCGAGGACCTGATCGGCGGGCCCCAGGACGACCTCGTGCTGGCCGTGGAGCTGTACACGGCGGCGGCGCGTAACCCGGCCCTACGCACCGTCACGCAGGCCTGGATGCAGCGCAGCCGCCAGGCCCTGGAGCGCCACTTCGACCCGACCACCGCCCGCGAGATCGACGCCCTGATCGAAGGCCTGACCCTGCACAGCGCGCTGTCGACCGACCCCATGACGCCGGCGCAGGTCCGCCACGCCATCGAGCGGTACCTGCGCTGACCCGTCGGCCCACGCCCTACCCCATCGCTGCACCCACCGGGAGACCACCTTGTCCGCCTCCACCCTGGCCCCGCCGCCCCGCCAGGTACGCCGGGCCCGCGCCGCCGTCGCCGCGCTGTTCCTCACCAACGGCGCCGTGTTCTTCAACGTCGTCCCGCGCTATCCGCAGATCAAGGCCGACCTCGGGCTGAGTAACGCCGTGCTCGGCACCGCCCTGGCCGGCTACTCGATCGGCGCCCTGCTGGCCGGGCTGCTCGCTGGCGCCGCCATCCGCCGCTTCCGCTCCGCCCGGCTGGCGGCGTTCGGAATTGTCATCACCACCATCGCGACGCTGGCCATCCCCGCCGCGCCGAACTGGTTCGCGCTCGGTGCCGTGCTGTTCGTCGTCGGTGCCCTCGACTCGATCGTCGACGTGGCGCAGAACGCCCACGGCCTACGCGTGCAGCGCCGCTACCGGCGTTCGATCCTCAACTCGCTGCACGGGGTGTGGAGCATCGGCGCGGTACTCGGCGGCCTGATGGGCTCGGCCGCCGCCGGCCTCGACGTTCCCCTCACCGTTCACCTGGGGATCTCGGCCGTGACCTTCAGCCTCGTCGCCCTGGCCGCCTACCGGTTCCTGCTGCCCGGACCGGAGGACGCCGAGCGAGCCACCGAGGCTGAGGATCTCGCCGCCGCCGACGGACACCCCGGCGCGCCGCCCGCACACCATCGTCCGGGCCGGCGCTCGTTCACCGGCCCCGCCGTGCGGATGCTTGCCGCGCTGAGCGCGCTGGCCGCCTGCGGGGCTCTGGTGGAGGACGCCGGCGCATCCTGGGGTGCCATCTACCTGAGCGACGATCTGCACACCGGGGCCGCCGTCGCCGGTCTGGCGGTCGTGGTGTTCCAGGGGGCCATGACCGTCGGACGGCTGGCGGGCGACCGCGTCGTGGACCACTTCGGCCAGCGCGCCGTCGCCCAGGTCGGCGCGGCGCTCGCCGCCGTCGGTATGGGCGCCGCCCTGGCCGTGCCCACCGTGGGCACCACGCTGGGTGGGTTCGCCTTCGCCGGGCTGGGCTTCGCCACCCTCGTGCCCGCCGCCATGCACACCGCCGACGAACTGCCCGGCCTACCCCCGGGCACCGGCCTGACCATCGTGAGCTGGCTGCTGCGCGCCGGCTTCCTGCTGTCCCCGCCACTGGTCGGCTCCGTCGCGGACCTGACCAGCCTGCGCGTCGGCCTGCTCACCGTTGTCGTGGCCGGCGTCATCACGCTGGTCCTCGCCCGGGTGCTCAGCCGGAGGACGTCATGAGCCCGCCGGTGCCTCAACCAGGAAGGCCACCTCCCGGCAGCGGGAGGTGGCCTTCGCACCGGATGAAGCGATCCGGCAACGCCCAGGTGTGCAGCGAGCGGTCGGTCAGGTGAGCTGGTCGACCGCGTCGAGGATCAGCCAGAGGCCGCAGATCGCGAAGAGGATCGCGGCACCGTACTTGATGGTCTTCTCGGGCAGCTTACGGCCGAGCATCCGGCCGACCACGATGGCGAGCGCGTCGGCGGCCACCATGCCGATGGTCGAGCCGATCCAGGTGCCGAACCAGCCGTACTGGGTGGCCAGGGTGATGGTGGCGAGCATGGTCTTGTCGCCCAGTTCGGCGAGGAAGAACGCCACGCCGACGGCGAGGACCGCCGACTTGGTGCTCCGCTCCGCCTTGCGCTTCTCCTGCTCGGTGAGGGTGTCCCCGCGCAGCGTCCACGCGCCGAACCCGAGGAAGGCCACACCGGCGACCAGCGAGATCCACCCGGTCGGCAGGGTCGCGCCGAGTCCGTAGCCGATGGCGACCGAGACCAGGTGGACCACGGCGGTGGCGATCGTGATCCCGATCAGCACCGGGACCGTCTTGAACCGCGTGGCGAAGGTCAGCGCCATGAGCTGGGACTTGTCCCCCAGCTCGGCAACGAAGATCACGCCGAAACTCACCGCCAGCGCGACGAGAAAGCCCTCCATGGGCGTCCTTCCGGATCAGGCCGGGAGGAGGAACAGGAGCGCCCTCGACCCGGCTGTCAACAGCCTGAGTCGAAGGTCTCGCCCGCCCCGGTGCGGGGCCGCGTGGCCGGATGCGGAACGCATCAGTGTGTCGACCACGACATTGGGGGCTACTCCCCTTCGCGGTGCACAGCGTACCCGATCCCGGGCCGCCGCCAGCGGAGGGGGCGGCGGCCCGGGCAGCGGAAACTCACATCGCCCGGGCGAGAGTCAACCCGAACAGGCCGTCCGGGTCGGTCCACAGCTCCTCGGCGGTGAAGCCGGCGGCACCCAGCTCGGTGGCGACCCCCTCCGGGCGGAACTTCGCCGACACCTCGGTCCGCAGGTCCTCCCCCTCGCCGAAGTCGACGGTGAGGTCGAGCACCCGGACCCGCATCGGCCGCCGCGCCCGCAGGCGCATCTCGATCCACTCCCGTTCGGCGTCCCAGACGGCCACGTGCCGGAAGTCGTCGGGGACGAAGTCGGCTCCCAGCTCACGGTTGATCACCCGGAGCACGTTGCGGTTGAACTCGGCGGTCACCCCGGCGGCGTCGTCGTAGGCGGGCACGATGATCCCCGGGTCCTTGACCAGGTCGGTGCCGAGCAACAACCAGTCCCCGGTCTCCAGGGCGGCCCGCATCGCGGCCAGGAAGGCGGCCCGCTCGGCCGGGAGCAGGTTGCCGATGGTGCCGCCGAGGAAGGCCACCAGTCGCCGCCCGCCGGCCGGCAGCCGGTCCAGATGGCGGGTGAAGTCCCCGACGATGCCCCGCACCCGCAGGTGGGGATAGTCGGCGGCGAGGGCGGCGGTGGACTGGCGCAGCGCGCTCACCGACACGTCCAGCGGGACGAAGGTGCCCAGGGTGCCCCGGCCGCTGAGCGCGTCCAGCAGCAGCCGGGTCTTCTCCGACGAGCCGGAGCCCAGCTCGATCAGGGTCTTCGCTCCGGTCACCTCGGCGATCCGGGACGCGTGCCGCTTCAGCGCGGCCCGTTCCGCCCGGGTCGGGTAGTACTCCGGCAGCCGGGTGATCTCCTCGAACAGCTCGCTTCCCCGGGCGTCGTAGAACCACTTCGGCGGCAGCCACCTCGGGTCGGCGGTCAGCCCGGTCCGGACGTCGTCGCGCAGGCTCCGGTCGAGGTCACGCTCCTCCAGGTGGATCTCCAGCGGTTCGGCGGTCATGGACTTCCCTTTCGTTGGTGAACGTCGCGTCCGGCCGGTGCTACCCGCGGTCGAGCGGGGTCGTGCGCAGCCCGGCCGGGGTGGCCACCACCAGGTGGCCGTCGGGCACCGGCCGCCAGGCCGGGTGGTCGTCGTGGGGTTCGGAGGCCAGCAGCACCGCGTCGCCGTCCGCGCGGACCGACAGGGCATGCCCGGCGGCGCTCGCCACGGCGGTACGGCCGTCGGTGAGCAGCAGGTTCAGCCGCGACCCCGGGGCGGCCGCGGTGACCGCCCGGACGGTGTCGGCGACGGCGTCGGCCGGGTCCGCACCGGCCCGCAGCCGGTCGTGGACCAGCGCCCAGAGCAGCGCCGCGTCGGTGGGGGCGTCCAGGGTGAGCAGGTCGGGCACCGGGAGGGCGGCAGCGAGCCCGGCCACCGACTCCGGCCAGCCGCGTACCACGCCGTTGTGGCTGAACAGCCAGGCTCCCGCACCGAACGGCGCGGCGGCCCCGGCGTGCACCGGCATGCCGACCGTGGCGGAGCGGACGGCGGCCAACGCCGCCCCGGTGACCGTGGCGGCGGCCAGGCCGGGCAGCGCCGGGTCGCTCCAGATCGGTTGCGCGCTGCGGTAGCGCACCGGGACGCCGCCGTCCGGGTACCAGCCGACACCGAAGCCGTCGGCGTTGACCGTTCCGCCGCCGCGCATGTCCGCGGGTGCCCAGGACTGCCGCACCAGCGAGTGCGGCGGGTCGAACAGCAGCGCCCGCAGCGACACCGGCGGCCCCAGGTACGCCAGGTGCCGGCACATCAGGCGCCACCAACCGGGACCGGCCCGGCGGCGCGTCGGATCACCGTTCCTCCGGCCGGGCGTCCCGGGCGCAGCGGAAGCCGCTGAAGATCTGCCGGCGGATCGGGTAGTCCCAGTTGCGGAAGGTGCCCCGGCAGGCCGCCCGGTCGGTGCCGAACGAGCCGCCCCGCAGCACCCGGTGGTCGTCGCCGAAGAAGACCTCGGAGTACTCCCGGTACGGGAAGGCGGTGAAGCCCGGGTGGCCCCGGAAGGTGGTCGCCGTCCACTCCCACACGTCCCCGATCAGCTGGTGCACGCCGAGCGGGGACGCCCCGCCCGGGTACGCGCCGACCGGCGCCGGCCACAGGTGCCGCTGGTCGAGGTTGGCGTGGGCGGCGGTGGGCTCGTCGTCGCCCCAGGGGTAGCGGCGGGACCGGCCGGTGGCCGGGTCCCAGCGGGCGGCCTTCTCCCACTCCGCCTCGGTGGGCAACCGACGGCCGGCCCAGGTGGCGAACGCCTCCGCCTCGTGGAAGCAGACGTGCACCACCGGCTCGTCGTCACGGACCGGATCCCAGCGGCCGAACCGGCGGTACGCCCAGCCGTCGCCGTCGCGCCGCCAGTGCATCGGCGCGGTCAGCCCCTCGGCCTGCCGGTGTGCCCAGCCAGCCGGGCTCCACCAGCGGGGGTCGTCGTAGCCGCCGTCGGCGATGAACTCGCGGTACCGCCCGTTGGTCACCGGCGCCGCGTCGATGAGGTACGCGGGCAGGTCGACGGTGTGGGCGGGGCGTTCGTTGTCCAGCGCCCACGGGTCGGTGGAGGTGCCCATGGTGAACGGTCCCGCCGGCACCAGCACCTCCCCGCCGATCCGGACGGTCGGCTCGGGCGGCGGCGGCGCGGCGAGCACTGGCGGGCCGGAGCGCAGCTGGTGGGTGGCGAGCATCGTCTCGTCGTGCTGCTGCTCGTGCTGGACGATCATGCCGAAGGCGAAACCGTCGGCGACCAGCGGCCGGTCGGTGAACCGGATCCGGTCGAGCAGGTCATGCACCTTGTCCCGAACGGTCGCCACGTAGGCGCGGGCCTCCCGGGGCGGCAGCAGCGGCAGGGCCGGCCGGTCCCGACGGGGCTGCTTGAACGCGTCGTAGAGGTCGTCGATGTCCCGCCGGACCGGTTCCCGGCCGCCGACGTCGCGGACCAACCAGAGTTCCTCCTGGTTGCCGACGTGCGCCAGATCCCACACCAGCGGGGACATCAACGGGGAATGCTGACGGGCCAGGTCGTCGTCGTCGACCGCGTCGGTCAGTCCGGCGGTCCGGGCCCGGGTGCGGGCCAACTCGGCCGCGATCCGGTCGCGAAGTGTCTCCGCGTCCGACTGGGTTGATGTCACCGTGCGTTCCTCTCCGCGACGGCCCGCCGCCGTCGTACACCTCGGACGATCTCCTCGTACGTCCCGGCCGGCAGGTCGAACCGGGCCAGGGCCGCCAACGCCAGGTCCAGCAGCTCCACCGCGGCCCGGGCCACCGGTGGATCGGCGAGTCCGTACCGGGCCGCCTGGTACCAGCGGTCGGCCGCCGGTGCGCCGCACGCCGCCGCCGTGGCGGTCGTCGCCGGATCGCCGAACAGGGCGGCCAGCACCGCCACCGGCACCGTCCACTCCCGGCCCGGCTGGGCGTCCAGGTAGCGGATCTCCAGGTATCCCCGGGGCCGCACCGGCGGGAAGAGGGTGCTGAGGTGGTAGTCGAGGTCGTCGGTGGTGGGTGGCCGGGGCAGCGCCCCGTCGATCCAGTCGGCAAAGGTGATCCCCGGCGGGACGGTCCAGTCCGGCCCGTCGGCACGGACGCAGAGCAGTGGCGCGGCGAGCGCGTACCCGGTCCAGGCCGCCACCGGGTCCCGGTGCCCGTCGCCGGGCTGCCAGACCGGCCGGGTCCGGGTCGGATCGATGGTGAGCCAGGCGGCCATCCGGGCCGACGCCCAACCGGTGAGCCGGCCGGCGTGCCGGTCGGCGGTGGCGAAGGCCGCCAGCAGCGGCGGGCCGACGGCGTGCGCCGCCGTCCACCGGGCCGCCAGGTCGGTCTCCTCCCCCGCGTCCAGGCAGACCTGGACACCGGCGGTGCTGAACATCATGGTCCGCCCGGCCGGGCCGCGCCGGTCGAACGCACGGCGCATGGCCTGGTAGCGGGGGGTGTCGACGACGGGACGGGGTGCCCGGTGGGGGTCGATGCCGCTGCGGCCCAGGATCAGGCCGGCGGTGGCCAGCAGCCGGGTCAGTTCACCGACGTCCGCGTCGGTGTCGGTGAGCAGGGCCGCGAGCGAGGGTCGCGGCGCGGTGGAGAGTTCCACCTGCCCGCCGGGCTCCACGGTGACCGTACCGCCGTGGTGGAGCCGCTCAGCCGGGCTCGCGCTGTCCAGAGTGGTGGGGCTGTGCCGCCCCAGTGCCGCGCGCAGCCGGTCCCGGTCGACGGGACGGGCCGGATCCGCGGCGTCGTGCACGGTCCATTCCAGCTCGACACCGGTGAGGAGTGGGGGGCCGGTCTTGAAGCAGATCCGGGCGATGTGACCGGCGGCAGCGCCGGCCTCCCGCAGGATCGCCGAGCGGTCCAGCTCCGGCGACGTCACCATGCGTGGTCCCTCCCCGAACCGTTCGTCGGCACCGGGCCCACCGTCGCGAACCGGCGCGTCGGCGGCCCTTCCGTGTCATGTCTAGCAGACGAACGACCGGTGTCGCTCGTCGTACGGGTTCACCGGGACTTCGACGGTCGGGCCGTCGGCGGCTCGGTCCGCTTGTCGTGGCCGGGCCGGTCGGTCGGGGTGGGGTGGCGGCCCGGAGGAGCGTCCACCAGCTCCCCGCAGTACTCCTCGACCCGGCCGGGACCGCCGGCCGCCTCGGTGAGCGCCCGGAAGGCGGGAGTCTTCAGCGCCTTGGCGCGCTGCCCGGCGGACGTGGCCAGGTAGGCGGTGCACAGGCCGCGATGGGCGGCGGGGCCCCGGGAATCGGTGGACCGACCCGGTCCCGCCCCGGGTCGGGGCCCCGTGGTGGGGGCGTCGGTGGCGGTCGACGGCGTCCGGGTGGGCGTCGGCGCGCTCTCCGGCGGGGCCGGAGTGCCGGTCGTCGGCGCGGGTGGGGCCGGCGGCGGGTCGGACCGGTGCAGGTCGACGGTGGCCACGGCCACCCCGGCGGTCGCAACGACCGCCAGCCCGGCCAGCCAGGCCGCGGCCCGCGCGGTACGGCGTGGGCGGGGCGGGTCCGGCACGGGTGCCGGGCGCTGTGCCCGGGCGGCCCGGAACGCGGCCAGCGCCACGTCCTCGCCTGCCAGTTCGCCGGGGCGGGCCGGCGCGGCGGCAGTGGCCAACAGCCGGGCGACGGGCTCGTCGGACGGGTCGACGCCTGCGGTGACGACGGTGTCGAGCAGTCGCTCGGCCGCCTGCTCGTCCGGTCGGCGGAATCGGCGGAAAGGCATCCAGGCTCCCCTCACGTCAACCGTCCGCCGGTTCGACGTGAGGCGGAGCCGGTATCTGCCGGCCCCGGCCGGGGCGTGGGTGGGGTGGCGTGGCCGGGGACGACTCGCCGTCGCCGAGGAGCGCGGCGAGCCGGCGCAGGCCCCGGTGCGCGGCGGTACGGACCGCGCCGGGCCGCTTGCCCAGCACCCGGGCGGCGGACTCGGCGTCCAGCCCGACCACCGCCCGGAGCAGGACCGCTTCCGCCTCGCGGGGCGGAAGCGTGGCGATCAGCGCGATCGCCGACTCGGTGCCGAGGGTCTCCCCGGCGTGCTCGGCGGTGTCGCTGTCGCCGGGCAGGTCACTGAGGGACTGCACGGGCACCGGTACGGACGGCCGGCGGCGCTGCCGGCGTAGGTGGTCCATGGCCCGGTTGCGGGCGATGGTGACCGCCCAGGCCCGGAACTCGCCGCCGGTGAAGGTGGCGAGGTCGCGCGCGACCTGGAGCCAGGTCTCCGAGGCGACGTCCTCGGCGTCCGCGCCGACCAGGGCGGTGAGGTAGCGCAGCAGGCCCGGTTGCAGCGTGCGGTAGAGGAGACGGAACGCCTCCTCGTCGCCGTTCTGGGCAGCGGTCACCACCGCGTTCAGGTCACCGGTCATCGGGGCGATGATCCTGCCACGTGCCCGTCCGGGGCCGACCGTTCGGGGTCGGTGCCGTCGACGTCCGACCGGACCTCCAGCCGCACCATCAGCCCCCCGCTGGCCTCGAATCGCGTCCGCCGCCGCGACGGCACGGCACGCACCGGGGCGTAGCCGCCCGTGCGGGCAGGTCCCGCGCCCCGGTCGGGGCCGACCCGAGTCGGTAACGGTAGGGGGCACGTCACGCACCGACAAGACAGCACCACAAATCAAACAAGTGACATAAGTCAACGACAAGTCACGGCATGTCGCCGTAACGCCCAGCGACCGTGCGACGCTCCCGGCGGCCGGTGCGACGGGGTCCGGTGTTCGCGCAGCTTACGGGCGCGTGCAACGAACCGGTTCCGACCCGCCTGCCGGGTCGCCACGGGCCGGCGCGCCATCCGGGCCACACCACCGTCACACTGTGTGTCTTCACCACTGCGCCCCGCTCACCCTACCCGGGATCGCGCCCGGATAGCCGCGCGCGCCGATGGGTACGGTATTGCCGTGTTGTCTTCCGGAGTCGTGCTCAGCGGTCGGTACCGCTTGGACGAACGTGTCGCCACCGGCGGCATGGGCGATGTCTGGCGCGCGTCCGACGTGGTGCTGGGACGCCAGGTCGCGGTCAAGGTGCTGTTGCCCGCGCTGGTCTCCGACCCCGACTTCATCGCCCGGTTCCGCGCCGAGGCCCGGATGATGGCGGCGCTGCGCCACCCCGGGATCGTGCAGGTCTACGACTGTGGCCAGGACGAGCTTCCCGAGGGTGGCACGGCCGACTACCTGGTGATGGAGTTCGTCCAGGGCAAACCGCTCTCCCGGCGCATCGAGGCCGACGGCACGCTGGGCGTCGCCGAGACCATGTCCGTGGTGGCCCAGGCCGCCGAGGCGCTGCACGCGGCGCACACCGGCGGCATCGTGCACCGGGACGTCAAACCGAGCAACCTGATGGTCCAGGAGAGCGGCGCGGTCGTCCTCGTCGACTTCGGCGTGGCCCGGTCGACGAACGTCACCAGCATCACCAGCACCAACGCCGTGCCGGGCACCGCCCTCTACATGGCGCCGGAGCAGGCTGCCGGCCGGCCGGTCTCGGCCGCCACCGACATCTACGCCCTCGGCGCGGTCGCGTACTGCTGCCTCACCGGCGGCCCGCCGTTCACCGGTGACAACCCGCTCCAGGTGGCCGTGCGGCACCTGGACGACGAGCCGCCACCGCTGCCGGTCGAGATCCCCGCACCCGTACGGGACCTCGTCTTCCGGGCGCTGGCCAAGGACCCGGCCGAGCGGTACGCCTCCGGCGCGGAGATGGCCGTCGCCGCCCGGGCGGCGGGCGGCATGGCGACGGCCACCACGGCCGGCGGCACGCCCACGGTGCCGGTCCCCGGCCCGTTGCGGGTCTCCGGCCCGGACACCCGTACCGACCTGCCCGCCGTGTCGTCCACCGGTGCGGCCGGTGCGCGCAACCGGCGGCGCGGCCCCCTGATCGGCGCGGTCGCGGCGGTGCTGGTGGCCATCACCGGCCTGGTAACCGCCATGAGCCTGACCAACGACGAGTCGCCACCGGCCACCAACCTGAGGACGACCCCGTCGGCGAGCGCCCCGAGCGGTGACAACCAGGATCCGGGCCTGACCGAGGAGACGACGCCGGGGCCGAACCGCCCGAACCGCCCCGGCGCGCCCACCGGTCGGCCGTCGGTCGACCCGACGGTGACTCCGAGCCCGGGGTCGAGCGGCACGGCCGAACCGGTCCCGTCGACCGAGCCGACCGGCGCGCCGACCACCACGCCGCCGGTGGCGCCCACCACCACTCCAGCGGTCGAGCCCACCGATCCGGAGCCCACCGTCGGCCAGACCACGACCGCCCCGGCCGGCGGCGGCAACGGTGGAGCGGAGGGCACCGGCTGACTCCCGCCGGGGGCCGGCGGCGGCCCCCGGTCAGCGGTCGAGCAGCGTACGCATCCGGTCGATCTCCACGTTCTGCTCGACCGCGACCGCGGTGGCGAACTCCGACAGGGTCAGGTCCGCGCCGACCCGGAGCAGGTCGGTGGCCATCGCGACAGCGCCCCGGTGGTGGTCGGTCATCATGCTGACGAAGAGGCGGTCGAAGTCCGCGCCCCGGGCGGCGGCGAGTTGCCGGATCGCCTCCGGGGACTGCACGCCCCGCATGGTGCCGGTGTCGGTGCCATGGCCGTGGCCGGTCTCCTCGGCGGGTAGCCCCCGGGTGGCGAGCCAGCCCCGCAGCATTCCGACCTCCGGCCCCTGGCTGGCCCTGATCCGTTCGGCGAGGGCCCGCACCGCCGGGTCACCGGCCCGCTGCGGGGCGAGCGCGGCCATCTCCAGCGCCTGGTTGTGGTGCGGGATCATCGCCCGGACGAACCAGACGTCCGCGTCGTTGTGGCCGGGTGAGGCGTCCCGGCGCACCTCGCTGCCGGCGCGGGTCACCGCGGGCTCACCGGGCCGCCCCGGGACGATCACCGGTGGGCCGTCCGGCGCAGGCGTGGCCGTGGGCGGGGCGGCGGGCGGCGGGGGTGGCGCGGGCGGGTCGGCGGTGAACCGCAGCAGCAACGCGGCCGCCACCACCACCAGCAGCACCATGGCGGCGGCCAGCAGCCGTCCATGTCGGACCGTCATCGGCACCCCTCCCCTTCCCGGCGTGGTACACGGAACCGCGACGACAACCTCCGCCGCCCGGTCACATCGACTGCTATCGTCAGGTTGCAAGGCGCCCTCGTACCATAGCCTTCCGTCGAAGGATGCCGCCGATGAGCAGAGCCCTCCCACCCCCACGTCAGCTACGGACCCTGGGCCTGGCCGCCACCGGCCTGCTCCTGCTCGGTCTCGCCCCCGCCACACCCAGCGCCGCGAAGACCGCCCCCGACGCGGCTCCCGCGCAGGCGAGCGCGGCGACCGGCATACCCGGGGTGGACGAGATCGTCAGCAGCCCCAACATGCGGCTGGTGGCGAACACGCCGATCGGCGAGCCGTTGAACACGAGCATCAACAGCGACCTGGCCTTCCAGGGCCGGTACGTCTTCGTCGGCAACTACAACGGCTTCCAGATCCACGACATCGCCCGGCCGGAGCGGCCGAAGCTGGTCTCCCAGGTGCTCTGCCCGGGGTCGCAGAACGACATCTCGGTCCACGGCGACCTGCTGTTCCTGTCGACCGACTCCCCCCGCAGCGACGACTCCTGCGCCAGCGACCGGGTCAACCCGGATCAGACCGCGTGGGAGGGCATCAAGATCTTCGACATCAGCGACAAGACCGCCCCGCGCTACGTCAAGTCCGTCCAGACCGCCTGCGGCTCGCACACGCACACCCTGGTGCCGGCCCGCGCCCGTAACACCGTCTACCTCTACGTCTCCTCGTACGGCCCGTCCGACACCTACGTCGGCTGCTCCCGGCCGCACGACTCCATCTCCATCGTCAAGGTGCCGGTGAAGAACCCGACGGCGTCGAGCGTGGTCGCCGTACCGAACCTCTTCCCCGACGGCGGATACGAGGGACGTCCGGGCGGCTCCGCCACCAGCGGCTGCCACGACATCACCGTCTTCCCGGACAAGGACCTGGCCGCCGGTGCCTGCATGGGTGACGGCATCCTGCTGGACATCGCCGACCGGGAGGCGCCCCGGGTGATCAACCGGGTGCGGGACACGGAGAACTTCGCGTTCTGGCACTCGGCCACGTTCAACAACGCCGGCACGAAGGTGGTGTTCGTCGACGAGTTGGGTGGCGGCGGCGCGGCGACCTGCAACGCCACCGTGGGACCGAACCGGGGCGCGAACGCCGTCTACGACCTCTCCGGCAAGGGAGACGCCCGCAAGCTGACCTTCCGCAGCTACTTCAAGATCCCCCGGGCCAACGCCGACACCGAGAACTGCGTGGCCCACAACGGCGCGCTGCTCCCGGTCAAGGGACGGGACATCATGGTGCAGTCCTGGTACCAGGGCGGGATCTCGGTCTGGGACTTCACCGATTCGACCACGCCGAAGGAGATCGGCTTCTGGGAGCGGGGGCCGCTGTCGGACAGCGAGCTCACCTTCGGCGGCACCTGGTCGGCGTACTACTACAACGGGTACATCTACTCCAGCGACACGGTCAAGGGCCTGGACATCCTGGAGATCAACGACCCGCGTACCGCGTCGGCGAAGCTGACCCGGTTCCGGGAGTTCAACCCGCAGACCCAGCCCAGCTACCGCAGCCGGTAGTCGTTCCGCGTCCTCGGCCCGACCCCGCACGGGGCCGGGCCGAGGCGTGTCCGCCGATCAGGCGGTCGGCAGCCGGTACTCGTGCCGGCCACCGGCGGCGGTGACCACCCGCACCTCGCCGCCGCGCAGCCCGTACGTGACCGACCACCGGGTGTGCCCCTGCCGGACGTCGTCGAGCAGGTCCAGTGCCGCCGGGGCGTCCATCCTGCCGCCGGCCGCGGTCAGCGCCTCGGCGAGCACCCGGTAGCGGTGGTCGGCACGTCGCCGCTGCTCCGGAACGTCGATCACCGGTACGTTGGTCAGCGCCTGCCACCTCCCACCGCCCGGCTGCACGCGCATCCGGCCGTCGACGAACTCCACCACCGCCGACGCGCCGGTCGCGTCGGCGAGCAGGTAGTGCAGCGGCGGACCGCCCTCGAAGTCGAGGTTGTACCGCTGGAACACCCGCACCGCCTCGGCGACCGTGGCCGCCTCGTCGAGCACCAGCCGCAGGATCCGGACGCTGCCCACCCGGGGCAGCCCGGGCACCGGCTCGGCGCGGGCGTTGTCGTCGGCGGCCAGCCCCACCGCGAGGCCGCGCTCGTTCATCCCGTCGAAGGGCAGCAACGGGGCGTCGAGCAGCCGGCGGTCACCGGTCGGGTCGGCGCCCACCCCCAGGTAGGAGATGTCCACCAGGGAAATCGAGGCGTACCCGTCGGGCGGGTCGGTGCGCAGCACCATCGCCGGGTTGCGGTCCCAGTCGAAGTTACGGGCGAACAGCGGCCGGTCCGGGTCGCCGAGCGCGGCGAACAGCGAGCACCCGACCGGGCTGGGGGTGGGCCGGTCCAGGTCGGTCTGCGCGTCGTAGTCACCGACGTAGGTCATCTCGTACAGGGGCAGGTCGTCGACGCGGCGCAGGCTGGCCAGCGTCCGCTCGACCTCGGCCGGGGTCTGTCGGGAGGCGGCCGGGGTCGCGGTGCCGTCGGTCGGCCCGGCCGGCGCGCCGGTGACCGGTTCCGCCCCCGAACAGCTAGTGACCGTCAGCAGCACCGCCAGGCCGAGCACGAGCGCATGTCTCCGCATAGCTGGAAGACGCTAGGACAGCGGCGGCGGGTTGTCCACGGTGGTGAATGTCCCCGCTCCCGGTCGTGAGTGGATGCCCCGGTTTCCGGCCGTGGGTGGTGGGTACCAACGAACACCGAAGGGACGGTGAGGTGACGATGAAGCGCAACGAGTACCACGTGGTGCCGGACGGTCAGGGCTGGAAGGTCGAACAGGGCGGCAAGCAGGTCGGCCGGTACGACACCAAGCAGGTCGCGGTGGAGGCGGGCCGGAAGGTCGCGCACGACAACGAGCCCAGTCAGCTCGTCGTCCACACCGCCGACGGCCGGATCGAGACCGAGTACACCTACAAGGACGACCCGTACCCGCCGGCGGGCTGACGCCCGCCCCCGACACCACCGACGGCCCGCCGGGGCCACCAGCGTCGCTGGGGCCCGGCGGGCCGTCGTCGTGCCCGCCCAAGCTCCACCGGGCCGCTGACATCGCCTGGGCGGACCAAACGCCCGCCCCGCGCGCTGACCAGTTCATCCTGACCAGGACGAATTCCTTCTTTCCGGTCGTCGGGCAGAGCGGTCCTGTGTAGGCGTACCCGCCGGGATCCGCGCCAGTTGGGCGGCGATGGCCGCGTCGGTCAGCGCCGGCCGCCCGCCGGGAGTGCCGACGGTGGCCCCGGCCGCCGCCACCGCGAGCCGGGCCAACCGGCTGCGGGGTTCGTCGCGGAGCAGCCCGGCGGTGAGCGCGGCGACGAAGGCGTCCCCCGCCCCGGTGGTGTCCACGGTCGTGGTCGCACTCAGCGGCACGAACACCTCGTCGTCCGGCCAGACGAAGGCGTTGCCCACCCCGTCGACCTCCACCGCCACGAGCGAGGGGCCACGGGCGAGCAGGTCCCGGGCGGCCCGCAGCCCGCCGGCCGCGTCGGTGGGTTCCCGACCGGTGAGCAGGGTCGTCTCCTGGCTGTCGGCGCGCAGCACGGTGGCGGTGGCGAGCAGGTCGTCGGCCGCCTCGGGGGCGGGCGCGCCGTCGAGCACCACCAGGCGGCCGGCGCCGTGGGCCAGGCGGGTGGCGGCCAGGGCCGCCGCCGGGGGCTGTTGCAGTTGGACGACCACCGCCCGCGCCCCGGTCAGCGCGTCGGCGGCGGCGGTCACGTCCGCCTCGGTGAGCAGCACGGGCTCGGGCAGGTCCTCCAGGTAGCGCCAGTGGGCCCCGGCGTCGACCACGTCCACGATCAGTCCGGTGGACGTGCCGACGCGCCGGACGACCGAGGCGACGTCGATGCCGTCGGCGTGGGCCTGCGCGAGCAGTCCCCGGCCCACCTCGTCGTCGCCGACCACGCCGAGCAGTCCCACCCGGACGCCCAGTTGGGCGAGCCCGACCGCCTGGTTGGCGCCCTTGCCGCCGAGCAGCTCGCGGCGTCGTCGCACCGGGGCGGTCCCACCGGCGTCCGGCACCTCGTCGACCTGGAGCACCAGGTCCCGGGCGATCTGTCCGACCACCATCACGTCCACGTTCGTCATGACGTGTTCCTTACCCGTTCACCGGATGGGCGACATCTGGTCCCAGAAGAGTGATGGTGGTAACTTCCTGGCAAGACTTTCATGTTCTTGCAGAAACATTCGCTCACCGCCGAGTCAAGGATTGCAAGAACATCCAGCTGTCCCCGGGGTCGGTGCGACGCCGGGAGCCTCCCCCGAGGAGAGTTATGAGCAGCATCCGAACCCGACGGCGATGGGCGGTGCTGGCCCTGGTGGTCGGCCTCGGAGCGGGTCTCACCCCGCTCACCGGCGCGTCAGCCGCGCAGACCGTCACCGTCTACTACCAGCCCCCCGCCGCCTGGGGCAGCACCGTGAACATCCACTACGCGCCGACCGGCGGCACCTGGACCGCCGTGCCGGGCGTGCCGATGGACACCGCCTGCACCGGCTGGCGGAAGCGGACCATCGACCTCGGCGCGGCCACCGGCGCGCAGGTGGTCGTCACCAACACCACCGGCACCTGGGACAACAACAACGGCGCGAACTACCGGATCGGCACCGGAACGGTGACCGTCTCCGGCGGGGTGATCGGCACCGGCGACCCCTGCACCGGCGGCGAACCGCCGGACGACCGGCCCGCCGAGGTCTGGTACCACACCGGCAGCCGGGGCTGGTCCAGCGCGAACATCCACTACCAGGTCACCGGCGGCACCTGGACCACCGTGCCCGGCGTACCGATGCAGACCGTCTGCGACGGCTGGGCACGGAAGGTGGTCGACCTCGGTGACGCCACCGGCCTGCGCGCGGCGTTCAACGACGGCGCCGGCCGGTGGGACAACAACAACGGCGCGGACTACCGCATCGTGGCGGGCGTCACCACCGTACGGGCCGGAGTCGTCACCCCGGAGGCGGACGAGCCGTGCACGGCACCGACGCCGGACACCACGCCCCCGTCGACCCCGACCGGCCTGACCGCCAGCGCCGACGGCGTGCGGATCACGCTGGCCTGGACCGCCTCGACCGACGACCGGGGCGTCACCGGATACCGGATCACCCGTACCGGCGGGCCGCAGGGCACGGTCACCCTGACCACCACCGGCACCGGCCTCGTCGACGGCAACCTCACCGCCAGCACCCGCTACGAGTACACCGTCCGGGCACACGACGCGGCGGGCAACACCTCGCCCGCCAGCACCCCGGCCGCAGCCACCACCGGCACCGCTCCCCCGGACCCGCCCGGCGGCACCCCGCTCGGCGGCGACCCCCGCGAGGACACCATCTACTTCGTGATGACCGCCCGGTTCGCCGACGGCGACGGCGCCAACAACCGGGGCGGCAGTCAGCACGTGAAGTCCGGCAACGCGGCCAACGACGACCCGATGTTCCGGGGCGACTTCCAGGGCCTGATCGACAAGCTGGACTACGTCAAGGGGCTGGGCTTCTCGGCCATCTGGATCACACCCGTGGTGCTCAACCGCTCCGACTACGACTTCCACGGCTACCACGGCTGGGACTTCCACCGGGTCGACCCCCGGCTGGAGAGCCCCGGGGCCAGCTACCAGGACCTGATCAACGCCGCGCACGGCAAGGGCATCAAGATCTTCCAGGACGTGGTCTACAACCACAGCTCCCGCTGGGGCGCGAAGGGCCTGTTCACCCCGACCGTCTACGGCGTACGCGACGAGCAGTGGAAGTGGATGTACAGCAAACAGGAGCCGGGACGGTCGTACGACCCGCTGGTCGAACACGCCGGCAACGACCCGGAGTTGACCCCGGCCCAGAACGCGCTCGCCAAGGGACGGCCCTACAACGGCGACGTCTGGTCGACCACCGCGCCCGCCGGCAACCAGTGCCTGCGGTGGGGCACGCCGAACGGCCGCAGCCCGGAGGGCTACACGCTCTACGACTGCCAGTGGCCGTCGCCGACGAACAAGCTCTTCCCCGCCGACCTCTACCACCAGTGCTGGATCGGCAACTGGGAGGGAGAGGACTCCCGCAGCTGCTGGCTGCACGAGGACCTCGCCGACTTCAACACCGAGAACCCGAGGGTGCAGCAGTACCTGATCGACGTGTACAACAAGTACATCGACATGGGCGTGGACGGTTTCCGGGTCGACACCGCCGTGCACATTCCCCGGGTCACCTGGAACCGCCGCTTCCTGCCGGCCCTCCAGGCGCACGCGGTGGCGAAGCACGGGGCCAAGGGGAAGGACTTCTACGTCTTCGGCGAGGTCGCCGCGTTCGTCAACGACAAGTGGAACCGTGGCTCGGTGAACCACTCCGCGCAGTTCTTCACCTGGAAGGAACGCAAGGAGTACAGCCCGGACGACGTCCAGGCCGCGATCGAGCAGTACGACTACGAGCAGCTGCTCGGCACCGGTAACCAACCGACCAGTGACAACGCCTTCCTGCGCGGAAACAGTTACCACGCCCCGGACCACTCGAAGTTCTCCGGCATGAACGTCATCGACATGCGGATGCACATGAACTTCGGGGACGCCTCCAACGCGTTCCACAACGGGAAGGACTCCGACGACAGCTACAACGACGCCACGTACAACGTGGTCTACGTCGACAGCCACGACTACGGGCCGAACAAGTCGAACACCCGGTACACCGGCGGCACCGACGCGTGGGCGGAGAACATGAGCCTGATGTGGACGTTCCGGGGCATCCCGACGCTCTACTACGGCTCAGAGATCGAGTTCCAGAAGGGCGCCCGGATCGACTGCGGCCCCACCTGCCCGCTCGCCACGACCGGACGGGCCTACTACGGCGGCCACCTGGAGGGCAGCGTCACCGCCACCGACTTCGGCGTCGTCGGCGCCGCCAGCGGTCCGGTGGCCACCACGCTGGACAAGCCACTGGTCAAGCACGTGCAGCGGCTCAACCAGATCCGGCGGGCGGTGCCGGCCCTGCAGAAGGGGCAATACTCCACCGAGGGGGTCAACGGCAACATGGCCTTCAAGCGCCGGTACACCGCCGGCGGGGTGGACAGCTTCGCCCTGGTCACCGTCTCCTCCGGCGCGACCTTCACCGGCATCCCGAACGGCCGGTACACCGACGCGGTCACCGGTGACGTGAAGACCGTCACCACCGGCACCCTGACCGCCGGCGTCAGCGGTACCGGCAACCTGCGGGTCTACGTGCTCGACCTGCCGGGCAACCCGGCACCGGGGAAGATCGGCGCCACCGGCCCGTACCTGCGCTGACGGTGACGCCCTGCTGAGGTGGCAGGAGGGGTCCCTTGTTACCCCTTTCTGCGGCGCAGGGGAACCCTCCTACCGCCCGACCCGGGCGGCACGGTGCCGCGCACCTCAGCACTCCCCCAGTTCCTCCCGGTACGCCCGACGCAGCCGGGGCACGGCCCTGGGGGAGACGCAGAGGTGCCATGCCCGCCCCTCGTCGACGACGTTCACCTCGCCGGCATCCTGACGGCCGAGCAGCACGTTGGCCAGCGCCTCCGCGGCACCGAACCGGCGGAACCAGTGCATCTCCACGTCGACCGCCCAACCGAGGCAGTGCGAGCTGGGCACCATGGCCGCGTAGCCGAGTCGGCGCAGCCGGTACTGGTGTTCCAGACTGCGGGTGAGACTGGTGACCCAGAGAGGCGGCGTGCCGGCCGGCGCGGCGAGGGCGAACTCGGCGGCGATCTGGTTGAGCAGCGCCACCGGTTCGGGGCGGGCGTGGACGCAGCTCAGCCCGGTGGTCCGAGGCGCACGGTGCGGGACGGTCCGCCGTTGCGCGGCACGGACGGCCCGGCCGAGAAGGGTGCCGGGCTGCCTCCGGTAGCGGAACCGCAGCAGACCCCGACGGCGCAGCCGGTCCAGGTCGACCAGGTTCGCGTCCCGCTGGACCTGGTCGTCGGTGCGGTAGGTGGACGCCGTCGCCCACCACATCACGTCGATCCGGGAGAGCAGGTAGATCCGGACCAGGGCGGTCAGGGCGGCGGAACTGTAAGCGTTCGGCCGGGGACGGGTCATCTCCAACAGCAGGGTCTCCCGGGCGCCGACCATACCCTGCGGAGTGGCCTGGAGGACGTCGGCCAGCGCCGGCTCGCCGAGGCGGTCGGTGAGCAGGGCCTGCCGAGCGACGGTGGAGTTCTCGTCGGCGAACGCCCTGACCTCGACCAGCAACTCGGTCACGGCGGCACGGTAGGCGTCCAGGTCGGGTCGGGTCGCGGTGGTCCGGGCCGCCCGGACCGGTCCGCCGGCCGTCAGGAACGAGCCGGGCTGTTCCGGACGCCGGCTGGGCACTCGCATGGCACGGTCCTCTCTCTCCCGACATATCGGCAGGGTGAGCCTGAAGACGACGGTATCGGTCACTACGCCGCGGAGTACGAAGATTGCTCTTATCCAGCGGGGAAGCTCCCCGTCCGGGGGGAAACCGGATGCGGGACACCCGCCCGAGGAGGACACCCCACCGGCCGGCGCGCCACACCGTGGCGGCCGGGAACACCGTCGGACACGGCGGGAGCGCCGGCCGATGTGGACAGGCGACGGGGAGATCTTTACAACGTTGTATCCAACGTTGTACAAAGGCACGACACCGCAGCGACGACGGTCGACACCACCGACGACCCAAGGCAGGTCTGATGGGACACCTCCGCCGCGGCGGCGCGTGCAGCGCCGTACTCGGGCTCGTTCTCGCGGCCACCGCGTCCGCGCCGGCACTCGCCGGCCCGGAGCAGCCGCCTCGCTACGACAATCCGCTCTCCGCCTCCTTCGCCGACACCTTCGCCGACCCCGTGATCGTCCGGGGCCACGACGGGCTCTGGTACGCCTACGGCACCACCGACCCCCTCCGGGAGGGCGAGAAGCAGTTCCACGGCGTCCCCATGGCGCGCTCGTCGGACCTGGTCCGGTGGACGTACGTCGGGGACGCGTTCACCGCCGGCCAGCGCCCCCCGTACGCCGCCGAGGGGGCCGGGTTCTGGGCTCCCGACGTGCGCTGGGTCGACGGCCGCTGGGTCATGTACGTGACCGTCACCGACACCACCGTCTCCCCCGGCGGGGGCGACTTCGCCGTCGGCGCGGCGACCGCCCCCACCCCGACCGGACCGTGGACCTTCACCAACGAGCCGGTCGTCGCCCCCCGCCCCGGCGGGGGCGGCGGCTGGCTCTGGACCATCGACCCGAGCCAGTTCACCGACGTCGACGGGACCCCCTACCTCTACTACGGCAGCTACTACGGCGGCATCTCGGTCACCGAACTCTCCCCGGACGGGTTGCGCGCGGTCGGTGAGCCGACCCTGGTGGCGGTCGACAACAAGTTCGAGGGCAGCTACGTACTGCGCCACGACAGCTGGTACTACCTCTTCGCCTCCACCGCCAACTGCTGCGCCGGGCCGGCCACCGGCTACTCCGTCCACGTCGGTCGGTCGAGGAGTCCGCGTGGGCCGTTCGTCGACCGCGACGGGCAGGCGCTGACCGCCTCCCGGGCCGGCGGCACGCCCGTGCTGGCCCAGAACGGCAACCGCTGGATCGGCGTCGGGCACAACGGGTTCCTCACCGACCTGTCCGGTCAGGACTGGATCGTCTACCACGGCATCGACCGGGCCGACCCGTACCTGGACGAGCCGTTCGGCATCAACGAGCGGCCGATGCTGATCGACCGGCTCGACTGGGTCGACGGCTGGCCGGTGGTGAACGCGGGCGCCGGGCCGTCCGACGGCGACCGGCCCGCCCCGGTCACCACCGGACGGGTCGACGAACGCTTCGACGACGCCTCCCTCGTCGGGTGGCGGCGCGACGGCGACTGGCGGGTCACCGACGGTCGGCTGCGCGGCACCGGCACGCTGACCCACCGCACCAGCACCGGCGGAGACGTCCGCGCCGAGGTGGACCTGCACCCGGCCGGTGCCCGCGCCATGGCCGTCTCCCTCGGGGACCGGGTCGACGTCCGGATCGACGTGGCCGGTGGCCGCCTGGTGGCCCGCGACGGCCGACGGACGGCGACCGCGCCACTGCCGGCCGGCTTCACGCCCGGCCACCGGCACCACCTGGCCGTCGAGGTACGCGGCGACCGGCTGGTCGCCGAGCTGAGCCCGGCCCGGCTGGGCGACCAGCTCGCGGTGGTCACCCTGCACCTGGACCGCCCGCCGGTCGGCCGTCTCGGACTGGCCGCCGAGGGCGGCGTGGCCGAGTTCGACAACGCCAGCATGGTCCGCCTGCACCAGCCGGTGCGGCGGACCGTGCCCGAGCCCCGCCCCGGTGGGCTGCTGCCACGCTTCTCCGACGAGTTCGACGGCGGCCTCGGCGCGGACTGGCAGTGGGTCCGGCCGGACCCGGCGGTCACCGTCACCGACGGTGCGCTGCGCTGGCCGGTGCGGTCGACGGACCTGACCGGCACCGGCAACACCGCAGGGGTGCTGCTGCGCGACGCGCCGAGCGGGAACTACGTCGTCGAGACGAAGGTGACCCTCGACCTGGGCGAGGAGACGGTCCGCAACTACCAGCAGGCCGGCCTGGTGGCATACGTCGACGACGACCGGTTCGCCCGACTGAGCCAGGTGGCGATCTGGAACACCCGGCAGGTCGAGTACGGCTACGAGCTGCCCTTCGCCGGCCAGCCGGTGTACGGCGGGAACATCGTCGGCACCCCGGCCACCACCACCTGGCTGCGGCTGGCGCACCGGGTCGACGCGGCCACCGGCGAGCACGAGTTCCGGGCCGGGTCCAGCCGGGACGGGCGTACCTGGACCTGGGGTGGCGTCTGGACCTTCCCGGCCGGCACCGCTCCCCGAATCGGCCTGGTCGCGCACGGCGGGGCCGAGCCGGCGGTCACCGCGGAATTCGACTACCTGCGTTTCTACCGGTAGTCACGGGGACGGACGGTCCACGGGGTGCGGCGTCGGACCGTCCATCCGGGCCCCCTGCCCAGCCGGGCGGGGGGCCCGGTCACGTACCGGGGCCGGTGGCTCGCCGCCCGACCGGTCCGCGCGCTCGTCACCGGCGGGCGCCGCCCAGCGGGGTGACCTTCCGGTCGGCGCCGTCATAGCTGCGGGCGGCGACGAACGCGCCGGCGGGTCGGTGGACGGCGGCCACCGCGCGGGCCCGCCGACGGTCGGCGTCCCGGAACCGCAACGCCAGGCTCAGGTGCGGAATCCACCGGCCCGGCTCGTGCCAGGGCAGCCGTCCCTCGGCGCCGGAGAGGGCGTCCCAGACGGCGGCGTGCAGCATGGTGAGCGCGGGTGACGGCTGGAGCAGCCAGACGAGCGGGGCGCTGCCGTCCAGGACGGTGATCCGGTCCAGCCGGACCGGCAGGGGCAGCGCGGCGTCGACCAGGTCGGCGAGGCGGTCCTCCGCCCCGGGCGGGAACGCCTCGACCGAGGCGAGGGTCAGGTGCGGGCGGTTGGTCGGGTGCGTGTTCCGGGCCAGGCTGGGCAGGCCGGCGTCGGCGAGCCGGTGCCACGCGTCCCGGACCACGTCCTCCAGCGGCGGGGAGCAGAGCAGTTCGACGGTCCGCACGCCGCCCAGGCTAGCCGCACCGGGGCCACCGGGACGGCCGCGTCTCTCACAGCCAGCCGTTGTCCCGGGCCACGCGGACCGCCTCGGCGCGGCTGGCCGCCCCGAGCTTCTGCACGGCCGAGGCGAGGTAGTTGCGCACCGTGCCGCTGGACAGGTGCGCGCGCCGGGCGATCACCGCGACCGGTGCGCCGTACTCGGCCAGCCGCAGCGTCTCCAACTCCCGTGGGGTCAGCGGGCACGGCGGAATGCTCAACGCGTCGGCGGCCAGCGCCGGGTCGACGTACCGGCCGCCGGCGTGCACCCGTCGGATCACGTCGGCCAGCGCGCCGGCCGGCGCGCCCTTGGGCAGGAAGCCACGCGCCCCGGCGGTGAGCGCGCGGGGCAGGTGCGCGGGCCGACCCCGGCCGGTGAGGATCACCACCGCGCAGCCGGGCAGCACCCGGGCCAGTTCGGCGGTGACGCCGAACCCGTCCAGGCCGGGCATCTCCAGGTCGACCACGGCCACGTCGGGGCGGTGGGCCAGGGCGGCGGTCACCGCGGCGGGCCCGTCGGCGGCCTGTGCCACCACCGTCAGGTCCGGTTCCAGGTCCAGCAGGGCACCGAGGGCCGCCCGGATCAACTCCTCGTCGTCGGCGAGCAGGACGCGGATCATGCGGCGGCCGGCACGGTCGCCTCGACGGTGAAGACGTCGCCGTCACGCCGGACGACGAGCACGCCGCCGACCGCGGCCAGCCGCTCGGTCAGGCCGGACAGGCCATGGCTGCGGTCGTCCGGGCCGGCCGCCGAGGCCCCGTCGTTGGCGACGGTCATCCGGGCCATCTCGTCCTCCAAGCTGATCTCGATCCGGCACCAGCCCGCCCGGCTGTGCCGCAGCACGTTGGTGCTCGCCTCCCGCAGCACCGCCGCGAACTGGGCAGCCGTCGCCGCCGGCAGGTCGCCGTCGGGAAGGATCACGGTGGACCGTACGCCACAGGACCGGAGCACCTGCCCGACGGCGGCGGCCTGGTCGGCGAGGTCGACCCGCCGGTACCCGTGCACGGCGTCGCGGACCTCGTCCAGGGCGGTCGCGGCCAGCCGGCGCACCTCGTCTGCCTCCCGCCCGGCGCGCTCGGCGTCCACCGGGGCGAGCCGGGCGGCGAGCTCGGCCTTGAGGGCGATCACGGTCAACGCGTGCCCGAGCACGTCGTGCACGTCCCGCGCGAACCGCAGGCGCTCCTCGGTGGCGGCCAGCCGGGCCCGCGCCTCCTGCCCCTGCCGGGCCTGCACCAGCAGGTCCCAGAACCAGAATTGGAGACCGTTCACGGCGGCGATCCCCAGGCCGACGCCGGCGGTGACGGCCAGGTGCCGGACGACGGACCCACCGGTGGCCCCGGCCACCGTCACGGTGACCAGCAGCGCGCCGGCCGTGACGGGCAGCAGGGCCCGGACCGGGCCCAGCAGCGGGGCGGTGCCGACCACCGAGGCCCCGAGCCATGCCCAGCTCGGCCAGGATCCGGCGGCCAGCGGCGCGACCAGCGGCACGCTGAGCACCGCCGCGCCGACGAAGGTGAGACGGCGACGGCGGCGCGTCCGGTCGTCCAGCCAGGGGGTGACGGCGGCGTGCACCGCCGCGCCCTGTGTGACGGCGAAGAGAACGATGCCGGCCGCTCCCCCGGCCAGCCGGAGCCCGTCGGTCTCGCGGAACAACCCGACCGCGGGCAGGAGCAGACTGGCCCACAGCCCGCCGGCCAACGACAACAGGGTGACCGTCCGGGCCCGGCGCAGCCAGCGGTCCGGGTCAGCGGGAGTGGTCGGCACGGCCCCGATGCTAGGAGAACGACGGTCCGGCCGTCAGGCCCGGGACGCACGGGCACGCCGGGCGTTTCGCACGGCCGACCGGTGACACCGTGCGGATGGGTTCCGGGGGCGGGTACGCCGCAGGCTCGACGTATGACCGAAACGACGACGGGAACGAACCCTGTGGCCCGGACGGCGACCGGGACGCCTCCCGTGGCCGAGCCGGTGGCGGGTCGACGCCGGCTGCTCCGACCCGTACTGGAGATGCTCGCCGCCATGGTGGCGGGGATGCTCCTCCTCGACCCGTTCTGGGCGGTGGCCGCCGACCGCCTCGGCCGGACCGACCTGCTCGCCCGGCCCGACGTGGGCGTCGCAGTGATGGCCGTGGACATGGCGATCGGGATGACGGTGTGGATGCGGTACCGGGGGCACCCGTGGTCCGGGGTGGGTGAGATGGTCGCCGCGATGCTGCTGCCGCTGGCGCTGCTGGCCGTACCGTGGTGGGCCGGCCTGATCGACGCGGACGCCCTGGTCCTCGGCGCGCACCTGCTGATGGTGCCGGCGACGGTCGTCGTGGTCTGGCGTCGCCCGGACGACCACGTCCACCCGGGCGGCCCCGCCCCGGCGGCGGGTCCGCTGGGCAGGCTGCTGCGGCGACGCTGGCCGACCCTGCTGGCCCTGCTGGTGACGGTCGACATGGTGTTCGCGCCGGTCGTGCCCAATCCGTGGTTCGTGCTGGTGCTGCCGACGGGTTACCTGGTGATCGGCGCGTACCGGCGTCGGTTGGGCGACCGCCGGATGCTCGCCGTGCAGGTGGCCGGGATGCTCGCCTGGGTTGGCCTGGCGGTGGCCGCGGCGACCGCCGCCGAGCCGCTCGCCACCTGGCTGGTGGCGGCCGGCTGGCTGGCCCACTCGGCGTGGGACGTCGTGCACCACCGCCTGAACCGGGTAGTGCCGCGCGGGTACGCCGAGTGGTGCGCCGTCTTCGACACCGGGGTGGGAATCGCGGTGCTGCTGACCCTCTGAGCCGTCCGTCCCGGCTGCCTGATCGGGGGCGTCCGGACCCAGATCGTGGTCCGGATGGCAGCGGGACGCCGTGGCCTCGTCGAAGGGGCCACGGCGGTGCGGGCGACGCCTGAACGGGCGTCGTCCGCACCGGCGTACCGGAGGGTGTCGCCGATGTGGCCCGGTCGCCGCAACGTGACCCCAGGGGTAATGGAAGGCTTGTCGCATGAGTTCCGCACCTGTACTGCCCGAACCAGCGTCCGCTTCCACCGGTCCGGGCGACCCCGATCCGGCGAGCCCCTTCTCCGACCTCGGTCTGCGACCCGAGTTGCTGGGCGCGTTGTCGTCCCTCGGCTACGAGGAGCCCACCCCGATCCAGCGGGAGGCGATCCCTCCCCTGCTGGCCGGCCGTGACCTGCTGGGTCAGGCGGCGACCGGCACCGGCAAGACCGCCGCCTTCGCGCTGCCCCTGCTGCACCGGCTCCCGGCCGAGCGGGCGTCGGGTGACCCGGTGGCACTGGTGCTGACCCCGACCCGGGAGCTGGCCGTGCAGGTCTCCGAGGCGCTGCACCGGTACGGACGGGAGTTGGGGGTCCGGGTGCTGCCGATCTACGGCGGGCAGCCGATCGGGCGGCAGCTGCGGGCCCTGGACGCCGGGGTGGACGTGGTGGTCGCGACGCCCGGCCGGGCGCTGGACCACATCGCCCGGGGCACGCTGCGCCTGGGTGGGCTGGCCACGGTGGTGCTCGACGAGGCCGACGAGATGCTCGACATGGGTTTCGCCGAGGACATCGAGGCGATCCTGGAGCACGCGCCCGCGCAGCGGCAGACGGTGCTCTTCTCGGCCACGATGCCGGCGCGCATCGACGGGATGGCCCGGCAGCACCTGACCGACCCGGTACGCATCCTCATCGCCCGGGAGCCGGCCGTGGCCGGGGAGACGCCCCTGGTACGGCAGCGCGCGTTCATCGTGGCGCGGGCGCACAAGCCGGCCGCGCTGGGCCGGGTCCTGGACGTGGAGTCCCCCACCGCGGCGATCGTCTTCTGCCGCAGCCGGGAGGAGGTCGACCGGCTCACCGAAACGATGAACGGCCGGGGCTACCGGGCCGAGGCGCTGCACGGCGGGATGAGCCAGGAGCAGCGGGACCGGGTGATGGGGCGGCTGCGCGGCGGCACCGCCGACCTGCTGGTGGCCACCGACGTCGCCGCCCGGGGGCTGGACGTCGAGCAGCTCACCCACGTGGTCAACTACGACGTTCCGTCGGCGCCCGAGTCGTACGTGCACCGGATCGGCCGGGTCGGTCGGGCGGGACGGGAGGGGGTGGCGATCACTCTCGCCGAGCCGCGCGAACACCGGATGCTCAAGACGATCGAGCGGGTGACCGGCCAGCGGATCGTCATCGACAAGATCCCCACGGTGGCCGACCTGCGGACCCGGCGGTTGGAGCTGACCCAGGCGGCGCTGCGGGAGAGTCTGCTGGAGGACGACCTGGAGCCCTTCCGGGTGATCGTGGAGTCGCTCAGCGACGAGTTCGACCTGATGGAGGTCGCGCTCGCGGCGGTGAAGCTCGCGCACGAGGCCGCCGGGCCGGGCGCCGACGACGAGGAGGAGATCCCGCAGGCGCCGGTCCGCGCTCCCCGCGAGGCCCGGCCGGGGTACGAGACCCGTGGCGAGCGCCGTCCGACCCGTGCCCGTACGGGCGGGACGACCCAGGTCTTCATCGGGCTGGGCCGACGGGCCGGAGTCCGCCCGCAGGACCTGGTCGGAGCGATCACCGGGGAGACCCGGCTCAGTGGCCGGGACATCGGCTCGATCGAGATCGCCGACCGGTTCTCTCTGGTGGAGGTGCCCCAGGCGGTTGCCGACGAGGTGATCGCCGGGCTGCGCGAGAGCACCATCAAGGGCCGCAAGGCGACCGTACGCCGCGACCGCGACCAGCACTGACCCCGCCTCGCGTGAGGTGGTAGCAGGGGTCCCCTGTTACCGCTTTTTGCCGAGCAGGGGTCCCCTGCAGTGCCCTGGGCACTGCAGGGGACCCCTGCTACCAACCCGATCAGGCGGCGGCGAGCGCGGGACCGGTGCGGCTGTCGGCGTCGGCGGGGCGCAGCGCCACGGCGAGCACGTCCGCCACGTCGGCCAGGGTGTGCACGGTCAGCGCCGCACGGACCTCGGCGGGCAGGTCGTCGAGGTCCGGCGCGTTGCGGGCCGGGACGACCACCTCGGTCAGGCCGGCCCGGTGCGCGGCGAGCAGTTTCTGCTTGACCCCGCCGATGGGCAGCACCCGGCCGGAGAGGGTCACCTCGCCGGTCATCCCCACCTCGGGGCGGACCGGCCGGCCGCTGACCAGCGAGGCGAGCGCGGTGACCATGGTGATGCCCGCGCTCGGGCCGTCCTTGGGCACCGCGCCGGCCGGTACGTGCAGGTGGATCCGCCGACCGGCGAGGGCGTTCGGGTCCAGGCCGAGCTGGCGACCATGTGAGCGCAGGTACGACAGCGCGATGTGCGCGGACTCCTTCATCACGTCGCCGAGCTGCCCGGTGAGGGTCAGCCCGGGTTCGCCGTCCATGCTGGTCGCCTCGACGAAGAGGACGTCACCCCCGGCGCCGGTGACGGCCAGGCCGGTGGCCACGCCCGGGACGGCGGTCCGTTCCGCCGACTCGGGGGTGAACCTCGGGCGGCCCAGGTAGCGGGCCAGGTCGTCGACGTCGACGTGGACCGGTCCCGGCTCGGTCGCCAGCGCCACGGCGACCTTGCGCAGGATCCTCGCCAGGGCCCGGTCGAGCTGCCGGACGCCGGCCTCGCGGGTGTACTCGGCGGCGATCCGGGCCAGCGCGGCGTCGGTCACGGTCACCTCGTCGGCGGTCAGCCCGGCCCGGTCCCGCTGCCGGGGCAGCAGGTGGTCCCGGGCGATGGCCACCTTCTCCTCCTCGGTGTAGCCGTCCAGGCCGACCAGCTCCATCCGGTCCAGCAGCGGGCCGGGGATGTTCTCCACCACGTTCGCGGTGGCCAGGAAGAGCACGTCGGACAGGTCGAGGTCCACTTCGAGATAGTGGTCGCGGAAGGTGTGGTTCTGCGCCGGGTCGAGCACCTCCAGCAGGGCGGCGGCCGGGTCACCGGCGTATCCGGCGGCGAGCTTGTCGACCTCGTCGAGGAGCACGACCGGGTTCATCGAGCCGGCCTCGCGCAGCGCCCGGACGATCCGGCCGGGCAGCGCGCCGACGTAGGTGCGCCGGTGGCCGCGGATCTCGGCCTCGTCGCGGACACCGCCGAGGGAGACCCGGACGAACTTCCGCCCGAGGGCGCGGGCCACCGACTCACCGAGACTGGTCTTGCCGACGCCGGGCGGACCGGCGAGGGCGAGCACCGCGCCGGAGCCGCGTCCGCCGACCACGCCGAGGTTGCGCTCGGCGCGCCGGTTGCGCACCGCGAGGTACTCCAGGATCCGGTCCTTGACGTCGGCCAGGCCGGCGTGGTCGGCGTCGAGCACGGCACGGGCCGCGGCCAGGTCGGTGTCGTCCTCGGTACGGCTGGTCCACGGCATCTCCAGGACGGTGTCCAGCCAGGTCCGGATCCAGCCGGCCTCCGGGGAGGCGTCGCTGGCCCGTTCCAGTCGGCCGACCTCGCGCAGCGCCGCCTCGCGGACCTTCTCCGGCAGGTCGGCGGCCTCGACCCGGGCCCGGTAGTCGGCGGAGCCGTCGGGCTCGTCCTCGCCGAGCTCCTTGCGGATCGCGGCGAGCTGCTGGCGGAGCAGGAACTCCCGCTGGGACTTCTCCAGCCCCTCACGGACGTCGCTGTTGATCCGCTCGCTGACCTCCTGCTCGGCGAGGTGGTCCCGGACCCAGTTCACGAGGAGTTCGAGCCGGGCGGTGACGTCCGGGGCGGCGAGCAGCTGGGTCTTCTGGCCGAGGGTGAGCCAGGAGACGTAGCCGGCGGAGTCGGCGAGTTCCGACAGGTCGGTCATCCGCTCGATCGCGTCGATGACCTGCCAGGCGCCGCGTTGCTGGAGCACCGAGGTCATCAGCGCCCGGTACTCGCGGGCGAGTTCCCGGGCCCGGCCGGCGGGAGCGGGTTCGGGCAGTTCGGTGGCCTCGACCCAGAGGGCGGCACCGGGTCCGGGGACGCCGGAGCCGATCCGGGCCCGGGTCAGGCCACGGACGACGGCGGCCGGTTCGCCGCTGGGCAGCCGGCCGACCTTCTCGATGGTGGCGACCGCGCCGACCGGGCCGTACTCGCCGTCGATGCGGGGTACGGCGAGCAGCTTCTGGTCCCCGGTGGCGCGGGCCGCGTCGACCGCGGCCTGGGTGGTCGGGTCGAGGGTCACCGGGATGACCATGCCGGGCAGCAGGACGGTGTCGGTCAGGGGCAGTACCGGAAGAGTTGCCATCGAACACCTGCCATTGCGTTGACTTGAGCGTGCCTGACTCAAGTCGACGTACGTTCGCCTTGTTCCGGCGTGTGACCCACGCCATGTCCGACGGTTGGCGGGGCGAGCGGTTCTCCGGCGGACGGGACGGGCGGTCCGCCGGCGGACGGGACGGGTGCTTGCCCGGCGGGTGGGGCGGGCGCACGGAGCGACGCCGGCCCGCCGGCCAGCGCGACGGCGAGGGGAATGGCCGCCGTGGTGGCCGCCAGAGCCAGGATCGTCCAACCCGGTGCGGCGACGACGGTGAGCACCCCGGAGACCGCCAGTTTGGTCCGGATCCGGGCCGAGGGGCCGACCGGAGCGCCGTGACCGGCGCCGAGTGCGGGGTGGAACACGAGCCTCTCCTTTCGTCGTGCGGAATGCCGTCGACGGCGGGCGGGTCATCCGGGCAGGGCGAGCAGCGCGGCCCCGACGAGCACCCCGACCAGCCCGGCTAGGGCGAGTTGGGAGCCGTCGAAGCCGGTGCCGGGGCTGATCACCTGCCAGCCGAGGTACGCCACGGCCACCCAGACGGTGACGAAGGACGCCTCGTGCGCGCTGTGCCGGAGGGTCTGCCCGAACGAGCGGGGCTGGGCGGTCTCGAGGGTGTCGTCGACCAGCCGGCCCCGTCCCAGGGCGAAGATCACCGCAGCGGTGAGCGTCCCGAGCACCCCGAGCGCGAGGTACGGGTCGACGCCGCCGAGCGCCCGGGTCAGCGCGGCCGGGTCGACCACCTGGAAGACCACCGGGACGGAGACCAGGAAGGCCGGGGTGGTGAGTCCCCAGAAGGCGGTCGCCGGGTCGGGGCGGCGGAGGAGCCCGACACACGCCCCGGTGACACCGGCGACGGGGACCGACGAGGGACCGGGGGGGGGCAGACGAGGAGCGACGGCTGCTGCAGCTCATCGCCGCCGGGCACGGCACCGCGTCGATCGGCGAGGAGCTGCACGTCTCGGAACGGACCGTGAAGCAGATGACCGCTTCGCTGTTGCGTAAACTCCGCGTGACCAGCCGGACGGAGGCCGCCGCACTCGCGGGCCATGCGGGGCTGCTCGGCACCTGAACGGTATTCGCCACCCGTACGGCCTCCCGGTGCCGCACCCGGGTGGGGGTTTCGGCGATGGCCGGCGGCGCGACCCGCTGACTGGCAATTTCCATGCCGAGGCGGGTTTTCACCCGTCCGGTGCGCACCATGGAATGCCGAAGGCCACGCATTGTTGCGGATTTGCGGTGGGATACGTCAAACTCTTAGCCACACCCCGCCACGCGCAAGGAGTAATGGACTATGGCCAGGAAAGTAATCACAGTTCTCACGGACGACCTCGACGGCGGAAAGGCCGACCGGACGGTCGAGTTCGGGCTCGACGGCGTCATGTACACCATCGATGTGTCGGACGAAAACGCCGGTGTCCTGCGTAAGGCCCTGGACCCCTACATCGCCGCTGGCCGTCGCATCGGTCGGGGCGTCGTGGAGAGCAGCCGGGGAGCCCGCCGTCCGGGTCGTCCGGCGACGTCCGGAATGGATCGTGAGCAGAACCGGGCGATCCGTGAATGGGCCGCGAAGAACGGCTACGAGATTTCCGAGCGTGGCCGCATCCCGGTGTCGGTCGTCGAGGCGTACAAGAACCGCTGATCAACCGACCGACATAACCATCCGGAGCCCGGACGTCACGCTGGGAAACCGCCAGCGCCGGCCGGGCCACCTTTCCACCCGTCCCGCTCCGGGCTCCACCGCCGGCTTTCCGCACCGTACGGCATCCGCTGGTCACGGCCCACGTCGCGCGGTCACCACCGTCCCGGTGTCGTCGTCGACCGACCCGCTGGACGGCGTCCGGGCACGCGGACGTCGCGGTCGGGGCGCTCGTGGATCCGCCATGGCGGGGGTCCGGCCCGGCCACGGGCTCCCGCCGGTCGGCGCTCCGACCGACCCACCCGCACGGCCGCCGCGGAGCAGCGGGACCGTATCCGGGTGCCCCTTCCCCACCCGGGCGCGGGCGGGCGGTATTCGCGGACCTGGGAACGCGTCGATTACCGACGATGTCCTTTCGCGTCACCCACCCCGGCCGACCCGGAACCACCGTCCGGCCCATTCCCGCGCGCGGAGCGCGACGTCCACCGGACCGGGACCCGACGTGGCCGGCGGGACCGGAAAGCGGGTCAGTCGAAGGTGAGATGGTCGAAGTCGAACCCGTGCTCCATCTCACCGCGACGGGACCGCAACCGGTCGAAGTCCCGTCCGAGGTCGCTTCGGGGCACCAGGTCGGGTTCACCGGCGTCGACCCGGCGCAGGTGTTCCCCGATCGCGGTGACGGCCAGGTCCCCGGCGAGCCGCGCGGCGTCCACCCCGCAGGAGAAGCGGTGTTCCCAGAGCAGGACCCGCTCGACCAGGCACCGGCCGGGACGCACCTCGGCCCAGGCCCAGCCCTCGACGGGGCCGTTCGTCCAGCGCACGTGCAGGTCGCGCACGATGGGGTCGACGAGCCGCCGGGCGACGTACGCCTCGACCGCGGCGGCGCGGGCGATCGCCCCCAGGTCGTTGACGTGACCGCTGCGGCCGTCGGGCAGTCGGCCGACGATGTCCCGGAACCCCACGGGCTGCTCGGCTTCCGGGTCCCCCGGCTCCGGCATGCCGGCGGCGTAGCCACGGGCGTCTATCAGGTACTCCGCCACCCGCCGCGCGTGCGAACCGGGCCGCAGGGTGCCGGACTGGATCCGGAGCACCGCCAGGCCGACCGCCGCGCTGACCGCGTCGCGCATCCGGACCTCGCGCTGCGCCTCCGGCGTGGCGGCCGGGGTGGTGAACTCCACGGCGAACACCGGCCGTCCGGTGGCGCCGTCACAGACCACGACGTCGAGGGTGGCCCGGCCGGCCGTGCTCCACTGGTGACCGGTGATGCCCGGCGGACGGCCGGAGACCAGCTCACCGAGACGGCGGGCGGTGTGCACGACGTGGCCACCACGCTCCAGGAGCGGACCGCGTCCGGCGGCGATCGGACGCAGCCGGGAGTCGCCGTCGGGTCCGGTGCTCGTCATCTGTCCCACGTTCCATCCCTCGGTGCCCGGCAGAGTGTAGGACGGAGGCGGGGGTAGCCCGCCGAGCGGCCCACCCGACGACGGACCGCACCGGACCGGCGGACGCGCCGTGCACACCGTCGCCGCGTCCCTCGGCCGGGGCGGTCTGGGGCGGGCCCGGCCCCCGGGCTCAGGCCCCCATCACCAGCCCCTCGATGGTGTGCTTCTGCCGGATCGGGGTCAGGGTCTCCACCACCGGGCACGGCAGGTGCTCACGGACCAGCGCCGGTAGGCGCTCCCAGTAGTCCCGGGTGACGGCCATGTCGTGCCGGGCGGCGTTGCCGGCGCCGGGGGCGTCGACCCCGAGCACCAGCACCGGGCGCGCGACGGCGGAGACGTTCGGGGTGCCGCGGTGGATGGTCAGCGCCGACCGGGCCGAGATGTCGCCGCGCTGCGGATACTTGCGGACCGCGCGTCGCTCGTAACGGGGGTAGCGTTCCCGGGGCGGGAACATGCCGTGGTCGAGGTCGGCGTGGTCGTCCCACTGGGTGCCCGGGGCGATCTCGAACGGGCCCATCTCCTCCACCGTGTCGACGGTGGTGAGATTGAAGGCGAGCGAGGTGAGCCGTCGCTGCTGCCGGGTCTCGTCGGGCATCGGGAAGTCCCGGTGCCAGGGCTGCCGGGCGGCACCGGGGAACGGGGTGTCGAAGCCCAGCTCGACGATCTCGTAGCGCGGTCCGAGCACCGCCCGGCAGAGCCCCACCACCCAGGGATGGGTGACCAGATCGACGAAGCCACGCAGCTGCTCGGGATGGATCTCCACGTACCAGCGCTGGGGGCCACGGCCGACGGCACCGTCGGGACGGGACCGGGCCTCGGCGAAGGCGGCTTCGACGTCCTCACGGACCCGGTCGACCCACTCGGCCGGGAACGCGCCCCGGCAGGCGGTGATCCCGTCGCGGTAGAGGTCGCCGAGCGCCTCCACCGGAGTCTCGCCGACCTCCCCCGCATCGTACGGCGGGGTCGTGGACATGGTGTCGTCGTCGTGTCGCATACAGCCTCCTCGAAGTGACACCGGGAGTATTACAACGTTGTAGAAGCGGGGCAACGGTCGACGACCGGTTCGGGCATCATCGACGTCGACGGACCGGTCGGGATCGGGAGGTGCGGACGTGCGGGTGGTGTCCCTGGTGCCGTCGCTCACCGAGGCGGTGGCGGTCACCCTGCCCGGGGTGCTGGTCGGCGCGACCGACTGGTGCACCCATCCCGCCGGCCTGACGGTCACCCGGGTCGGCGGCAGCAAGTACCCGGACCTCGACCGGGTCGTCGCGCTCCGCCCGGACGTCGTGCTGCTCAACGTCGAGGAGAACCGCCGCGAGGACGCTGACGCCCTGGCCGCCGCCGGCGTACCGGTACGCGTCACCTACCCCCGGACCGTGCCGCAGGCCCTCACCGAGCTGGGCGACCTGCTCACCGCCCTCGGCGCGTCCGGCGAACCGCAGTGGCTGGCCGCCGCCCGGCACGCCTGGACGAGGCCGCCGGTCCCGAACGGGTCCCTGCGCGCGGTCGTGCCGGTCTGGCGCCGGCCGTGGGTGGTGCTCGGCGGCGACACCTTCGCCGGGGACGTGCTACGCCGGCTCGGCGTGCGCAACCTCTACGCCGACCATCCGGAACGCTATCCCCGACCCGGCCTGGACGATCTGCGCGACCACCGGCCGGAGCTGGTGGTGCTGCCGGACGAGCCGTACCGGTTCACCGCCGAGGACGGTCCGGACGCCTTCCCCGGCGTGCCCTGTGCCCTCCTCTCCGGCCGGCACCTGACCTGGTACGGTCCGTCGCTGGCCGAGGCGCCCACGGTCCTCGCGGCGCAGCTCGGCCAGCGGCTGACGCACCCGGGTTGAGCGACCGGCGGTCACGCCACCGGGGTCACCCCGGGCGCCCACTCCGGGGCGACCGTGTCGTCCTGGTCGTAGCCGAGGGTGCCGACCACCCGGGTCACCCCGCTGACCTGCCCGGCGAGGCGGACCGCCAGCTCGGCGGAGCTGCGCCGGTCGACCTGGCCGTCCAGGGCCACCTCGCCGTGCCGCACCCGGACGGTGACCAGCCCGTCCGGGACGGCGAGCACCCGGCGCAGCACCTCCTGCACCACGTCCTCGCGGATCTCCGAGTCCCGACGCAGGTGCACGCGCAACAGGTCGGCACGAGTGACGATGCCGACCAGGCGGGCCAGGTCGTCCAGCACCGGCAGTCGCTTGACCTGTTCGCGGTCCATCAGCCGGGCAGCCGCCGGCAGGGACGCCCCGGGGTACGTGGTGACCGGCGGTGCGGTCATCAGCTCCTCGGCCACCATCGCGGCGGCCTTGACGCGCGCGTCGCGGCGACGCCGCCCCTCGAAGATCCGACGCTCGTCCGGGCGGCCGGCCCGCTCGACCTTGTGCAGCAGGTCGGCCTCGGAGACCACGCCACGCACCCGGCGGAAGCCGTCCACCACCGGGACCGCGCTGACAGCCCGCCGGACCAGCAGGTCGACGATCTCCCGGTACGGGGTCTGTCCGTCGACCGTCGCGACGTCCACGGTCATCACGTCGCCCACCTGCCACGTCCTCATGCCGACCTCCCTGCCGTCCGTGCACACCGGACGCTACGGCCGCCGCCTCGGACCGGGCAGAGGCAAAGGCACCGGACCGCACCGGGACCTCCGGCCCGCGAAGGACCCCCGGGAAGGGGGCGAAGGTCCCGCCGGACGCGGGGCCGGACGACCCTGCCCCCGGCGACCCGGCCGGGATGGAATGGAACTGCCACCGGGAAGCGGTGCGAGGCACGAGGGAAGGACGTGGACACCATGACCGCGACGATCGACCGGGCCACCGTCCGGACCACCACCCCGGCGGCGCCGACCGCGACCCACCGGAACGGAACCCCGGCGGCGGGGACCGCCCGGACCCAGGCCGCCCGGTACGTCTTCGCCGGCATCCGGATCGCGCTGGGGTGGACCTTCCTCTGGGCCTTCCTGGACAAGACCTTCGGCCTCGGCTTCGCCACCGAGGCGAAGAACGCCTGGACCAACGGGGGCAGCCCGACCAGGGGCTTCCTGGCCTTCGGCGCCCAGGGGCCGTTCCAGGGGCTCTACCACGACATCGCCGGCGCGGTCTGGGCCGACTGGCTGTTCATGGCGGGCCTGCTCGGTATCGGCCTGGCCCTGCTGCTCGGCATCGGCCTGCGGATCGCGGCGGTCGCCGGTGGCCTGCTCTACGTGATGATGTGGACGGTCGTCCTGCCTCCCGAGAACAACCCCCTCGTGGACGAGCACCTGATCAACGCGGCCCTGCTCGCCGGTCTCGCGCTGGTCGCCGCCGGTGACACCCTCGGCCTCGGCCGGGCCTGGGCGAGGCTCCCTCTCGTCCAGCGGTTCCCCTGGCTGCGCTGACCGCAGACCGGCACCACGGCGGACGTCACCACCCGGTGGCGTCCGCCGCGTCGTGTCCGCGCCGGTGGCGGGCCGGGGGGCCGGCGGGCCGGGGGTCGGGGGGTTGGCGGGCCGGGGGTCGGGGGGTTGGCGGGCCGGGGTCGGCGGGCGGGGAACCGGCGGGCCGGCCGTCCTGCCGGACATCGGCAGCCGACGATCCGGCAGGATCGACCGGGACAGTGATCCCGCGAGGCAGGAGAGCCAGGATGAACAAGCCCGAGGTGGGCCCGATCGAGGGCGCCCCGCCCGCCGATCTCGTCGTCGAGGACCTCACGGTCGGCGAGGGCCCCGCGGCGGAGCGGGGGCAGCTGGTCACCGTGCACTACGTCGGGGTGGCCCACTCCACCGGACGCGAGTTCGACGCGTCCTGGAACCGGGGCGAGACCTTCCAGTTCGGGCTCGGCGCCGGCCAGGTCATCGCCGGCTGGGACCAGGGCGTGGTGGGAATGCGGGTCGGCGGCCGTCGTCGGCTCACCATCCCGCCGCACCTGGGCTACGGCAACCGGGGCGCCGGGGGTGTCATCAAGCCGGGCGAGACCCTGGTCTTCGTGGTCGACCTGCTCGGCGTTCGCTGACGTACGAGGTCGGGGCCGTCGACACGCCGATGGCCCCGACCTCCGGCAGGTCGGGACGGGACGTCGGTCAGACCGCCGCGAGAGGCCGGTACGGCGGGGCCGGGCGCGTCCGGCCCACCGGCGACGGCCGCCGGTCGGCCGGAATCCGGGAGCGGGACACGTCGGTGACCGCCCACGACCGCCGCACCGGGCCGGCGGCGAAGGGCAGGGCGTCGCCCGGCGGGGTCGGCGCCGGGACGTCGGCACGCTGGTCTTCCCGGGGCGTGCCGAGAGCCTCCGCCGGAGGCCGCCCGGCGGGCAGCGTGAGTCGCGGCGTGTCCTCCACCGGGATGACCCGGTGCAGGCCGGTGCCGTGCAGCACCCGCACGATCATCGGGTGCGGGTCGACCAGCACCAGCTCCCCGCCCCGGGCCCGGACGCCCAGGTGGGCGGCGACCAGGGTGCGGATCGCGGCGGCCGAGAAGACCGGCACGGCGGAGAGGTCGAGCCGCAGCAGCGGCCGGGTCGGCGGGGCCCAGAGCACCGACCGGAACTGGGCCACCGTCGCGATGTCTATCTCGCCGGCCACCCGCACGTCGATCACCCGGTCACCGATGCTGACCTCGACCTCGAGCCGGTCGCTGCGCTGCCTCATGACCTCGAATCTAGGCGCTCGGACCGACACTTTCCTCCTGCCGCGGACCGATACCCGGGTACGCCCCGGGTCGGGTCCGGGAAAACCCCTCACCCTCCCGGAGGAGGAGGGCCGCCCCACCCCACCGCTCCCGGGCAGCCGCGACGTCAGCTGTCGACGGTGTAGTCGAAGGTGAAGCCGTGCTCGCCGTCGACCAGCAGGATCTCCATGGTGCCGGCCAGCCCGGTCAGCTCCCCGGTGCCGGTGTCCGGGACCACCTGGATGGTCAGCGAGCCCTTGCCCCGCTCCATCACCCCGCAGTGCTGGAGGACGAAGCTGCCCGGGCGGCCGTGCAGCGTGCCCACCACGCGTTCGAGGCCGACGTAGCCGCCCGAGCCCGGCCGGGCCGACTCGGCCTTGAGCAGGTGGGCGACGCTGGAGGCCTGGAGATCCCCCTGGAACTCCTTGGTCACGACGACCCGGGCCAGCCGGCCACCCGCGCGGTCGTCGTAGGGCGGTTGCTCGTCCCAGATGAGGTCGACGGCGCCGACGGCACGGACACGCATGACTGGCTCCCCCCGGGTGCTACCCGATGAGATCATCATGCCGCACCAGGGGCCTCGTCGCAGGTCCGCCACCCGCTCGGACCTGCGGCGACGCCCCCGGCCGGGCCCGACACGGTGCGCCGGGCCCGGCGGGGTCACGGCACCGGCCCGACGGACCCGTGCCGGACGGGCTCAGCCGCCGCTGCCGGTGGAGGCGGGGCCGGGCGTCGCACCGGCGGCCGGTGCCGCCGGGCTACCGGTCGGTACGGGCCGCAGGTTTCCCGGCACCGGCAGGGCACTGCCCTTCACGAACTCCTCCCAGCTGACGTTCCAGGCGGTCCAGCCGTTGCCCGGCTGCAACCGGACCTCGGTGCCCTTCACCGTGATCAGGTCCCCGACCTGGGTGATTCCCATCAACCAGTCGGCGGCGCGGGCGGAGACGTTGGCGCAGCCGTGCGAGACGTTGGTGTTCCCCTGGTCCCCCTCCGACCACGGGGCGGAGTGGATGAACTCACCGCCCCAGGTGTAGCGCTGGGCGTCGTCCACGTCGACCACGTAGCCGCCGTTCGGTTCACCCCGGGTGTCGAAGGTGGTCCGCTCGTGCTTCTCCATGATCACCATGCGGCCGCTGGAGCTGGGCGTGCTCGGTTTGCCGAGGCTCACCGGGATCCGGCGCAGGAGCCGGCCGTCCTGGAACACCGACATCTGCTTGGTGGCGTTGTCGATCTCCAGCGCCACCTGACGGCCGATCTGTGAGGTCGCCCGCCGGTCGGCGTCCCCGACGCGGTCCCGGCCGATCGGCAGGCCCTCCAGCGCCGAACGGACGCTGATGCTGGTGCCGGGTCGCCAGAAGTCCGGTGCCCGGTAGTAGACCTGACTGCCGTCCTCCAGCCACGACCAGGCGCCCGGCTGGGGCGGGTCGGTCGTGACGAACAATCGGCGCTGAACCTCGTCCCTGGCCTCTTTCGGAATTGGCGGGTCGAACGCCACGGTTACCGGCATCGCGGTTCCGTACGTCCGGTTGCCGGCGAAGTAGAGCGTGCTGGTAATTGCCGGGGCGTTCGATTTCGCGGCAGTGGTGAACGTCGTGCTGCGCGTGGCGGTCTCGCCCGCGTCATTGCTCGCGGTCACCTCGGCGGTGTACGTCCGGCGGTGCGCCAGGGGCGCGGCCGGCACCCAGGCCGTCCCGTCCTCGCGGGGCTCGGCGCGGACCGGCGTTCCCTTGTCGTCCCGGATCCGGACCTCTTTCACCTTGCCCCCACGGACCGCGATGCCGACCTCGGCGCTGATCGGTACGTCCCGAGTGCGGTCGGTGGGCGTCACGGTCAGGTCCAACGGCACCCGGGCCGCCGCCTCCTTCTTCTCCGGTGCCCGGTCCGCCGTGCACCCGCCAAGTGCCAGTGCGGTCGCCGTCATGGTCACCGCGGACAGCGTGATCCGCCGCCTCCACTCCATGATTCTCCCCCCGTTCCCGTTTCCCTCCGGCACATTGTCACCATCACCGCTCGGCGGTCGGCGCAATTTCCGCAGAATCGTGCCGCGCAATTACCCACGATCATTGGCGAGAATTGACCGGATGTGGGGGAACGGCCCGGTCGGTCCGGCGGGAGCCTCATGCGTGACCGGCGTCCCTTCCCTCCCCCGGCCTGCTGGTACGTCCCATGATCACCGTTCACGCGCGGCAGGTACCCGGCGGCCGGGAACGGGCGGTTCGGGCGGCAGCGGCACCGCCGGCCCGGTCAGGACCCCGACCGGCAACGGACGACCGCCCTCGGGTGGATGGGGAGGCGGAAACGCCCGGCCGGCCCCGGACGTGGTGCCGGGCCGACCGGGCGGATGAGTGGGTGGACGGTCAGACGTTGGCGATCAGCAGGGCGGGCCGTTCGACGCAGTCGGCGACGTGCCGCAGGAAACCACCGGCCACGCCCCCGTCGCAGACCCGGTGGTCGAAGGTCAGGCTGAGCTGGGTGACCTTGCGGACCGCGAGTTGCCCGTCGACCACCCAGGGCTTGTCGACGATCCGGCCGATCCCGAGCAGCGCCGCCTCCGGGTGGTTGATGATCGGAGTGGAGCCGTCGACGCCGAACACCCCGTAGTTGTTCAGCGTGAACGTGCCGCCGGTGAGCCGGGCCGGGGGGAGGGTGCCGGCGCGGGCCGCCGCGGTGGTCTCGGTCAGCGCGGCGGCGAGTTCGGCGGTGGTGAGCCGCTGGGCGTCCCGCAGCACCGGGACGATGAGCCCCCGGTCGGTCTGCGCGGCGATCCCCAGGTGCACCCCGGCCGACTGGACGATCCGTTGCGCCTCGCCGTCGACCCGGGCGTTGAGCTGCGGAAAGCGCCGCAACCCGGACAGGCAGATCCGGGCCATCAGGGCGAGGATGCTGACCGGCCGGTCCGGGCCGGCGGCGTTGATCGCCGCCCGGGTCTCCAGCAGGCCGGTGGCGTCCACGTCGACCCAGATGGTGACCTCGGGGATCTCCCGCCGGCTACGGGAGAGCTTGTCGGCGATGACCTTGCGGACCCCGGTCAGCGGGATGACCAGGTCCTCGGCGGCGGAGGCCGGGGCCGGGTCGGGTACGGCGGTCACGGCGGCCGGCGGGGTGGCCGTCGAGGCGAGCGCGGCCTCCACGTCGGCCCGACGGACCACTCCCCCGGGGCCGGTGCCGCGCAGGGTGGTGGCGTCGATGCCGTGTTCCCGGGCCAGCCGCCGGACGATCGGCGAGATGACCGGAGAACCGGTAACCGATGCGACCCCGCCCCGGTCGGTGCCGCCGGGCACGACCGCCGCGGTGGGGGCCGTCCGGGTGGGCGACGGCTCCGGGGCCACGGTCAGTCGGGTGGAGGACGACTCCGGGGCCACGGCCGGTCGGGGACGGCGACGCCGTCGGCCGGGGCCGTGCCCGGTGCCGTACCCGATGAGCACGTTGCCGGACCCGGCGCGTTCCTCCTCGCGGTAGGTTGCGTGGCCGGCCGGTTCGGCCGGAGACGCGTCCAGCGGCGCCACGGTGATCAATGGCTGGCCGACCGGACGGACCTCCCCCGCCGCGCCGTGCAGGGCGACCACCCGACCGGCGTACGGGCAGGGCACGTCCACGACCGCCTTGGCGGTCTCCACCTCGACCACGGTCTGGTCCACGGTCACCTCGTCGCCGACGGCGACCCGCCACTGCACGATCTCCGCCTCGGCGAGGCCCTCCCCGAGGTCGGGCAGGAGGAACACCCGGGCGCCGTCCACGGTGGTCATGCCGCGCTGCCTTCCAGGCGGGGCAGCCAGCGGCTGTCGGGCTGGTCGTCCCACTGCAACCGGGCGACGGTGTCGAGGATGCGGTCCACCGAAGGCAGGTGGGTGTGCTCCAGCATCGGCGCCGGGTAGGGGATGTCCAGGCCGGTGACCCGCAGCACCGGGGCGTGCAGGGCGTGGAAGCAGCGCTCCTGCACCCGGGCGGCGATCTCCGCGCCGACCCCGGCGAAGCCCTGCGCCTCCTGGACCACCACGCACCGACCGGTGCGGCGCACCGAGGCGGTGACCGTCTCGTCGTCGAACGGGACGATGCTGCGGCAGTCGACCACCTCGAGGTCCCAGCCCTCCTCGCGGGCGGCCTCGGCGGCCTCCAGGGCGACCGGCACCGCCGGCCCGTACGCGATCAGGGTGGCGTCACGGCCCGGCCGCCGGACGACGGCCCGCCCGATCGGCGGGGCGGTCGCCGGCAGCGCCGCCTCGGCGCTGGAGAAGTAGAGCTTCTTCGGCTCCAGGAAGACCACCGGGTCGGGGTCGTCGATCGCCGCGCGCAGCAGCGCGTACGCGTCGTCCACGGTGGCCGGGGTGACCACCTTCAGCCCGGGGGTGTGCGCGTAGTACGCCTCGCTGGAGTCACAGTGGTGCTCCACCCCGCCGATGCCGCCCGCGTACGGCACCCGGATGACCATGGGCACGCTGAGCGCGCCCCGGGTGCGGTTGCGGATCTTCGCCACGTGCGAAGCGATCTGCTCGAACGCCGGGTACGCGAACGCGTCGAACTGCATCTCCACCACCGGCCGCAGCCCGGACATGGCCAGGCCGACCGCGAAGCCGACGATGCCGGCCTCGGCGAGCGGGGTGTCGAAGCAGCGCTTGTCGCCGAAGCGGGCCAGCAGCCCGTCGGTGATCCGGAACACGCCGCCGAGCTGGCCGACGTCCTCGCCGAAGACGAGCACCCGGTCGTCGTCGGCCATCGCGTCGGCGAGCGCGGCGTTGAGCGCCTTCGCCATCGTGGTGGCGGCCATCAGTTCTCCCCCTCCCGGTCGGCGTCGGCGGCCAACTCGGCCCGGACCTGCTCGCGCTGCTCCCGCAACTGGGGTGTGGGCTCGGCGTAGACGTGGTCGAAGAGGCTGAGCGGGTCGACGGCCGGCCTGTCGTGCATGCGCGTACGCAGGTCGGCGGCGTACGCCTCGGCCTCGGCGGCGACGGCGGCGACCGCCTCGTCGTCGAGCACCCCCCGGGTGCGCAGGTACGCCTCCAGGCGCACGACCGGGTCCCGGTCGCGCCACACCTCGACCTCGGCGCCGTCGCGGTAGCGGGTGGCGTCGTCGGCGTTGGTGTGCGGCTCCATCCGGTAGGTGTGCGCCTCGACGAGGTAGGGGCCCTTGCCGGCGCGGGCGTGCGCGACCGCGCGGGTCAGCACGGCGAGCACGGCGACCGGGTCGTTCCCGTCGACCTGCTCGGCGGGGACGCCGTACCCGACGCCCTTGTAGGCCAGGGACGGCGCGGCGGTCTGCCGGGACAGCGGGACGCTGATCGCGTACTTGTTGTTCTGGACGAAGAAGACCACCGGGGCCTTGAAGACGGCGGCGAAGTTGACCCCCTCGTGGAAGTCGCCCTCGCTGGTCGCGCCGTCGCCGATGAAGGCCAGCGCGACCGTGTCCCGCCCCTGGTACGCCTCGCCGTAGGCGAGACCGGCGGCGTGCACGCACTGGGTGGCCAGCGGGGTGCACTGCGGCGCGGTGTGGCGGGCGGCCGGGTCGTACCCGCAGTGCCAGTCGCCGCGCAGCAGGGTGAGCACCTCGACCGGGTCGATGCCCCGGGAGACCAGCGCCATGGACTCGCGGTAGGTCGGGAAGACCCAGTCGGTCTCGCGCAGGGCGAGCACCGCGCCGACCTGGCACGCCTCCTGCCCACGGGAGGAGGGGTAGACGGCGAGTTTGCCCTGTTTGGTCAGGGCGGTGGACTGGGCGTCGAAGCGGCGGCCGACGACCATGCGCCGGTACATCTCGCGCAGCTGGTCGACGTCGGGTTCGGCGAGGGTGGTGGGCAGCGGCGTGCCGCTGGGATCGAGCATGCGGACCGGCTCCGCACTGGGCAGCAGCTCGCGCGCCGGGTCGGGCGGGGTGGCCGCGCGACGGGAGGGCGACGGTGCCCGGCGGACCGCCCGAGATGTGGTCGTCACGGCGGAACCTCCTGGACGTGTGGTGGCCCTATGCTCGACGGTGCGGATGGTTGACTCAAGATCAATGCGAAAGCCGGGACGTTTGGCCGTCAGGAGGCGAGAGCGTGAGCCAGGATGACCGACCGGACGTCGAGTTGCCCGCCGGGGCGGGACGAACGGCCCGCCCGCTCGACGAGGTGGACCGGCAGATCGTCGCTGAGCTGGTCGGCGACGGCCGGATGTCGATCCGGACGCTCGCCGAGCGGGTGCACGTGTCGCGCACCAACGCCTACGCCCGAGTCGAGCGGTTGCTGCGGGACGGGGTGATCACCGGATTCGCCGCCCAGGTCGCCCCGGAGCAGGCCGGGCTGGGCACCTCCGCGTACGTGGCGTTGACGATCGAGCAGAACACCTGGCGGGAGGTGTCGGCGGAGCTGGCCCGGGTGCGCTACATCGTGCACGCGGCGCTGCTCGGGGGTGACCACGACGTACTGGCGCTGGTCCGCGCGCCGGACAACGCGACGCTGCGGGACGTGGTGCTGGGGCAGGTGCAGAGCATCCCGGGGGTGAAGTCCACCCGCACCTGGCTGGTCTTCGAGGAGTTCGACGGCACCCACAGCCCGTGGGCCTGAATCGTGTCGCACCCGGTCCCTATCCTGACCGGATGGAGCTGGAGTTCAGCGGCGAGGTGCGGTACTGGCGGGGCCCGGCGCCCTACCACTTCGTCGGAGTGCCGGCGGAGGAGAGCGCCACCCTGAAGGCCGCCTCGGCGGCGGTGACCTACGGCTGGGGGATGATCCCGGTGGCCGCGCGGGTCGGCGCCACCCGGTGGACGACCTCGCTGTTCCCGAAGGACGGCCGGTACCTCGTACCGCTGCGGGACGCGGTGCGCCGCGCGGAGGGGATCGAGCCGGGCGAGGTGGTGACCGTGCGCCTCACCGTCGGCGGCTGACCCGACGCGTGGCGGGGGGGGGGGGGGGGGGGGCCCCCCCCGCCCCCCCCCGCCCGCCCCGCGACTACCCGTTCTCCTGCTGCAACCGCTGCATGAGCATCTGCTTGCCCTGTTCGCCCGCCTTGCGGTTGTTCTCCTGGATCTTGCGGAACCAGGAGGCCAGTTCCTTGTCGCCCCGCTCCTCGGCGTCGGAGATGTAGGTCTCCATCCGCCAGATGTGTTCGAGCGAGAGCTGGAGCGCGTGGATCAGGTCGTAGTTCTTGTCCTTTACCGGGCTCATCGGTTCCCTGACCATGGTCGCCACGGTGCACCTCCCCTGGTTCGCCGCTGTCGGTCCGCCCGCGCTTACCCGTCGATCCCCCGTTCACGCGTGCCACCCGCCCACCGCCGCCGGCCACCCTGGGCCGCCCCGTGCCGGCCACGGACACCGCCCGGTTACCGGAGCCGGGCCGCCGGGTACGGATGGGCGCATGGCGGAGCTGGAACGGCTGTGGATCATCAGGCACGCAGAGAGCACCGGGAACGTCGCGGCGGCGCGGGCCGAGGCGTCCGGGGTCGACCTGGTCGACGTCGCCGAACGGGACGCGGACGTACCGCTGTCGACCACCGGGCGGGAGCAGGCCGAGGCCACCGGGCGTTGGCTGGCCGCCCGGCCCGACGGTGAGCGTCCCGACGTCGTGGTGGTCTCGCCGTACCGGCGGGCCGCGCAGACCGCCGAGCTGGCCCTGGCCGGCCTAGACGTGCCGGTGCACCGGGACGAGCGGCTGCGCGACCGGGAGTTGGGCGTGCTCGACCTGCTCACCTCGCACGGGGTCGCCAGCCGGTTCCCCGAGGAGGCGGAGCGTCGGGCCCGGCTGGGCAAGTTCTACTACCGTCCGCCCGGTGGCGAGTCCTGGGCCGACGTGGCGCTGCGGCTGCGCGCCCTCCTCGGCGACCTGCGCCGCGACCACGCCGACCGGCGGGTCGCCCTCTTCGGCCACGAGGCGCTGGTGTTCCTGCTCCGCTACCTGCTGGAGCCGATCTCCGAGCCGGAACTGGTCGAGCTGACCCGACGGCACCGGCTGGGCAACTGCTCGGTCACCGGGTGGCGGCGCGGCCCGGACGGGGGCCTCGACCTGACCGTCTTCAACGACGTCACGCACCTGCGGGAGCAGGGCACCGAACCGACCCGGGAGGAGGGCGTCGATGCCGAACCGGTCTGAGCCGAAGGTGATCACGCCGGCGCTGCTGCGGAACTGGGCACTCCCCGTGCCGACCGGCGGCAAGGAGACCCGGGGCACAGTGCTGGTGGTCGGCGGCTCCCGGGTGACCCCCGGGGCGGTGCTGCTGGCCGGGGTGGCGGCCCTGCGGGCCGGAGCCGGGGTGCTGCAACTGGCCGCCGCCGAGTCCACCGCGGCGGCACTGAGCATCCAGGTGCCGGAGGCACTGGTGGTGGGACTGCCGGAGACCCGCGACGGCGCGGTCGCCGGAGCCCGCGCGCAGCGGCTGGACGAGCTGGTCTCCGAGGCCGACGTGGTCGCCGTGGGCCCCGGACTGCACGACATCGACGAGACCCGGGCCGTGCTGCACCGGGTGCTCGACGCGGCCGGACCCCGGACGGCCCTGGTGCTCGACGCGTACGCCCTGGGCGCGCTCAGCCATGAACCGGACCTGCTCACCGAGACGGACCGGACCGCGGTGCTCACCCCGAACCTCACCGAGGCCCGTCACCTGCTCGGCCGCGACCCCGGCGACGACCTCGACGCCGAGGCCGCCGACCTGGCCGAACGCTACCGGGCGGTGGTGTCGCTCTACGGGCACATCGCCAGCCCGGACGGCCGGCGGTGGCGGGAGGAGAGCGGCGACGCCGGTCTGGGCACCTCCGGCAGTGGGGACGTCCGCGCGGGCCTGCTGGCCGGACTGCTGTCCCGGGGCGCCGACCCGGAACAGGCCGCCTGCTGGGCGGCGTTCGCGCACGCGGTCAGTGGACAGCGGTTGATCCCCCGCTACGGCCGGATCGGTTTCCTGGCCCGGGAACTGCTCGACGAGATCCCCCAGGTGTTGGCCACCGTCTGACAGGTCGCGTCTGACCGAACGGATGTGTGTAACGCCACACCCGCTCCCTACGCTGGTCAACCGAGGGCGGGCACCCCGCCCGCCCCCGCCGGACGCGTCTGGAAACGGATCCGCGACCGGCGGGAACAGCCCCCTGGGAGTGTGTGTGAAGTTCATCCGTCGCAAGACACTTGCCGCGGCCTCGACCGTGGCGCTCGGTGTCGGCCTCGCCGTCACCGGTGGGCTGGCTCCGGCGTCCGCGGCCGGTCCCGAGACGACGTTCCTGGTGCTCGCGCCGCAGGGCGCGTCGACGGACCGGGCGGTGGCCCGCGCGAAGGCCGCGCAGGGCACCGTGGTCGCCACGTACGACCAGATCGGCGTGTTGGTGGTCCGCTCGACCAACCCCGACTTCGCCCGGCAGGTCGCCGGCGCCGGGGTCGACTCGGTCGCCTCCACCGCCGGACTGGGCACCGCGCTGGACGAGGGCGAGACGGTGGAGCTGACCGGTCTCACCGCGACTGGTGCGGACCCGACCGGCGAGCCGCTCTTCGGCCAGCAGTGGGACATGCCGATGATCAACGTGCCGCAGGCGCACGCGGTCACCACCGGCAGCCCGAACGTCGTGGTCGGGGTGCTGGACAGCGGCATCTCCAGCAGCCACCCGGACCTGGCCAGCCAGATCGCCAAGGACAAGAGCGCCAGCTGCATCGGCGGCGTCCCGGACACCACCGAGGCGTCCTGGAACCCGACCACCTCCGACCACGGCACGCACGTGGCCGGGACCATCGCCGCCGCGATCAACGGCGTGGGGGTCACCGGTGTCGCCCCGGGCGTCAAGGTGGCGGCCGTCAAGGTCGTCAACGACGACGGCTACATCTTCCCCGAGGCGGCGGTCTGCGGTTTCCTCTGGGCCGCCGAGCACGGCATGCAGCTGACCAACAACAGCTACTACATCGACCCGTGGGAGCTGAACTGCCGCAACGACGCCCGGCAGCGGCCGGTGTGGCAGGCCGTGCAGCGGGCCATCCGGTACTCGCAGGGCAAGGGCGTGCTGCACGTGGCGTCCGCCGGCAACTCCAACTACGACCTGGCGCACAAGAACGTCGACACGGGCAGCCCGAACAACGGCACGCCCGAGGTGCGTGAGGTCAACAGCGCCTGCCTCGTTCTGCCGGGCGAGGCACCGGGCGTGGTGACCGTCTCGGCGGTCGGCCCGACCGGGGCGAAGAGCTACTACAGCTCGTACGGGCAGGGTGTGGTCGACGTGACCGCCCCCGGTGGCGACACCCGCTTCCGCACCGAGGGGGCCCGTTCCACCACCTCCGACGCGATCCTGTCCACCACGTTCAACGTGGTGACCCGGACCAACGGCTGGGGTTACAAGCAGGGCACCTCGATGTCGGGCCCGCACGCGACCGGCGTGGCCGCCCTGGCCGCCTCGGCCCACCCGGGGATGAACCCGGGTCAGCTCGCGGCGTTCCTGGAGCGCACCGCCGACCCGGTGTCCTGCCCGGCCGGGGTGTACAACCCCGTGCCGTTGCTGGGTGACGCCTACGACGCCACCTGCTCCGGCGGGGCGCGCAACGGCTTCTACGGCGCGGGCATGGTCGACGCCCACGAGGCCGTCCGGTAACCACGGGGCGGCAGCACGGTGAGGGCCCGGCGCGGGGACGCGCCGGGCCCTCACCCGTCCGGGTGAGGTCTGTTTTGCCCGGCCCGACCGGGGGTAGCAGGGCGATCACCAGCCCACCCGAGGAGGTCAACGGTGTCCACCGATGCGATCGTGCTGCTCAAAGAGGACCACAAGGAGATGCGCCGGCTGTTCCGGGAGTTCCAGGACGCCCAGGACGGGCCGCCGAAGCGGCGGCAGGAACTGGTGGGCCGGATCCTGGAGGCGCTGACCGTGCACACCTACCTCGAGAACGAGGTGATGTACCCCGAGGTCCGCCGGCTCCTGCCCGACCTGGAGGACGACATCCTCGAGTCGTACGAGGAACACCACGTCGCCGACGTGCTGTGCGCCGAGTTGGCCACCATGGACGCCGACGACGAACGCTTCGTCGCCAAGACCACGGTGCTGATCGAGAACGTGACGCACCACGTCGAGGAGGAGGAGCAGGAGTGGTTCCCCAAGGTGCGCGAGGCGCTCGGCCGCAAGCAGTTGCAGGAGATCGGTGAACGGATGCTCGCGCTGCGCCCGGACGCGCCGCGTACCCCGACCGCGCCGAAGGCGCTGAAGAAGGCGCTCGACGCGGTGACCGCCTGAGCCCGACCACCGGGCACGACGGTCGCCCGGACCCGGCTACCGGAGTGGCTGGATCGCCGGCCACTCCGGTAGGTCACCGGGCGGAACGGGGAGGATCTGCCGCAGTCGCGGACCGTTCGGGCGGGGTTTCCACTCGCGCGGGTAGCCGAGGGAGACCTCCTCGAACCGCACCCCGTCGTGCACGCTGGTGCGCGGGATGTGCAGGTGGCCGTAGACCACCACGGCGGCCCGGTAGCGCAGGTGCCAGTCGGCGGTCGCGGTCGTGCCGCACCACTGGGCGAAGATCGGAAAGCGCAGGATCCGGGTCGGCTCCCGCACCAGGGGATAGTGGTTGACCAGCACGGTCGGCATCTCGTCGAGCGCGTCGAGGCGGGCCTGGGTCTGCGCCAGCCGCGCCGCGCACCACGCCTGCCGGCTCGGGTACGGGTCGGGGTGCAGCAGGTACTCGTCGGTGCAGACGATCCCCGTGCGGTGCGCCTCGGCCAGCGCCGCTTCCCGGTCCATGCCGTCGGGGAGGAAGGTGTAGTCGTAGCCGAGGAAGAGCGGCACGATCCGGACCGGCCCGTCCGGGCCGCGCCAGACCTCGTACGGGTCCTCCGGGGTGACCACCTCGAGCCGGCGGCACAGGTCGACCACGTGCCGGTAGCGTTCCTCGCCCCGCAGCGTCACCGGATCGGTGGCCGGGGTCCACAGCTCGTGGTTGCCGGGCACCCAGATCACCTTCGCGAAACGCTCACGCAGCTGACCGAGCGTCCGCTCGATGTGCGACACCGTCTCGCCGACGTCCCCGGCGACGAGCAGCCAGTCCTCCGGCGACTCCGGTCGCAGTTCGTCGACGATCCGGCGGTTGTCCGCGTATCCGACGTGCAGATCACTGATCGCGACCAGGCTGCCGCCGCCCTCCCCCACCATGACCACGATCTTACGGACACCTCCGTGGGGCCAGCGTCCCCGCGCACGCGCCCTGGCGGGGGCGCGCTCGCGCCCCGCTCCAGCCCCGGCGGAGGCGCGCCCGAGGCCGGCCGCCGCGACCCGGTAGGATCGCCGGTGGGCCGTGACTGGCGCGTGGGGATGGAGCACCATCGGGAAGCGGCCCCGTCATGAGGACGCACGCCGAGCGCCTGGGCCTTCCGCACCGTACTGGAGGTCGCATGCCGTCGTCGCCGAACGCCGAGTCCACCGCTTTCCGCAGCGCCCTTGAGGTGATCCGCGCCGTCGAGCCCCGGGTGGCCGACGCGATCGGCGCCGAGCTGGCCGACCAGCGGGAGTCACTCAAGCTGATCGCCAGTGAGAACTACGCCTCCCCGGCCACCCTGCTGGCGATGGGCAACTGGTTCAGTGACAAGTACGCCGAGGGCACCGTGGGCCGGCGCTTCTACGCCGGCTGCCAGAACGTCGACACGGTCGAGGCGCTCGCCGCCGAGCACGCCCGGGAGCTGTTCGGGGCCGAACACGCGTACGTGCAGCCGCACTCGGGCATCGACGCCAACCTGGTCGCCTTCTGGGCGGTGCTGGCCGACCGGGTGGAGGCTCCGGCGCTGAAGCGGGCGCAGGCCCGGCACGTCAACGACCTGACCGAGGCCGACTGGTTCGCGCTCCGCCGCGAGCTGGGCAACCAGCGGATGCTCGGCATGTCGCTGGACGCCGGTGGACACCTCACCCACGGGTTCCGGCCGAACATCTCCGGCAAGATGTTCGACCAGCGCAGCTACGGCACCGACCCGGCGACCGGGCTGATCGACTACGACAAGGTCGCCGAGGCGGCCCGGGAGTTCAAGCCGCTGATCCTGGTCGGCGGCTACTCCGCGTACCCCCGGAAGGTCAACTTCCGGATCCTGCGGGAGATCGCCGACGAGGTGGGCGCCACCTTCATGGTGGACATGGCACACTTCGCCGGGCTGGTCGCCGGCAAGGTCTTCACCGGCGACTTCGACCCGGTGCCGCACGCACACATCGTCACCACCACCACCCACAAGTCGCTGCGCGGGCCGCGTGGCGGCATGGTGCTCTGCGGCCCGGAGCTGGCCGAGCAGGTGGACCGGGGCTGCCCGATGGTGCTCGGCGGTCCGTTGCCGCACGTGATGGCCGCCAAGGCGGTCGCCCTGGCCGAGGCCCGCCGGCCGGACTTCGCCGACTACGCGCAGCGCATCGTCGCCAACGCCCACGCCCTCGCCGAGGGGCTGCTGCGGCGCGGCGCCACCCTGGTCACCGGGGGCACCGACAACCACCTGGTGCTCATCGACGTGACCGGCTACGGGCTGACCGGCCGGCAGGCCGAGCAGGCCCTGCTGGACTCCGGCATCGTGACCAACCGCAACGCCGTCCCGCAGGACCCGAACGGGGCGTGGTACACCTCCGGCATCCGGATCGGCACCCCGGCGCTGACCACGCGGGGCCTCGGGACCGACCAGATGGACGAGACCGCCGAGCTGATCCACACGGTGCTCAGCCAGACCCGGCCGGGGGCGAACGCCGACGGCACCGGGTCGAAGGCGAAGTACATCCTCGACCCGACGGTGTCCGAGCGGATCGCCAAGCAGGCCAGCGACCTGGTCGCCGGTTTCCCGCTCTACCCGACCGTCGACCTGGGCTGACGACCGGCTGTCGGGGTGGCGCCGGGGCACGGCGTCACCCCGACCGGGGTCAGATCGGCATCGGCCGCTTGAGGTGGTAGCGGTGCACCTCGGTGCTGCCCTGGACGTTGTTGACGTCCTCGGCCGCGGAGACCAGCTCCCACCCCTCCCGGCCCACCCGGTTCAGGTGGGCGATGGCGGTGTCGCCGTAGGGGGTGACGTCCCGGCGTGAGCCGTCCGGGCCGTACCAGGTGAACGTGACCTCGAAACTGCGTCCCTGCCCTTGGTAGCGGCGGACCAGTAGTGCGTACTCCCAGGCGACCATCGTTCCATTATCGCCGTCCACACCGGAGCGTGTCGTGGCGAGTCGGAGCGTGTCGCGGCGGACGCGTCAGGTGACCGACACACCGCGCCGGTCGAGTTCGTCGGCGAGCAGCGCGGCCAACCGGTCCAGGCCGAGGTCGATCTGCTCACCGGTGACCGCACTGATCGACAGCCGCAGGGCCTCGACCGCGGCGGTGTCGTCGTAGAAGTGGGCCATCGGCGTCCAGAGCACGCCGTACTCCTGCGCCGAGCGGGCCAGCAGCGCGTCGTCGACCGGGAACGGCACGGTCAGCACCGCGAAGAAGCCGCCGGCCGGGACGTTCCAGCGCACCGGGGACGGCGGTGGGAACCGCCGGGCCAGGCCGGCCACCAGGTGCCGCAGGTTGCCGGCGTAGACCGCCCGTTCCCGCTCGTTTGCCCGGGCCAGGCTGCACCCGTTTTCCAGCAGCCGGCCACCGACCACGGCCTGGGCGATCGGCGAGGTGTTCACGGTGATCATGCTCTTGATCTTGGCGAGCTGGTCGGCGAGCAGCCCGACCGTCCCGTCCGCGCCCCGCACCCGCTGGTCGGCCAGGACGTAGCCGACCCGCGCGCCGGGCAGCACGGTCTTGGCGAACGAACCGAGGTAGACCACCCGCCGCCGCTCGTCGAGCGCCTTGAGGGTGGGCAGCCGGTCCGTCCCGTCGGCCGGGAACAGACCGTACGGATTGTCCTCGATCAGCAGCAGGTCCTCCGCCTCGGCCAGGTCGAGCAGCCGGCGGCGGTCGGCGAGGCTGATGCTCACCCCGGACGGGTTGGCGAAGTCCGGCATCACGTAGCAGGCCCGGGGACGCTCCCCCGCGGCCCGGGCCTCGTCCAGCCGGTCCCGCAGGTCGGCCAGGTCGATGCCGTCCGGCCCGCCCCGCACCGGCCGGACCGGGAAGTCCAGCAGCCGGGCCGCGCCGGTCAGCCCGACGTAGGTGGGCGCGACCGCGAGCAGGACGTCCCGGGGGTCGGCGCGCAGCGCCCGCAGCACCAGGAACATCGCCTCCTGGCAGCCGACGGTCACCACGACCGCCTCCGGGTCGACGGTGACGCCCTCGTCCACGGCCAGGTTGCGGGCGATCAGTTCGTGCAGGATTCCCTTGGTGCGGCCGTACTGGAACAGGGTGCGCCGGACCCCGGCCTCGTCATGGCCGAGCTCGTCGGTCAGGTACCGGCGGAACCGGTCCAGATAGCGGGGCAACGCGTCGGCGTCGAAGAACTCCTCGTAGGGCCGCCCGGCGGCCAGGCTGACCGCGTCCGGGTACCGCTGGGCCACCTCGTTGAGGAAGTTCATCGAGTTCAGCGCGGGATCGTCGACCGCCGGGTGCAGTGCGGCGACGTCGATCTCCACCGGTTCGCTCATCGATCTCCTCCGGTCAGCACGCGCAGCTCACGGGCCTCGGCCGGATCGGCGCAGCCGGCCAGGGCCAACGCGTCGCGCAGCTCCTCGGCCAGCATCGACAGGGCGCGTTCCGCGCCGGAGCGCCCGCCCGCCGCCAGCGCCCAGAGCATCGGCCGGCCGACCAGCACGCCGCTCGCGCCGAGCGCCAGGGCGCGCAGCACGTCGGTGCCGCCGCGTACGCCGCTGTCCAGCAGCACCTCGCCACGGCCGTCGACCGCCGCTAGCACCTCGGGCAGCATGGTGACGGCGGCTGGCGCGCCGTCGAGCTGCCGGCCGCCGTGGTTGGAGACCACCACCGCGTCCGCGCCGACGGAGGTGGCGAGGGCGGCGTCACGGGGGTCGAGGATGCCCTTCACCAGCAACGGCAGCCGGGTCTCCGACCGCAGCCACTCCAGGTCCGACCAGGTCAGGGCGGGGGCGAACACCGCTTCGGTGTGCGCCGCCACCGCCGACACGCCGGGGGTGCCCTGGTGGGCGAGGTCGTTCCGGCCGCCGGGCAGGTTCGCGGCCACCACCTCGGCGGGCAGGCGGAACGCGTTGCGCAGGTCGCGCAGGCGGCGGCCGAGCACCGGCACGTCCACGGTCACCATCAGCGCCGTGCAGCCCGCCTCCTCGGCGCGGGCCAGCAGGTCGACGACCAGGCCCCGGTTCCGCAGCCAGTACAGCTGGAACCAGACGTCCGCGCCGGTCGCGGCGACCTCCTCGATCGGACAACTACCGAGGGTGCTGGCCACGTAGGGCACGCCGGCCGTCCGGGCCGCCGTGGCCAGGGCCAGCTCCCCGTCGGGGTGCACCAGCTTCTGGTACGCCATCGGCGCCACCGCCACCGGCAGCGCCGCCGGCCGACCGGCGAGCACGGCGTCCAGCCGTGGGGCTCCCGACCCGCGCAGCACCCGGGGCAGCACGGCGACCCGGTCCAGGGCCGCCCGGTTGGCGGCGAGGGTGGTCTCCGCGCCGCTGCCGCCGGAGACGAAGTCCCACACGTCGGCGGGCAGGACGGCGCGGGCCGCCGCGGCGAAGTCGGCCAGGCAGACCGGCGGCTGGTGGCCGACGGGGCGTCCGACGGTGCCCTCGGGCCCGGTCGACGGACCGGTGGGGGGCGCGACGCTCTCAGCCATCAGCCCGCCTCGCGCCCACCGGCCGCCGGTCCGGGCGGGCGGCGTCCGCCCCGGCCGCCGGGGCGTGCAGGCGCCCCCGCAGCCAGCCGGCCGCCCGGTCGAGTGCGTGCCGACCCCCGTCGAGGACGCCGGACATGGCGAAGAACCCGTGGATCATGCCGGCGTAGCGGGCCAGCTCGGTCGGCACAGCGGCCTCGCGGAGGCGTTCGGCGTACCGCTCCCCCTCGTCGCGCAGCGGGTCGTACTCGGCGGTGATCACCAGTGCCGGGGGCAGGCCACCGAGGTCCTCGGCGAGCAGCGGCGAGGCGAGCGGGTTCCGCCCGTCCGCCGGGTCGGCCAGGTAGTGCCCCCAGTACCAGTCGACCGACGTCCGGTTGAACAGGTACGGGTCCTCGGACTCACGCATCGAGTCGGTCTCGCCACGGTGCAGGGTGTTCGGGTAGACCAGCAGCTGCCCGGCGAGCGTCGGTACGCCGTCGCGGCGGGCGAGCAGGGTGACCGCCGCGGCGAGGTTCCCGCCGGCGCTGTCCCCGCCGACCGCCAGCCGGGCCGGATCGACACCCAGTTCGTCGGCGTGCGCGGCGATCCAGGAGGTGGCGGCGTGACAGTCCAGCACCGCGGCCGGGAACCTGTTCTCCGGGGCGAGCCGGTAGCCGACGGTGATCACCTGGCAGGGAACGGCGTTGGCCAGTCGACGGCAGATGCCGTCGGCGGTGTCGATGCTGCCGAGGGTCCAGCCGCCGCCGAAGAAGTAGACCAGGGTGGGCAGCGGCCCGTCGCCGGCCGGACGATAGATCCGGATCGGCAGGTCCCCGTCCGGGCCGGGGACGGTCCGGTCGCGTACCTCGTGCACCGCCTCGGCGTCACCGCCGCCGGCCCGGATCGCGGCCAGGTCGGCGGCGCGGGCCTCGGCGAGGGTCTGGGTGTAGAGCTGGGGCGTACCGGCCGCCGCCCGGCGGGCGCGGTACGCCAGGACCTGCGGGTCCAGTGGCATGTCGGTCTCCTAACCGCCGGTGGTGACGAGCAGCTTGTCGATGCCGCGCAGGAAGAGGCTGCCGCTGTAGGTCGGCTCCTCGGCGACGGCCATCCGGGGAAAGCGGGCGAGCAGCCGGGGCAGCGCGAGCCGCCCCTCCAGCCGGGAGACGGCGGCACCGAGACAGAAGTGCAGGCCGAGGCCGAAGGCGAGCGACGCCGGCCCGGTCCGGCGGGGGTCGAAGCGGTCCGGGTCACCGAAACGCTCCGGGTCCCGATTCGCCCCGGCGAGCAGCAGCAGCACGTTCTCGTCCCGGGCGACCGGGACGCCGTCCAGGTCGAGGTCGCGGGGCGCGGCGCGGGCCAGGAAGTGCACCGGGTTCTGCAGCCGCAGGATCTCGTCGACGCACCCGGCCGCCAGGGCGTCGTCACCGGGCAGCGCGGCGACCGTGTCAGGGTGGTCCAGCAGGATCGGCAGTCCGTTGCTGAGCATGTAGACCGTGGTGACGAAGCTGGCGTTGAACAGGACGATCAGGTTGCTGATCAGCTCGTCCTCGGTGAGCCCGACGTCACCGGCGTCGACCGCCTCGACCAGGCCGCTGATCAGGTCCTCGGCCGGGGTGGCCCGCCGGTGGGCGATCAGCTCGCGGTAGAACTCGCGCAGCTCGGCGGCGGCGGTGTTCGCGGCGGCCAGCCGTTCCGGGGTCTTGCCGGCCACGTCGAGGAACGCGTCGATCGACTCCACCCGGTCCCGGTACCAGGCCAGGTCCCGCGCCGGGATGCCGATGAACTCCGCCATCACCAGGGCGGGCACCGGGTGGGCGAAGTCGGCGACGAAGTCCACCTCCGTGCCGCCCGCCCCGGCCTCGGCCATCCGGTCCAGGAGCGTGTCGACGACCCGCACCACCACCGGTTCCAGCGCGCCCAGGCGACGCGGGGTGAACGTCTTCGCGAAGACCTGCCGCATCCGGGTGTGGTCCGGCGGGTTGACGAACATCATCGAGGTCTGGAGCGTCCGCAGCACCTCGTGGTCCCGCCAGTTCGGTGGCGGCTGCTTGGAGAACTCCGGGTCGCGCAGGACCCGGGCGACCGCGTCGTAGCCGACCGCGACGGCGGTCACCGAGCGGTGTTCGCCCCGGTCCGGCACGGCGGCCACCGGCCCCAACCGGTGCAGGGCGGCGTAGTACGGGTACGGGTCCTGGCGGCCCTGTTCGCTGTAGAGGCCGGTCAGGATGGTGTGGACGTCCACGTGTGGTGCTTCCTCCCCAGGAATGACGGCAGAAAGCGGCGGGGGATCACCCCGCCGCTTCCGACGTGCTGTTACAGGTCGAGCAGCCGCAGGTTCACGGCCTCGGCCATCGCCTTGTTGCCCAGGTCGTTCGGGTGGATGTGGTCCCCCGAGTCGTACGCGGGCAGCAGCCGGCTCGGCTGTGCCGGGTCACGGAGCACCTGGTCGAAGTCGAGCACCCCGTCGAACTCGGTGCTGCCGCGCAGGTACGCGTTGACCGCCTGCCGGGTCGCCTCCTTCTCCGGCGTCCAGACGCCCACGGCGCCGTGCCCCTCGTACGGGGTCAGCGTCGCGACCAGGCTGGTCAACCCACGCTGCTTCACCTGCTGGTTGATCTGCCGCAGGCTGGCGATGATGCTGTCGGCGGAGTCACCCGACATCCAGATGTCGTTGATGCCCAGGTGGGTGACGACGGTCCGCACGCCGGTCTGGGCGAAGACGTCCTCGTTGAGTCGGGCCACGGCGTTCGGGCCCAGCTCGTGGTAGCCGGGGAAGCCGCCGGCACCGGGCTCGGTGCCCTCGTGGTTGAGCCGGTTGCCGGCGAGGCTGGCGTTGAGCACGCCCGGCGTACGGACCTCGGAGCGGGTGTCGATCAGCCGGTCGGCGAGGAAGTCCGGCCAGCGCTTGTTGGCGTTGACCGTACTCGCGTTGCCGTCGCCGATCGAATCGCCGAGGACCACCACCGCGCCCGGGCTCTTGCGCCGCTCGACGTCGACGCCGGAGAGGAAGAACCAGCAGCAGTCCGGGCGGATGGTGAAGCCGGTGCCGCCGGCCGCGCCGGTCAGGTCGGTGGCACCGATGTACGTGGTCTGCCGCGACTGGCCGTGGAAGGTGACCGGTCCGGTCGAGGTCGGGAAGTGCAGGGTCACCACCAGGTCCTGCTGCTCGCCGACGCGCAGGGCGACCGGGTCGCTGAGCAGTTCCCCGCCACGGTTCATGGTGGCGGTGGTCGAGCCGCCGAAGGTCAGCTCGCGCAGGGTTCCGGTGTCGATGTCCGACAGGTCGTCCGGGGTGCTGGTGTTCGGCTTGGCGACAGTGGCCCGCCCGAGCTTGACAGCCTGCTCGCCGAAGATGTTGCTGAGTCGGATGCGCAGCCGGTCACCACCGACGGTGGTGTGCACGACCATCCGGACGCTCTGGTTGTTCAGCCCGGTGTTGGTCAGTCCGACCGAGTTGCCCCGGGTGACCGCGGCGGCCCAGGTGCCCGCCCACACGTCGCGCGATCGGTCGTTGCGGTTGACCTCGGCCGACGGGCCGGCACTGGCCACGACGGCGGGTGTGCCCGTGACCAGCAGCGCCGTGGCCGCAGCCACGACGTGCCATCTTTTCGGGGTCGACATTGAACCTCCATTATCGGCAGCCCGGGGCCGTCCGCTGGTCGGCGACGCCCGGACGATGGTCCAGAAACCTAACGGCGCTGCTGACAGGGGTCAATCAACCGGATCGGCATGATCAACTACTGCCCGGACGGTGCCCTCCGACGATCGGCTCTGGTCCGTGTCGACACCGTCCACCTAGGCTCGACGAGCGGCGGTGCGGATGGTCGGCGGTGGTCGCCGCGGTCCCGTCACCGGCCGACACCCTTTCCCGGACGCGCCCGCACCAGGTTCCGTGTGGACCTCGCGTCCGGCGACCACCCCGCACGGATGGGAGCTGCCGCATGGCCGACGGGTCCACGCACCGGACGAGCTACGTACACGACGCCCTGGCCCTCTTCGCCGGGTTCGGCGACCGGGAGGCGCTGGTCGCCGACGGACGGCGGCTCTCCTACCGGGACGTCGCCGACGCGGTCCGGTCCCTCGCGGGCAACCTGCACCGGCACGGGGTGCGGCCGGGGGCGGCCGTGCTGGTGATGGCCGGCAACGTGCTCGAGGCGCCACTGCTCCAGCTCGCGCTGCACCTGCTCGGTTGCCGGTCGATGTGGATCGCCCCGGTCACCTCCCGCCGGGAGATCGAGGAGTTCGTCCGGCGTTCCCGCCCGGACGTCTTCGTTCACGACGCCCGCGACGGGGGGCGGGGAGCGGAGGTGGCCGCCGCGCTGCCCGGCGTGCCGGTGCTCTGCCTGGGCGCCGGGACCGGACCCGACCTGACCGCGCCGGGTGACCCGGCCGACGTCGCCGCGCTGCCGGTGTCGGTGCCGGAGCCGGAGTCGTTCCTCCAGACCAGCGGCAGCACCGGCGTCCCGAAGCTGGTGCACCACCGGGAGAGCTTCTACCGGCAGGTCCTCGCCATCGCCGAGGCGATCCGGGGCAGCGGCACGCCACTGCTGCGGCACCTGTCGCACTCCCCCATGTGGATCGCCAGCGGGCAGGTCACCACGCTGGTCAACCTCTTCACCGGCGGGGTGCTCTTCCCCGCCGAGGGGTGGGATCCCGCTCGGTTCATCGCCACCGTGCACGCCGAAAAGATCAACTCGACCTTCCTCACCCCGCCGATGCTCTACGAGGTGCTCGACCACCCGGCGCTGGACGGCGCGGACTTCTCCGCCATGTTCATGTTCAACGTGGGCGGCGGTCCGGCCGCGCCCGCGCGGCTGCGCCAGGCCATCGCCCGCTTCGGCCCGGTGATGCGCATCGTGTACGGCCTCAGCGAGGCCGTGATCATCACGGCGCTGCCGCAGCTGACCGAGGACCCGGCACACCCGGAGCGGCTGCGCTCCTGCGGCCGGCCGTACGGGGACGTGTCCGTGGAGATCCGTGACGCCGAGGGACGGGTGCTGCCGCCGGGTGTCGACGGTGAGGTGTGGGTGCGCACCGCGCTGAGCTTCGTCGGCTACTTCGGCCAGCCGGAGCTGACCGCCGACACGCTGGTCGACGGCTGGGTGCGGACCCGGGACGTCGGACACCTGGACGCCGACGGGTACCTCTACCTCGTCGACCGGTTGGCCGACCGGATTCTCACCCAGCGGCGGAGCTGGCCGATCTACAGCCGTCCGATCGAGGACGTGCTCGCCGGACACCCGCAGGTCGCGGCGGCGGCGGTGGTCGGGGTGCCGGCCGGCGACGGCGCCGAGGCCCCCTACGCGTACGTGGTGCGGACCCCGGAAGCGAGCGTCACCGGGACGGACCTGGTCGACCTGGTCACCCGGGAGCTCTCCGATCTGTGGGCGCCGCAGGGGGTGGAGTTCGTCGACCGGCTGCCGGTGAACCGCTCCAACAAGGTGGACAAGCGTGCCCTGCGCGACCGGCACGCCGCCGGTCGAGGCGTGTCCGGCACCGGAGGCCACCGTCGGTGACGGGTAGGGTGATGGTCCCGCGCCGCCTGCTCCGGAGGGTCCAATGGCCACGTCCACCGCCGACCTGCCCGACCTGTTGGCCGCCGGGGCGGTCACCGGGACGGAAGCTCCGCTGCTCACCTTCTACGACGACGCGACCGGCGAACGGACGGCGCTGAGCGCCGCACAGCTCGGCGGATGGGCTGCCCGGACGACGGGGCTGCTGCGCGACGGCTGCGGGCTGGGCCCCGGGAGCCGGGCCGCCGTCCTGCTTCCCCCGCACTGGCAGACCGCCGCCGTGCTGCTGGGCGCATGGGCGGCGGGGGTGTCGGTGTCCTTCCGGGGCTGGGCCACCGCCGGGCTGCCCCAGGTCGGGCCCGGCGCGGACGAACCGCTGGACGCCAGCTTCGTCGCCCGGCACCGAATCGACAACTGGTTGGACGACCCGCCCGAGGCCACCCACCGTTTCGTCCTCGGTCTCGGGCCGGTCGGCGTGCCGCCGGCCGAGCCGCCCGCCGGCTACCGCGACTTCCTCACCGAGGTGGGCCGGTACCCGGACAGCCTCCCGCCGTACGCGGCCGTCCGCCAGGGCGACGCGGCCAGCGTCGACGGCACCAGCTACCGGCAGTGGGGGGAGGTCGCCCGGGGCGTCGCCGAGGCGTGCGACCTTCGTCGGGGCGACCGCATCCTGGTCGACGCGGCCACGCACGAGGAGCCGGTGACGTGGCTGCTGGCCCCGCTCGCGGTCGGCGCGTCCGTGGTGGTCTGCGCCAACCTCGACCTCGACCGGGTCGACGAGCGCATCACCGCCGAGCAGATCACCCGCCTGCTCTAGCCGACGCCCCGGAACGTCACCCACGGTGGCGAAGCCAGCGCGTCACGGAACGTGACGCTCGCGGCCGGTCCGGCCATGCCCAGTTTCATCCTTTGCTCTGCACCTGCCGACGCGCCACCCCCGACGACCTGCCGATCGTCACCGCAAGGGAGCACCACACGGCAATCCCGGGCGTCACCCTGCGTGAGTGTCGCCTCGGCGGGTGCAGAGCAAAGGACAGGAAGCACGGGTTCGCTCCGAGGCGCGCTGACGCCAGAGAGTGACCACGCCGCCCGCTGCCCCCGGGCAGCGGTGGACGGTCCGTCGCGGCCGGGAAGGTCTCCGGCGCCAGCCGCGATGGTGGCCCGAGGTCGGCCGTCCGGACGCTGGTCCACACTGCCGGGGTCCACTACGGTGCCGGGCATGCCGTCGACGCTGACCGAGTCCACCGATCCGTACTGCCTGCGCGACGGGGAGAGCATCACGCTGCTCGCCGGCCACCCGTGGCGGCGGTTCGTGGTGCTCGGCGACAGCGTGGCCGAGGGCCTGTGCGAGCCGGTCGACGGCTACAGCCCTCTCCAGTGGGCCGACCGGCTCGCCGCCGAGCTGCGCGCCGCCGCACCCGGGCTGGCGTACCTGAACCTCGGCCGGCGCGGGCTGCGGGCCCACGAGGTGCACGCCGAGCAGCTGCGCCCGGCCCTGGACTTCAACCCCGACCTGGCGCTGGTGGTCTGCGGCGGCAACGATGCGTTCCGCCCGGCGTACGACCCGGACGCGGTCGACGCCGAGCTGGACGTCATGGTGACCGCGTTGCAGCGGGCCGGCGCGGACGTGATCACGGTCGGCATGTTCGACGTGTCGAACAGCCCGGCCGTACCGGAGAAGGTCCGTGCCGGGCTGGGTGAGCGGATGCGTCGCCTCTCGGCGCACACCGCCCGGCTCGCCGAGCGGCTCGGCACCCTGCACGTGGCGCTGACCGACCATCCACTCACCGCCGACCCGTCGATCTACAGCAGCGACGGCCGGCACGGCAGCGCCCGCAGCGACGCCATCGCGACCGCCGAGACCCTGCGCCGCCTGGCGGTGCGCCTGAATGCTCCCGCGTCGGACGGGCGGACCGCGTGACGGGGCACTTCCGCAACGGCCACCGCGTCGTCGGGAGCATCTTCCCCGACGTGATCGAGCGGTACGGGAACATCGTGCCGGTCGCGATGGAGCGGGCCTGGCGCGACGAGGGTGCCCTGATGACGGCGGACGGCTTCGTCCGGCTCATCGACCCGGCACTGCTGCTGCCGGTGATGGACCTGATCCTGCCCTCGCACCCGGGCGCGTTGCCGGTCTTCGCCACCGCCTGGGGCGACCTGGTCGTGCAGCACCAGGGCCGCTTCCTGCTCGTGCGGTACCCGCACGGCTTCTACTCCGAGTACGCCGACGTCGTCTCGGATCTCGTCTTCGACTATCTGGAGCATCCGTACGCCAGACCACTCCCCCGCCTGTGCTACGACGACGCGGTAACCAGGCTGGGTGTGCCGGAGATCGACGAGTGCTTCGGGTTCACGCTTCCGCTGTCGATGGGGGGCCGCGAGGACGTGACCAACGTGAGCCGCCGGAAACTCAAGGAACACCTCGTGTTCCTGGTGCACGCCGCCGGGCCGCCGTACGCGCTGCCGAAGCTGGCCCCGCTGCCCGATCCCCCGATGAACCAGTCGGTCCTGACCGAACGCGAACAGCAACTCGCCGAGCGGGGCAAGCAGCAGCTGGCCACGATCCAGCCGAGCGACCGGTACGGCGTGGCACCCTATCCGGAGGACCGGGTCGTCTACGTCTGGCAGATCCGCAAGGGTGGCGGCCAGTTGTTCGTCGGCCACGACGGGACGCTTCTGTTCGGCACCCCGGACTTCACCGACGAATCCCTGCTCGACCTGTGGCGGTCCGGCGAACGCACGTCGGCGGCCGACCTCGAGGCGGAGGCCGTCCGCCGCCGACCCCGGCCGTAGCGTCGCCGGCTCGTGGGGCACGACGGCGTACCGTCGCGCCCCACGGTCACTCAGTCCACCAGCATGACCCCGGAAAGGAGGACACCCCGGGAGAGGTTGAGCACGCCCTCGCAGCCCGGGAAGCCGGACCGGACGCAGGCGTTCGCCAGTTCCCGCCCGAACAGGTACGGCGCGATGCTGTACGGCACCTCCTCGGTCACCGTCTCCCCGGTCTCGATGTGCACGAAGTCCATCGGGACCACGTCGGCGTGGGCGTACTCCTGGAGGATGTAGCCGCCCCGGTCGACGCCCCGACGCAGCGCCTCGCGCCAGGTGTCCGCGTCGGACTCCCGGCCGATGACGACATCCACGCCGGCCGACCCGTCGGCGGGCTTGGAGACCAGGTCGTGCTGGCCGGCCACGGCGTCCTCGTACCGGTCGGCGGTGAGCAGTTCGGTGCGGGGCAGGTGCCGGCGGACGATCGCCCGGTCGTTCGCGTCCAGCCCGTCCAGGTCGGACCAGAGCCAGGCGAGCAGTTGCTTGTTGCCGAGCAGCCAGGCCGCGCCGGAGGTGAAGGCCGGCAGCCGACCGGAGAGCACCAGGGTCTCCAACGCGTCCAGTCCGGGACCACGGGTGACCCGGTTGAGCACGAAGAGCCGGAAGACCCCGTCGACCGGTCGGCCGGCGACCAGCGGGCCGCCGTCGTCGGCGAGGCTGACCGAGGTGACCGCCTCGATCGGCATCACCAGGCCGAACCGCGCGGCCCGCTCGGTGACCGGGGCGAGCACCCGGCGCATCAGGTCCGGGTCGTCCAGACCCGGGTAGTCGGCCTCGAAGTCCAGCAACAGCGGCACCACCGCCCCCTCGGGCAGTCCCAGCGTGGAGCGGATCGCCGCGAACCGGGTGTCCATCGCGGACGGGGCCGGCCCCATCGGGACCGCGTCGAGGAGGCCCCGCTCCCGGTAGACCCGGGTGAACCGGTCGAGGACCGTGTCGGCGTCCAGGACCCCGCCGATGCTGCTGTCGATGTTGAACTCGACGACCCGGGGCACCCCGTTGCTGAGCAGCACGTCGGGACGGACGGCGGCGAGCAGGTGCGCGCCGAGCGGCTCGTCGGTGGGCAGCATGCGCGTGCCGACCGGGTCGACACCGAGCAGCCCGGCCAGCTCACCGGCGGTCCGGGCCCGCCGCTGGGCGGCCTCCAGGAGCAACTGGGCCAGCCGGTCGACGACGCCGACCATCACCCGGTAGCTCTCCGCGGCCAGTACCGGCGGCCGGGCCATCCGCCACTGCTTGTTGTACGTGGCCCGGCCGTGGAAGATCTCCGCCCAGTTCTCGGCACCGGCGGCCACCATGCCCGCGCGGACGGACTCCGGCAGGTCGAACCATGCCTGCCCGGCGGCGGGCCAGTCGTACGTCGCGTCGATCATTCAGCTGTCCTTCGTGACGTGGTGGATGGCGGCGGTGAGCTGCTCCCGGCTGGGTTGCACGGCCCGGTCCAGGGCCTGCGCGAACGGCAGCACCGCGCCGTCCGGCCGGGTGACCCGGGCCGGGGGCGCGACCATCGGGACGCGTTCGGCCATGGTCGCGATGATCTCCCCGGCGATGCCGCAGGAGCGGTTGGAGTCGTCGACGACGACCAGCCGACCGGTCCGGGCCACGGACGCGGCCAGCCCGTCCCAGTCGAACGGGTAGAGGGTGCGCGGGTCGAACACCTCCACGGACACCTGGTCGGCGAGGTCCTCGGCGACGGCGACCGCGTCGTGCACCAGGTGCCCGACGGCGACCACGGTGACGTCGGTGCCGGGACGGCGTACCGCGCCGACGCCGAGCGGCACCGGGGCGAGGGCGGCGAAGTCCACGTCGTCGCGGACGCCGAGCGCCCCCGCCGGGGCGAAGACCACCACCGGGTCGTCGTGCCGGATCGCCGAGACCAGCAGCCCGTACGCGTCGGCCGGGGTGGCCGGGACGACGGTGGTGATCCCCACGTGCGCGAAGAGGCTGTACGGGTGGTCGGAGTGCTGCCCCGCCCAGCCGGTCCGGGACCCGGACCCGGGCACCAGGTAGGTGACCGGGGCGGTGCACTGCCCGCCGGTCATCAACGGGAACTTGTGCGCGTGGTTGACGATCTGCTCGAAGACCAGGAACAGCAGGGACGGGATCTGAAACTCGATCACCGGCCGCATCCCGGCCAGGGCCGCCCCGGTGGCGAAGCTGGTGAACGCCTGCTCCGAGAGCGGAGTGTCCAGCACCCGTTCCGGGCCGAACCGCTTGAGCAGCCCGGCGGTGACGTTCGACGCCGCGACCCGGATGTCCTCGCCGAGCAGGAACACGTCCTCGTCCCGGGCCAGTTCGTCGCCGAGCGCCCGGTTGAGCGCCTTGAGGTACGACAGCCGTGGCATCAGTGGCTCCCCGCCCGGGCGACCAGCCCGCTCGCGTACAGGTGGTCAAGGGCCCCGGCCGGGTCCGGCTCGGGACCGGCCAGGGCGAACTCGACCGCCTCGGCCAGCACCGTCTCGACCTCGGCGTCGACCCGTTCCCGCACGTCGGCGGCGAGCCGGTCGCCCTGGATGGTCACCGGGTCGCGGGAGCGGCCCCGGGCCACCTCGTCGGGGTCGCGGTAGTCGAGGCGTACCGCGTGTTCGAAGGTGTGGTGGGCGTCGAACCGGTAGGTGTGGGCCTCGATCAGCTCCGGTCCCCCACCGGCGCGGGTCCGGGCCACGGCGGCGGCGGTGACGTCGCGGACCGCCTCCGGGTCCTGGCCGTCCACCACGGACGCCCGGAGGCCGAACGCCTCGGCCCGGCCGGTGATGGTGCCGGCCACCGCGCCGTCGACCGGCATGGTGGTGGCGTAGCCGTTGTTCTCGCAGACGAACAGCACCGGCACCCGCCAGAGCGCGGCCAGGTTGAACGCCTCCAGCAGCATGCCCTCGTTGACCGCGCCGTCGCCGAAGAAGCTCACCCCGACCTGGTCCCCGCCCCGGCGGCGCAGCGCCCAGACCGCCCCGGTGACGATCGCGCCGGACGCGCCGACGATGGCGTTGGCCCCGTAGACGCCGACGCCGAAGTCGGCGGCGTGCATCGAGCCGCCCCGCCCCCGGTTGAGGCCGTTCTCCCGGCCGCACAGCTCGGCGAGCATCCGGGCCGGATCGGCGCCCTTCGCCAGCACGTGCCCGTGCCCCCGGTGGGTGCCGGCGACGATGTCGTCCGCCCGGAGGGCGCCGCAGACACCGGCCGCGACGCCCTCCTGCCCGAGGTACGGATGGATGCCGCCGACGATCGCGCCGGAGCGGACGAGGTCGATCGCCCGCTCCTCGAAACGCCGGATCAGCCGTACGGTCCGGTAGAGCCGGACCGCCTCGGGCTCGGCCACTATCCGCGCCCCTCCTTGACGGCGGCGAGGATGTCGTCCCAGAGCCGGGCGCGGGCGGCGAGCGCGGTGTTGACCGTGTCGGCGCACTCCTGCCACTTGGTGTCGTCGTCGCCGCACAGGTCGGCGAGCATCTGCATCGCCATCGGGGTGTGCTGCTCCCCGTCGACCTCGATGTGCCGCTCCAGGTAGTCGACGAACTTGTTGAGCTTCCGGCTGCGCTCGTTGACCGCGACGACCTGGGTGAACATCTCCGGGATGAGGTCCTCCCGGCCGAACGCGAAGGCCGCCGCCTGGCAGTGCACCGGGGTGTTCTCGATGATGTTCCAGGTGGTGCCGGCGAACGCCGCGGACGGGGCGGGCACGCCCGCCTCGACCAGCGCCTCGGTCACGCCACGTCCGGCGCGCAGCAGGTCGACCAGGTTGTCGACGGCGGTGGTGTCCGCGCCAGCCTCCCGCATGCCCTGCACGTACAGCTCGAAGTGGCTGATGTAGCCGTCACCGAGCTCGTCGCTCTCCTCCACCATCACGATGTCGTTGATCAGGCGGCGGCTGCCGGTCGGCCCGGTGGGGATCCACGGGACCGTGACGCAGGTGAGCTGCCGCTGAAGCGACTTCAGCAGGGACATGAAGTCCCAGACGGCGAAGACGTGGTGCTCCATGAAGGTCACCAGCGCGGCGTGGGTGTCCAGGTTGGCGTAGAGCGGGTGCTGGACGACCACGTCGCGGCGCGCGGTGACCGCCTGCTCCAGCCGTTCGATCCCCGGGTGGGTCCTGCCCCAGTCGTACCGTGACATGGTCAGCCTCCTTGCCGGGCGCCGGCGCGCCAGATGACCGGGCAGAACTCGGGGTCGGCGTAGTCCGGCCGCCCGTCGGCGGTGCGGCGGACCAGCACGTCGTGGTTGTACGCGGCGAGCGTGCCGTCGGAGAGCGGGTACTCCCGCCAGCCGTTGTCGCCGTCCTGCAGGTGCAGCGAGACCGCCCGGCGCGGGCGTCCGCTGACGTTCGCACCGCTGCCGTGGTAGGTGCGGCAGTGGTGGAAACTGACGTGTCCCTTGGGGATCACCATGGGGATCTTGCGGATCTCCGCGCCGTTGTGGGCCGCGTTCTCGGCCAGCATCACCTCGAGCTGGCTGCGGTCGCGGTCGGCGAAGTGGCGCACCACGGTGTCGTCGGCGCCGATCTCCCGCCAGCGGTGCGAGCCGTCGACCATGGTGATGGTGCCCATCTCCTCGCCGCAGTCGTGGAACGGGATGAACGCGGTGAGCATGTTCTCCGACGACGACGACGCCCAGTAGTGCTTGTCGAAGTGCCAGGGCACGATGTTGCTCGGCTCGCCGGAGATCGGCGGCTTGTAGATCAGGGTGGACTGGAACACCCGGATCTCGTCGGCCCGGGCGAGCCGGGCGGCGACCGCGCCGAGCAGCGGCTTGCGCAGGATCCGGCTGAGCGCGTCGTGCTCGTGGTGGACGTAGTCGTTGTGCCGCTGCACGTCGCCCCGGGCCGGCTCCCAGTAGGCGAGCTTCGGCGGGCGCACCGGCAGCCGCCGGTCCCGCTCGCCGGCGTAGTACCGGTCGGATGCGGCGACGAGTTCGTCGACCTCGGCGTCGGTGAAGATCTTCTTCGACAGGTACCAGCCGTGTTCGGCGTAGTGGGCGACGTCCTCGTCCGAGGGGAGCAGTGCCTCCTCCTCGGCGGTCAACGCCGGGGTGATGTCGGTCGTGGTCGTGGTCATGCCCCCACCTCCTGGGGAGCCGCCGCGGTGGCGGCCAGCTCCCGTTCCTTTGCCTCGTAGAGCGCCTTGATGTTGCCGCTGCCGAAGGTGAGCGCCCCCCGGCGCTCGATCAGCTCCAGGAAGAGCGTCCGACGGACGTGCATCGACTCGGTGAAGATCTGCATCAGCTGGCCGGCGTGGTCCCGGTCGACCAGCACCCCCAGGTCGCGCAGCCGGCCGATCGGGGCCCGGAGCCGGCCCACCCGTTCCTCCAGGGCGTCGTAGTAGCTGCCCGGGGTGCCGGCGAAGCGGACGCCCCGGGCAGCCAGCTCCTCGACGGCGGCGATGATGTCGTCGGTGCGCAGCCCGAGGTGCTGCACCCCGGCCCCGGCGTGCTGGGTGAGGAAGGTGTCGATCTGCCCCGGGCGGCGGGTCACGTCCGGCTCGATGATCACGAGGGTGACCTGCCCCGACGGGCTCTGCACCACCCGGGAGCGCATGCCCTGGCCGGCCACCTCGATGTACTCCTCGAAGATCTCGGCGAAGCCGAAGACGTCCCGGTAGCGCCGGATGGTGTCGTCGAGCTGGCCGGGCGGCACGCAGATCGCCAGGTGGTCGATGTCGGTGAGCGGCCCGCCGTCCACGCCGGCCGGGACGGGCAGCATCTCGACCGCGCCGGGCAGGAACTCGCTCCGGTCGCCGTCGCGCTGCACCAGCCGGTGCCGCACGTCGCCGAAGCCGCCGACCTCGGCGACGACCACCGTGGCGGCCGCGCCGGTGTAGGTGCGCGGCGGGGTCACCACCGTCGCGCCCCGGGCCACCAGCTCGGCGTACGCCCCGGCGGCGTCGTCGACCTCCAGCGCCACCACGGCGATGCCGTCCCCGTGCCGCTGCACGTACGTCGAGGCGGGGTGCTCGGCGGTCAGTCCGGAGGTGAGCACCATCCGGACGTCGGCCTGGCGCAGCAGCAGCGACCGCTGGTCGGTCAGCCCGCTCTCCGGGCCGCCCTGGCCGCAGAGGTGGAAGCCGACCGCCGTGCCGAAGTAGAAAGCCGCCTGTCGGGCATCCCCCACGAACATTTCGATATGGTCAATTCCACGGATCTCCATTGCTCAACCTCTCCACAGATCCCCCCGTGAGGTTCGGACCGGGCTTCTCGCCCGGGTGCTGCGTCGATCACCTCCCCGGCCCGGCGGCCCGGCCGAACAGCAGGCTGACGTTCTGCCCCCCGAAGCCGAAGGAGTTGGACAGCGCGTACTCCGGCGCGGCCACCCGGGCCTCGGCGCGGATGTGGTCCGCCGGGCAGTCCGGGTCCGGGTCGTCCAGGTGGTACGTCGGCGGCAGCAGCCCTCGCCGGAGCGCCAGGGCGGTCACCGCCGCCTCCAGCACCCCGGAGGCGCCGAGCAGGTGGCCGGTGAGCCCCTTGGTGGAGCTGACCGGCACCGCCCCGGTGCCGAAGACCGCGGCCAGCGCGGTGGTCTCGGCGATGTCGCCGAGTTTCGTGCCGGTCCCGTGCGCGTTGACGTAGCCCACGGCCGTCGCGTCGACGCCCCCGCTGGTCAGGGCACGGCGCATGCTCTCCGCCGCGCCGGTGCCGTCCGGGCGGGGCGCGGTCGGGTGGTGGGCGTCGGTGGTGACCCCGTACCCGGCGAGCGTGGCGTAGCCGGTGACGCCCCGGGCGGTGGCGTGGTCGGCGCGTTCCAGCACCAGCAGCGCGGCCCCCTCGGCGAGGACGAACCCGTTGCGCCGCCGGTCGAAGGGACGGCTCGCCTCGGTCGGGTCGGCCCAGCCCCGGGCCAGGGCGCGGGCGTTGCCGAAGGTGTCGGCGAAGGTCGGGAAGAGCGGGGCCTCGCTCGCCCCGCACAGCACCACGTCGGCCTCGCCGGAGCGGATCAGCCGTACCCCGTCGGCGACGGCCTGCGCGCCGGAGGCGCAGGCGGTGCCGACCGACGAGGCGTAGCCGCGGATGCCGTGGGCGATGGCGATCCGGGCCGCCGGCATGTTCGGCAGGATGCCGGTGAGCAGGTACGGGCTCACCGCCGCCCGGCCCCGTTCGGCGCGGGCGACCGCCTGCGTCTCCAGGGTGGCCAACCCACCGACCCCGCCGACGATCACCCCGATCCGGCCCGGGTCGACGTCCCGGCCGACCTCGATGCCGGCATCGGCGAGCGCCTCTGCGGCGGTGAGCAGCGCCAGCACCACGGTCCGGTCCAGCACCCGGGTCTCCGGGCCGGAGGCGACCGTACGCGGGTCGACGTCCGGCAGGAACCCCCCGACCTCCAGGGACGCCTCGGCGGGGTGCCCCGCCGGGGGCCGGCCCAGCCCGGAGCGCCCGGTGGTCAGCGCGTCGAAGGTCTCGGCGACGCCCCGCCCGGCCGGGGTGAACAGCCCCATCCCGGTGATCAGCACGGTCATGACGGCGACTCCGTCAGGTACCGCTCGCGCAGCACCACCTTGCGGACCTTGCCGGTGACGGTGACCGGGAGGTCCTCGGCGCCCACCGGCACCACCCGGCGCAGGGTGGCCCCGACCTCCGGGCCGAGCGCGGCGCGGACCGCCTCGGTGCGGTCGAGGGCCGGGTCCGCCCCGGCGGCCAGTTCCAGCAGCACGTCGGTGACCACGCCGTCCGGCTCGCGGACGATGACGGCGGTGCAGTCGACCACGTCCGGGCAGGCGGCGAGGACCTGTTCCTCGCTGAGGGCGGTGAAGAACCGCCGGCCGTCCCCGGCGTCGACCGAGTCGACCGCCCGGTCCAGGTGGTAGTAGCGGCCCTCGTCGTCGGCGTACACCAGGTCACCGGTGAGGTACCAGCCGCGCAGCCGGGACCGGTAGGTGGTCACCGAGTCGTTCCAGTAGCCCCGGAACAGCGACGGCGAGTCGATGCCGAGCCAGCCGACCTGCCCGGCCGGGAGGTGGTTGCCCTCGGCGTCCAGCACCGCGACCTTGGCGAACTGGTAGGGACGGCCGACGCAGCGGCCGTACCGGTCGGTGTCGCTGTGGTGGGTGATGTGGAACATCGAGTGCCCCATCTCGCTGGAGCCGAGCCCGTCGATGAAGACCGAGCCGGGGATCCGCCGCACCCCCTCGCGGGTGACGGTCTGGCGGGAGCCGACCGCGACCAGCTTGCGCACGTGCGGCTCGTGCGAGCAGTCCCCGGTGTTGAACCACAGCCGCACCGAGTCCAGGTCGTGCCCGGACAGGTCGCAGCGGGCCAGTTCCGCCCAGGTGACCGAGAAGCCGAACACGCCGTCGGGCCGCCAGCGCTGGATGGCGTCGAGCACCCGCTCGCCGTTCTGCTCGGAGAGCAGGAACATCTCCGCGCGGTTGCCGAGGGCCTGGTTGACCATCAGCACGGTGGCGGTGTGCGGGGCGGGCAGCGCGTTGAGGATCCGGTTGGTGCCCTGCGCCTGCGGCATGGTGAGCAGGTGCCGGGTGGCGGCGAAGAGGCTGGCGTGCGAGTGCAGCACCGCCTTGGGGATGCCCGTGGTGCCCGAGGTGTGGGTGATCACGACCGGGTCTTCCGGGTGGTGCCGGTACGGCGTTCCGGCGGCGGCCGGGTCGCCGGTGCCGGCCTCGGCGGGCGTGCCGAGCAGCGGCGCGCCCAGGTCGTGCCCGGCGAGCAGGGCGGTGTGCTCGGCGTCGGCGAGCACACCGGCCGCGCGCAGCCGGCGGATGTACTCGGCGGCGATCTCGGGGCGCAGTTTGCCGTTCATCAGCGCCGGGATCGCGCCGAGCCGGGTGAGCGCGAGGTAGCTGAGCACCATGTCGGCGGCGGTGCCGGCCCAGACCGCGATCGGGTCGCGGGGCCCGACGCCGCGTGCGTGCAGCCAGGCCGCGCGGGCGTCGACCATCCGGTCGAGCTGGCCCAGCGTCAGTGGGTGTTCGGCCGGGTGGCCGTCGACGGGCGTGTCGAAGGTCAGCCCCGGGCCGTCCGGGTCGGCGCCGTAGGCCAGCACCCGGGCCAGCACGTTGCCGGCGCCGATCAGGTCGTCGGCGGCGAGCAGGCCACGAAGTCCCCTGGTCCGCATTCCGTTTCTCCTTGCCCCAGCAGCACCGCGACCGCGTGGTCGCCGGTGGCGGTTTGTTCGATGAGGACCAGCAACGCCTCGTCCGCGTCGCCGTCGTGCAGCAGCAGGTCCGCCTCGGCGGTCGCGTCGGCGCGGGGATCTCCGGTGGGGCTCAGACAGACCACCGGCCCGCCGAGTCCCCAGCGCGCCGCCACGTGCCCGGCGACGCTGTTCGGCACGGACTGGAAGAAGAACAGCGGCCCCGGTCGGCCACCGGCGGCCACCGTCGCGTGCACGTGCGCGGCGCTGGCCCGGTCGCCGCTGGCGCTGACCAGCAGCACGGCGGTCCGCGCGCCGACCGGCGGCGGGGCCGGCGCGTCGCCGTGCCGCCGGGTCAGGCAGCGGTCGGCGACCGCGACGACCAGTGGCGGGAACGTGGAGTGCACGAACCCGGGCACGGTCGGTGGCGCGGCGTCGCCCGGTTCCGGCCAGCGGGCCTCGGCGAGCACCCGCAGCCGGCCGGGGCCCGCCGCCGGCGCGGTCCGCCCGTCCGGTCCGTCGCCGGCCGCTGGGCCGGTCGGGCCGGTGGACGTCGTGGTCGCGCCGGTGGTCGTCGCGCTCATGCCGCACCGACCAGCAGGGCGGTGTTCGCGCCGCCGAAGGCGGCGTTCAGGCTGAGCGCGTACGGGGTCGCCGCCGGGCGGGGCACGTCCCGGACCACGTCCAGTGGGCACGCCTCGTCCGGGCCGAGGAAGCCGGCGTTGACCGGCAGCTTCCCGTGTCGTACGGCGAGCACGGTGACGACCAGTTCGAGCAGGCCGGACGCCTCCAGGGCGTGCCCGTGCAGCGCCTTGGTGGAGCTGACCGGCACCCGGTGGGCCGCCGGGCCGAGCGCCAGCCGCAGCGCGTTCGCCTCGGAGGCGTCGCTGAAGCCGGTGCCGGTGGCGTTGGCGTTGACGTACCCGACCGCCTCGGCGGGCAGGTCGGCCCGGCGCAGCGCCGCGTCCACCGCGCGGGCCAGGCCCCGCCCCTGCGGGTCGGGCCGGCAGGCGTGGAAGGCGTCCCCGGCCCGGCCCCAGCCGAGCAGGTCCGCGAGGGGTCGGCGGGCGACCGTGGCGGACTCCAGCACCACCGCCGCCACCCCGTCGCCGAGCAGCAGCCCGGTGCGGCCGGTGCTGAACGGCCGGACCGTCCCGTCGGTGGCGAGCGCCCGGCCGGCGTCGAAGAGCGCGTACTGGTCCGGCTCGACGAGGTAGCCGGCGGCGACCACCACCCGGTCGACGTCGCCCCGCCGGATCAGCGCGGCGGCGTCGGCCACCGCGGAGCTGGCCGACACGCAGGCGGTGGTGTAGACCCGGCGCGGTCCCTCGACCCCGACGCGCCGGGCCAGCCCGGCGGCGAGCGGGCCGGCGTCCGGTCCGCCGTGGACGGCCAGCAGCAGGGCGGCGGTGGCCCGGTCGGCGGCGGTGAGGCCGGCGTCGGCGCAGGCGGCGTCGACCGCGTCGGCCAGCTCGTCGGCGAGCGGGCCGACGTCGGTCAGGGTCGCCGCCCGGTCCACCCGCCGGGCGGCGGTGTCGAAGCGGGACACCGGCCCGAACGCCGGTTCCCCGGCGAGCACGCCGGCGAGCTGGGCCTCGGCTCCCCGGCCGAGGGCGCTGGTCGCGTGGACACCGGTGATGCGGGCGACGGCACGCCGGTCAGCCATCTGCGGGGGCGGTCAGGAAGGCGCGGAAGGCCTCCTGGGCGTCGTCGACGGTGCGGATCCCGGCGAGCTGGTCGTCGGTGAGGTCGAGGCGGGTGTCGTAGCGCTGCTCGACGAGGTGCACCAGCCAGGCCAGCTCCATCGAGCCGAGCCGCTCGGGCACCTCGGACGCCGGCCTGTCGGTCAGCTCGGCGAGCATCTCGACCAGTTCCGCCCGTTCGGGTCCGGGGCGGGCGGTCATCAGGCGACGTCGCTCGTGGCCTCGGCGGAGATCCGGTCGGCCACCATACGGGTGAACTCGCCGACCGTCATCAGGGCCAGTTTCTCGTTCTCGTCGTCGGCGAACTTCAGGCCGTACCGGTCCTCGACCCGCACGGCCAGGTCGGCCAGGGCCAGGGACTCCAGGTCGACGCCGGCGGGGCCCAGCGTGGTGCCGTCGTCGATGTCCTCGACGTCGTAGTTCATGTCCGTCAGCTGTTCGATGACGAAGGTGCGGACCTCGTCGGACATGGGGCTAACCTCTTTTCCGTGAACCAGTTACCGGTGCCCGGTCGGGACACCGTGTACGTGTGGATCAGCCGTACCTTCGACGGTCAGCCGGAGGTGACGCGGCGGCTGCTGGTGCGTGCGGGGGTGGCACTGCTCGGCCGCGACGGGTCGGAGATCTCGGTGGAGCGGGACGTCCGGGGGCGCCCCCGGGTCCGGGGCGGCGGCGCGGAGCTGCCGGTGAGCGTCAGTCACGTCGACGGGGTGGTGGCCGTGGCCGCCTGCCGGGACGCCCCGGTCGGGGTGGACGTCGAGCGCCGTCGGCCGGTGCCGGCGGTGGCGCTGGCGCGGCGGTGGTTCGAGCCGTCGGCGGTGGCGTGGCTGCGCGGCCGGCCGGACGCCGACCGGGCGAAGGGTTTCCTGCTGCTCTGGACGGCCAAGGAGGCGGTGGGCAAGGCCCTCGGCGTCGGCCTGCGCGACGGCGGGCTGACCCGCCCGATGCCCCGGCCGGACGGGGCGGGACCGCTGCTGCGCCCGGTGCCCGGCACCGGTGGCCTGCGGGTGGGCCACCCGCCGGCCGGGCCGGAGCTGGTGCTGGCCGTCGCGGTCGGCGGGGCACCCCGCGAGGTCGTCGTGGTCGACGCCGAGGGCGCCGGTCACGGGGTCGCCGCCCGCAGCACCTCGGTGGACCGGACCAGCTTGCCGGTGGTGGTCCGGGGCAGTTGATCCAGCAGGTGCAGGGTACGCGGACGCTTGTAGCCGGCGAGCCGCTCGGCGATCTGCTTGTCCAGGGCGTCCTCGGTGAGGGGGCCGTCCGGTTGGACGTAGGCGGTGATGCCGTTGTCGTACACGACGACGGCGGCGGCCACCCCGGGCAGGGCGGCGACGGTCGCCTCGACCTCGGTGAGGTCGACCTTCAGGCCACCGACGCTGACCTGCGAGTCGAGCCGCCCCCGCACGGTGACCAGCCCGGTGACCGGGTCGACGGTGCCGGCGTCGCGGGTGCGCAGCCAGCCGTCGGCCCACCGGGTCGGGTCGGACAGCCCGACGTACGGCGAGGCCGGGCAGCTGATCAGCAGCTCACCGTCGACCGCGCGGACCTCGATACCGGGGGCCGGCGTGATCGACGGGCGGTGCCGGCCGTGCAGGTCGGTGCCGATGACGCCGACCTCGGTCATCCCGTACATGTTGCCCAGCGGCACACCGTGGCGGTCGGCGAAGGTCTGCGCGACGGCGGCCGGGACCAGCTCGCCGCCGGTGGTCATCCGCTTGAACTGCGGCAGCGGGCCCGACGGGCGGGCGGAGGCGAGCAGACCGATGTGGAACGGCACACCCAGCACGGTGGCGGGTGAGTCCTGCGCGGCGATGGCGGCGAGCACGGCGTCGCCGCTGAGCCGCTCCGGCGGCACCAGCTCGACCCGGGCGTGCAGCCCGTAGAGCAGGCCGCCGACGAGTCCGAGGACGTGCACCATGGACGGCAGCAGGATGATCCGCTCGCCGGGTCGGGCGACGCCGTCGATCTCGGTGTAGCGACGTACCTCGGCCACCAGGTCCCCGGCGGTGCGTCCGATGACCTTGGACGGTCCGGTGGAGCCGGAGCTGAGCTGGACGACCGCGTGCGGGCTGCCGGCCGGCCGGTCCGACCAGGCGGTCAGCCCGGCGGTGACGTCGACGAAGACCCGCAGGGCACCGCCGCCGGTGCGCACCGGCGCGACGACCACCTGCGGGTGGAGGCGTTCCAGCGCGCGGTCGACCTCGTAGTCGGTGAGCCGGTGGTCGAGCAGGACGGCCTGGGCGCCGCTGCGCCAGGTGGCGAGCAGGTGGACCACGTAGGACAGCGAGGGGGGCAGACGCAGCGCCACGGCACCCCCGGGGCGCAGCCCGGTCTCGGCGAGTCGGGCCTGTGCGTCGGCGACCAGTCGGCGCAGGGTGCCCCGCTCGACCGGTTCGGGCAGCCGCAGGCACACGTCCGTGGCGGGGCCGGCGAGCAGGACGTCGTCCACCCAGCCCGCATCCGGTACCGCAGGATCTTCCGCCGAACGCATCATCGTCACCGCCGTCCAGCGCCCAGCACAAAGTAGGGCGTATACGCCCATCAAGTGCGTCTGATTGATTGCTGCCGGGAACCCTACGACAGCCGTCCGAGGCGTGACCAGATGCGAATGGCTAGATCAATTAGAGCGCCGGGCCCGATTGCCGGAAGCCGGCCGGCACGGCAGGATCGTCCAGCTGAGCACCCCTGGGGCGGCCGTCCCTTGTGACCGTCCGATCAGGCAGGCGGCACCGATCGTACGACGGATCGGCATGTCTCGTTGTCCCGCCGGTCGGTGGCCGACGCCGGGGCAGGTGCCGGCCCGCCGACGCTCCGGACGACGTGGTCGACCGGTTCGGGCACGTCGACGGGCCCGGCGGTCGGGACGGTGTCTCGTCCCGACCGCCGGGCCCGGCCCGACCGTGTCCGCCTCACCAGTGGGCGACGTCCACCTCCGCCGGCACCGCGCAGACCGCCTCGGGCGCGGGGGTCTGGGCGTGCACCAGGAACCGCAGCGACCTCGCCTCGGTGAAACACTCCCGCATCGGCCGCAGCAGTTCCCGGTGCCCGGCACTGCGCTCCCACTCCTCGAAGTCGGCCAGGGTCGCCCACTCGCTGGTCACCAACCACTGCTCCGGGTCGACGGCCGACCGGCAGACCTGGTCGACCAGGTGGCCCCGCACCCCGTTGACCTGGTGCCGCACCAGCTCGTACGCCTGGAGGAAATCCGCGGTCCGCTCCACCGCCACCCGCACCAGGAACAGCACGCGCGCCCGTCGTTCGATCATGATCCCCCGCTCCCTTCCCCAGGTGGCTGCGCCCCGCGCAGCACCAGTGCGCTGTTGAAACCGTCGAAGCCGCGGGCGCACACCACCGCGACCCCGGTCTCCGGCCGCCGTGGCCGGCGCAGGAAGTCCAGCTCGCAGCCGTCCGCCGGGCGCATCGGCCCGGCGGAGACGGGCAGCTGGCCGTGATGCAGGGCGAGCAGCGCGGTCGCCACGTCCAACGCCGACCCGCCCTGGTGGGCCCGACCGGTGAGGGGCTTCTGCGTGGTGACCGGGGGTGGCCGGGTGCCGAACACCGCCCGCAGGGCCTCCGCCTCGGCCCGGTCGTGCCGGCGCGTGCCGAGGGCGTCGGGCAGCACCACGTCCACCTCGTCCGGGTGCACGCCGGCCCGACCGAGGGCCAGGCGGACGGCCCGGGCGTACTGGACGGGGTCGCCGGCGGTCTCCGCCGTGGTGTGCGCCGCGTCGTGGGTGGCGCCCCAGCCGGTCACCTCGCCGTAGACCCGCGCGCCCCGGGCGAGGGCGTGCCCGTGTTCCTCCACCACGAAGACCGCGCCGCCCTCGGCCGGCACGTATCCGCTGGCGTCGACGTCGAACGGGCGGTAGGCGCGCTCCGGGTCGTCGACCGGGCTGAGCAGTCCGGAGCGGAGCTGGCAGGCCAGCGCGTACGGGCTCAGCGGACACTCGGTGGCCCCGGCGATCACCACCGGGGTGCCCCTGCGCACGGTGCGCACCGCGTGCGCCAGGCTGTCCAGCCCACCGGCGGACTCGGTGACCAGCACCCCGCTCGGTCCCTTGAACTGGTGGTGGATGGAGAGCTGCCCGACGCTGGCCGCGTAGAACCAGGCGATCGACTGGTACGCCCCGACCGTGCGGGACGGCCCGCCCCAGAGCCGTTGCAGTTCCCGCTGGCCGAACAGGTTACCCCCGGAGGAACTGGCCAGGGTGACCGCGTAGCCGTACGGGTCGGTGGCCCGCGCGGGCAACCCGGCGTCGGCGAGGGCGAGCGCGGTGGCGGCGAACCCGAGGTGCGTCCAGCGGTCGGTCTGCACCAGCCGACGGTTGTCGGCGTACCGGGCGGCGTCGAAGCCGGACACCTCGCCGGCGATCCGGGTCGGGTAGCGGTCGTCCGGGTCGAAGAGGGTGATCGGCCCGGTCACCCGGGTGCCGGCGGTCACCGCGCGCCAGTGCGCGTCCACGCCGATGCCGCTCGGGGCGACCACCCCGATGCCGGTGACCACCGCCCGGGGGCTCACTCCCGCACCGACCCGGAGAGTCGACGGAAGACCAACGCGGACTGGAAGCCACCGAAGCCGCTGCCCACCGAGAGCGCCACGTCGACCGGCAGTTCCCGCGCGACGTTCGGCACGTAGTCCAGGTCGCACTCCGGGTCCCGGGTGGCCCAGTTCGCCGTCGGGGGCACCACCCCGTACTCGATGGCCAGGGCGCAGGCGGCCATCTCGATCGAGCCGATCGCGCCGAGCGAATGCCCCACCATCGACTTGATCGAGCTGACCGGCACCCGGTACGCGGCCTCGCCGAGGGCCCGCTTGAACGCGGCGGTCTCGTGCCGGTCGTTCTGCCGGGTGCCGGAGCCGTGCGCGCTGACGTACGACACGTCGGCCGGGTCCAGCCGGGCCTGCCGCAACGCGTCGGTGATGGCCAGGGCCATCTCCAGCCCGTCCGGGCGCAGACCGGTCATGTGGTAGCCGTTGCTGCGGCTGGCGTAGCCGGCCACCTCGCAGTAGACGTGCGCGCCCCGCCGCCGGGCGTGCCCGGCCTCCTCGAGGACCAGCACGGCCGCGCCCTCGGCGAGGACGAACCCGCGCCGGTCGTTGTCGAAGGGCCGGGAGGCGTGCGCCGGGTCGTCGTTGTCCGGGCTGGTCGCCTGGATCGCGTCGAACGAGGCCACGGTGACCGGGGAGATCGGCGAGTCGGAGGCCCCGGCGAGCACCACGTCGGCCTCGCCGTCGGCGATGAGCTGGTGGGCGTAGCCGATCGCGTCGATGCCGGAGGTGCAGCCGGTGGAGACCACCTGCGCCGGGCCGTGCAGCCCGTGCCGGCACGCCACGTCGGCGGCCAGGCTGCTGGGCACCAGCGCCTGGTAGAGGTACGGGCCGGCGCGGCCCGGGTCGACCAGCCAGTGCGCGCCCTGGTCGCTGACCCGAACGTACTCCTGCTCCAGGGCGGTGGTGCCGCCCACGGCGGAGCCGAGCACGACCCCGGCGTCGTCCCGGAGCGCGTCGGTGAGGTCCAGTCCACTGTCGGCGAGCGCCTCGGCGGAGCAGGCGAGCGCGAACTGGACGTACCGGTCGGCGCGTCGACGTTCGTCGAGGGTGAGGCCGGCGGCGTCCGGGTCGAAGTCGCACTCCGCGGCGATCCGGGACCGGAACGGGGACGGGTCGAAGAAGGTGATCCGGCGGGTGGCGGTGCGCCCCTCGGTGATCGTCTTCCAGAACCGGTCCCGGGTGGCGCCGCCCGGAGCGACCACCCCGACACCGGTCACCACCGTGCGGCGCCCGGTCACGGCGTCGCCTCCACGACCTCGGTGTCGACGTGACCCAGCTCCGGTCGGGGTGCCAGCGGCCCGAGGTGGAACACCACCTCGGCCGGTTCGTCGCCGGTGTTGCGCAACCGGTGCCGGACGTTGACCGGCACGAACAGGGCCTCCCCGGTGGCGAGCGGCACCGGCCGGTCGTCGAGGTCGACGGTGATCGCGCCCCGGGTGACGTAGAGAAACTCCTCGCTGTAGGGGTGGTAGTGCTCGGCGATGCGTTCGCCCGGCAGCAACGCCGCCACCCCCATGAACCCGGAGGTGGAGCCGACGGTCTTCGGTCCGAGCAGCACCCGCAGCTCCGCGCCGCGCCGCCGGTCGGCGGGGACGTCGTGGGCCGCGACGACCCGGTCGGCGGTCTCACTCATCGTCGTCCCCCTCCAGTCCCCGCCGCCGGGCGATCAGCTCGACCTTGTCGCGGATGATCGCCATCTGCTCGCGGGTGCCGGCATTGAGCCGGTCCTCCATGCCGCGGTCGTCGACGGGCGCGTCGGGCCGCAGGTGGAAGTCCTGGACCCAGGTCATCCGGGTGCTCCCGTCGGAAACCGTGTCGTAGCGCCAGTGCAGGCGCATGTACTCGAACGGTCCGGTCTCCACCCGGTGCGCGTGCACCTGCCAGGTGGCCGGGTCGGCGGTGCGTTCGCTGACCCAGCTCCACACCGTGCCGTCCGGGTCAGGATTCATGGTCAGCCGGAACCGGACCGTGTTCCCGTCGCGGTGGAGCACCTCCACCGAGGCGTACTCGGTGAACAGGTCGGTCCAGTTCTCCACGTCGTTGGTGAGGTCCCAGACGAGCCGCCGTGGCGCGTCGATGACGATGCTGTTCTCGGTGTGGCCGGGCAGGTCGGCCGGCTCCGGGGAGTCGGGCGGATCGGCCCGGTCGGGCGGTTCGCTCTGCTCGGCGACCAGGTCGGCGACGGCGGGAATGCTCAGGTGGCTCGTCTCGGTGGGAATCCGCGCGCCGTACCGGTCGGCGACCACGGCCTGCAACTCGAGCAGGGCCAGGGAGTCCATGCCGAGTTCGGCCAGGGAGGCGTCGGGGGTGCGGGCCGCGGCGTCGGGGTCGAGTCCGCAGTGCGCGACCAGGATGTCGGTGATCTCGGTGGCCAGGGCCGCTCCGGCCGGTCCTCGGGTGACGGTCATGGTGTTCCTCTCAGCTGTGGGCCGCAGCCGCGGCGTGGGCGTTCGCGCCGGGCCGGTACGAGATGCGGGTCGTGCCGTCCCGGCACGCGGGCCGGGGCGCTCGCGGGGTCATCCCGACACGGGTCGGCCGGTCGCGGTCACGGCCGACGCCCGTTTCCGGTGGCGTCCCAGCGGTAGAAACAGCGCGCCATCGCGTCCCGTGGGGACTGCCAGGTCGGCAGGTACGGTGAGACGTACGGCCGCAGGCGGTCGCTGATCCGGGTGAACTCGGGGTGCCGGCGTGCGGTCTCCACCGCCCCCTCCCCCGCCGTCTCGGTCTCCAGCAGGTGCACGTAGAGGTCGTCCAGGCGGTACAGCGACCGGTGGCGAACCCCGGCCAGGCGCGGCAGTTCCGTCGCGTCCGACTCGGCGAAGATCTCGGCGACCCGCGACTCCGCGGTCGGCAGCACCTTCGCGACGATCAACGAGCGGTCCATGGACACCCCTTCCAACGGCGGACGCCGAGCCGCACGACGACCGGACGGCTGCCGACACGATGCCGAGAGCGGCGTCATCGGGGCGTCACCACAGACCGTCCACTGGCACCCCACGTCCGTGACGCTGGGTTGACGATGGACGAGCAGAATGGCTCCCGCACCTGCCGGCGCATCGGGAGGATGTATCGCGTACTACCAGCTCAGAGGCATTCTCGGGAACGCGCCGAGGAGGCCGGAATGACGACCATGATGTTGACTCAGCGTAACTGCTATTGATAATCTTCGTCGCTATCAGCCCGGCGGCGACGCTCGCCCCGACGCGCGACCGGACACCGTCGTCGCGGGCAGCCGGCGGGCACCGTGGACGACGGGACGAGGGTTCCGCTGCAGGGGGTGCGGCCGTGGGCTCTGACACCAGCACGCCGACGGCCACTCCCCGGGTGCGTCTGCTGCTGCTCGGCGGCTTCCGCCTGCTGCACGACGACCGGCCGGTGGTCGTCCCCCGTGGACTGCAACGGATCATCGCGCTGATCGGGCTGCGCCCCGGTGCCACCCGCAGCCATCTCGCCGGCCTGCTCTGGCCCGACGCGCCCGAGGACCGCGCCCTGTCCTCGCTGCGCACCGCCCTGTGGCGACTGCGCCAGGACCCCTGCTGTCCGATGCTGACCAGCGGCGACACCGTACGACTCGATCCGGCCGTCCACCTCGACGTGGACGAGCTGGTACGGACCGCCGCCCGGGTGAGCGAGGGCGGCGACCCGCGCGGCGCCGCCGCGGCGCTCGCCGCCGGTCGGCACGACCTGCTGCCCGGCTGGTACGACGACTGGGTGCTGCTGGAACGGGAACGCCTGCGCCAACTCCGCCTGCACATGCTGGAACACCTCGCCCGCACCCACCTCCAGGCCGGCCGGCACGGCGAGGCCCTCCAGGCGGCCCTGGAGGCGATGGCCGCCGAGCCCCTGCGGGAGACCCCGCACCGGCTGGTGGTGCAGATCCATCTCGCCGAGGGCAACGCCTTCGAGGCGCTGCACGCCTTCTACGTGTACCGCGACCTGATCCTGCGGGAACTGGACCTGGAACCCTCGGCGGCGATGTGCGCCCTACTCGACGACACCCTCGCCCCGATCCGCCGCCGCCCGGCGCCACCCGGCGCCCGACGCCCCACCCGACCCGCGCCCGGACCGTCACCACCGTCGACATCCGGGTGACGGCACGGTGACAGCCCGGCCGGCAGGGTGGGCCCACCAGGCGTCCCCACGAGCTCGCGGGACGCCGGTCGCGAAAGGAGTCCGATGAGTCGGCTACTGATCGTCAGCAGGATCGTCCCGGGGTCGGAGGACCAGGTGGCGGAGATCTTCGCCGAGTCCGACGCCGGTGGACTGCCCGCCCTGACCGGCGTCCGGCACCGCTCCCTGTACTGCTTGCACGACGTCCTCATCCACCTGATGGAGACCGACGTGGACCCCGGCTCGGTCGGCGGAGCCCGCACCAACCCGCTCTACCTGCGGGTCAACGAACGGCTCGCCGAACACACCTCCCCGTACCTGCCCACCTGGCGCTCCCCCCGGGACGCGATCGCCGGGTGCTTCTACCGCTGGGACGCCGCCCCCGCACCGTCCGTCGGCGCCCTCGACTGACCCGCTGATCCGCGCCGCAAGGAGCTGCCATGTCCTCCAGCCGCCCACACGTCCTGGTGATCGGCGCCGGCACCGGCGGGATGTGCCTGGCCCACGGCCTGCGCCGGGCCGGGATCAGCGTCGCCGTCTACGAACGTCACCGCACCCGCACCGACGGCCTGCTCGGCTACCGGGTCGGCATCGGCCCGACCGGCAGCCGGGCCCTGCGCGAATGCCTACCCCCGGACCTGTTCGACACCTTCGTCGCCACCTGCGCCCGCTCCCCGCGCTACTTCAACGTCATCACCCAACGGCTGCGCCAGACCGCCTCCTTCGAGCTGCGACCGGACACCGACCCGGTGAACACCGACCGTTCGGTCTCCCGGATGACGCTGCGGCAGGTCCTGCTCACCGGCATGGAGGACGTCGTCCACTTCGACAAGACCTTCACCCGGTACGAGCAGCACGACGACGGCACGGTCACCGCATACTTCGCCGACGGCAGCTCCGCCGTGGGTGACCTGCTGGTCGCCGCCGACGGCACCCACTCCGCCGTCCGCCGGCAGTACCTGCCGCACGCGGTGACCCGGGACGCCGGCAGCATCAACATCGCGGTGAAGATCCCGCTCACCGAGCACACCCGCAGCCTGCTGTCGCCCCGCGTCCTGGAGGGCATCTCCCTCATCTTCGGCACCCGCGGGATGATGGGCATCCTGCACGTGATGGAGTTCAAGTGGGACAGCAGCGGCGGGCTCAAGTCCGGCATCGGCGGAGCCGACGCCCACCTGCTGGACCGCTGGCCGGGCCTGCTCTACGACAACACCCGCGACTACATCAACATCATCATCTGGAGCACCGCCCGCCGGTTCCCGTCCGACGTGATGCGCCGACGCGGCGACGACCTCGTCCACCTCGCCCTGCAGCTGACTCGGGGCTGGCACCCGAACCTGCGCGAGCTGCTCGCCCGCAGCGACCCGGGCAGCTGCCTGCCGATCAAGGTGGCCACGTCGGAACCGGTCCCGCCCTGGAAGCCCAGCACCGTCACCCTGCTCGGCGACGCCATCCACACCATGACCCCGGGACGCGGGGTCGGGGCGAACACCGCGCTGCGCGACGCCGCCCTGCTCTGCCGAGAGCTCACCGCGGCGACCGGCGGGGACAAGCCGCTGCTGGAGGCGGTCGGCGACTACGAGGCGCAGATGCTGCCGTACGGCTTCGCCCGGGTGGCCGACTCGCTGAAGAACAACGGCACCAACGGCGACGACCCGCTCTACCGCCCGGTCGTCGGTCGACTCGCGCTGCTGGGCGCCCGCGGCTACTTCGGAGTGACCAGCCGGGTACCGAAACTGCGCCGCAAGTTCGTCGACGACCTCTACGCCTACCGGGGCGCGGAGGACTGAGTCCCCTCCCCACGGCGGTGCCGGCACCTGTCTCTCCTGCCGACGAGCAGGGTGCCGGCACCGCCGTCACGGTGCGCCATCGTGTGCCACGCACCGTTCCGGCGCTCCCCCGTCGACCTCCCACCCGAACCGCCCGACCCGACCGGCGGCACGGGATCCTCCCGGCCAGGCTGAGGCCGGTAACACGCGTATGCGAAGCTGCGGCGGACTTTTCTCGCACTTTCGCCGTACGCACTGGGAGGTACGCCGTGGCGTGGACGTTCGGACACTCATTGTTACTCATCCTGGCGGTGGTGGGCGGCGCCGCCGCCGGTTGGGCGCTGCGCGGCCGGCAGGCCACCGGCCGCCCGCCGTCCGGGGTGGACCCGGTCTTCACCCGACCGGGCCGCCCGGCGGCCACCACCACCTCGACGCCAGCCCCGGGCACCTCGGCCGACCGGTCCACGGCCGACGCCGCTGCCCCCACGGCGGACACCACCGCCGCGCCGGTGGACTCTGCCGCACGGCCGGAGACGGTCGACGTACCCGCGACGCCCGACCGGTCCGACCACACGCCGAACCTCCCCCTCAGCACGGACCCCGACCCGGCCCGTCCCACCCCGGCCCCGGTGGCGTACAGCGAGCCGGTGGATGCCCAGGCCGAGCCGATGGCGCCCCGGACCGAGCCGACCGCCTCGTCGGGCGGGCCGGCGGGCGCGCGGGTCGAGCCGGTGGAGGCGCAGCTCGAACCCGTCGACGCGCAGACCGACCCGGTGACCCCGCAGCCCGGAACCATCGACGGGGAGCCCGAGCCGGTGACCGCCCGGACCGAGCCGGCCCCGGGGACCCGGCCCCTTCCCGCGCCGGTAGCGGAGGCCACTCACACCGAGCCGACCACGGTCGAGGCCGAGCCGACCACGGTCGAGCTCGCCACGGCCGAACCGGCCACCACCGAACCGGCCGAGGTCGAGCCGGTCAAGACCGAACCGACCGCGACCGAGCCGGCCAAGACCGAGCGGATGGCGGCCGAGGTGGCCGAACCAGTGGCAGCCGAACCCGTGGCGGCCGACCGGGTCGAGCCCACGGCGGGACCGGCCGCCCCGGCGGACGACCAGATCCAGCCGGTCCAGCCGACGGCCGGCAGCGTACCGGCCGAGGCGGACACCACGGCCGGGCAGCACGACACGGCGGTCACGCCGCGCAAGGCGGAGGACGGTCCGGACGACGACTTCCGTCGGATCCAGGGCATCGGGCCGAAGATCGCCGCCGCCCTCCAGGCCGCCGGCATCCGCACCTACCGGCAGTTGGCCGAGCGCGACGAGGCAGGGCTGCGCGAGGTGATCCGGGGCGCGGGCCTGCGTGCCGCCCCGGGCCTGGCGAGCTGGCCGCAGCAGGCCCGCATCCTCGCCGACGCTCCCGCCGAGGCCGACAAGGTGTTCCCCGCCCCCACCGCCCCCACCGCCTGACCCGCCGCCGCCCGCCCCGCCCCGCCCCGCTCCGCCACCGGCCACCGCCGTCGGGTCGGATCGCCGTCGCGCGTCGTCCCCGGCGGCGGCCGGTGTCGGCGCGGGGCGGCTGGCGCGGGGCGGCTGGCGCCGACCAGGCCGGTTCACGCCACACGCGGTTTGGCCGTTCACCGCGTCTGGGTACAACCCGCCTCACTCGACCCACCATTACGAGGGAGGCAGCCATGCGGCGTGGCCCGTCGATATTCGGAGTTCTCTTGGTGATCTGGCTCGTCATCGGCGCGATCGCCGCAGGACAGCGCGGCTACTTCGAGGGCGAGGAGACCAACTGCGCCGAGGCCGGCACGATCCTGGTCACCGTCGTGGCCGGGCCGCTCAATTACGTGGGCGCCAACCCGAAGGTCGACTGCGAACTTCCCCAGCCGTCCCAGTAGGCCCCGCTCCCCACCCCGGCCCGCGTCCGCCATGGATGGTGGACGTGGGCCGTTCCCGTGTGCGGCGAAGCCCTCTGCCGGATCGGTCCGCACTCCGATCGTCTTCGGCGATGACGGGGATCGGGCTCCAGCCTGACGACGTGGGTCGCCGGGACTCACGGCACCTGGCGCTGCACGAGACAGCTGGTCAGCAACGGGCTGGGCGTGCCGTGCCAGAACACGGCCAGCTCGTCGCGGGGGCGAGTGGCGGCCACGGAGAGCAGCGACCGATCGCGCTGACGATCGCGCTGGTAGCGCTTGGGATCCGTGTCGCGGTAGGTGCGGCGCAGGGTGTCGGCGGCGATTGTCGGCCCCATACGCGAATCACCGGCGCATGTTACTCCTCCTCGACCGGTTCCCGTCCGCGTCACCGAAGCCGGAGCCGGTGACGGGCGCCGACGCACGCGCGTTGACGGCGCGTGTTTGGGCCACCACCCCTTGCAACGTTGGAAAGCCACACGCTACTGTCTCATGGCAGATAGGCCGACATCGAACTCATTAGCGCCTGTCGAGACCGCCGCGCCAGCCGGTTGAAGCCCTTTTCCGGCTCGAGCCAACTCGTTGTACGCCGATCCACGACGGAGGCGAGTATGAATGTCTGCGAAGCGCTGAAGCGACGCTGCGCCCAAGGCGGAAACCGCTTGGCGCACGTCGTCGCGGACGGTTCGGCCACACTCGACTTCACCGAGTGGGCAGACCGGACGGCCCGGCTGGCCGATCACCTGCGCATGCGGGGCATCGCCGCCGGCCATCTGGTCGGGCTCTGCTTCCCGGTCGCCGCGACCCCCGACGCCGCCGTCGCCTTCACCGCCGTGCACGCGGTCGGCGCCGTCCCGGTGATGCTCTCCCCCGCCGACGTCACCGGTCCCTGGTGGCAGACCGTCGGCGCTGGGACCGTGCTCACCCCCGTCGACGTGCGGACTCTCCTCGACGAGCGGGAACGCGCCGACGACACCCAGCTCAAGGCCCTCTTCGCCGCGGCGGAGGACGGCGGCAGCGGTCTGACCGCAGTGGTCCGCACCTCCGGCACGACCGGCGAACCCAAGGCCGTCGCCATCCCCGACACGGACACCTTCCACGACACCGACGTCGACACCTGGTTCCCCGACGCCCTGCTGGTGGCGTCCCCGACGCACTCGGTCGACGGCATGTCACACCTCATCTACCCGCTGGTGCGGGGACGGCTGGTCGTCACCCTTCCGCAGCTGGACCAGAACACCTTCCGGACCGCTGTGCAACGGTACGGAACCGACCGCGTCAAACTTGTTCCGGCCATGCTGCGAATCCTCGCCGAAAGCGGTTCCGACGTCCGGCCATTCACCGGAATACGGAGTGTCTGGCTCGGATCGGCGGCGCTGACCCTACCGGACCACCGGCTGCTGCGCCGACTGTTTCCCGAAGCACAGGTGTGGATGGACTACTCCAGTACCGAATCGGGCAGGGCTCGGTTGACGACGCTCGTGGCCGACGGTACCGCGGGCCAGGAAAGCGACTGGGCTGGCGAACTTGGCGGACCGGCGGCCGATACCGAGGTCCGGGTGGTGGGCGAGGACGGCACGGTTCTCCCCACCGGTGCGATCGGCGAGATCCAGCTACGGCACACCGTCCTCGCCCGACGCGGCCACCTCCCGGTCCACCCCGGAGACGCACCGGTGACCCCGGTGGACGACTGGGTGTCCACCGGCGATCTCGGTGTCCGTGACCCGGCCGGTCGCGTCTGGTACCACCGCCGCAAGGCGGAGACGGCGAACTGCGGCGGCGAGAAGATTGCCTTCTCCGAGGTGGAGGCCGTCTTCCGGGAGCTCGACGGGGTGCGGGATGCCGCCGCCGCCGCAATCCCGGACCCGTTCCTCGGCGAGACGATCGGTGTGCTGCTGGTGACCGCGCCGGACCGGCGGCCCGACCGGGAGACGGTGGAGCGGCACGCGCTGGCCCGGCTCCGCAACAACCGCCGTCCGAGCCACCTGATGTTCGGCACCGACCTGCCCCGCTCCGAGCACGGCAAGGTGCAGCGCCAGCGGGTCCGGGATCTGTTGGTGGCCGAGGGATGGCGACTCGTGCCCGGGGCGGTCCGCGCCGACCTGCGCTCCCTGCCGGCCGTGCTGCGGGCCATGGGCTGCGAACGGGTCGACGAGGACGCCAGCCTCACCGCGAACGGTCTCAGCTCGATCGACCTGGTCACCCTCTCCTGGTTCCTCGGCGACCAGTGGCAGGTGGAGGTGACCCCGGCGGCGCTGTTCAACTCGGCCAGCGTCCGGGAGCTGGACCGCCGCCTGGCTGGTCGGTGATACGGAATCCGCGAGACGGCAAAGGAGTCCACCGGCGTGACACGACACATCCGCACCGTGCATCTGTTCGCGGGCGGCACCCGTACCTCGCGACAGCCCGCGACCTGGGGACAGCAGTACATCTACGAGGCAGTGGAGAGTCTGCGCTTCGAGGACTCACGGATCAACGTCGAACTGCCCGTCCCCATCGGTGCGGGGGTCTCGGTCAGCGAGGCCCTGATGGCGCTCCGGCTGGTCGTCGAGCGGCACGAGTCGCTCCGGACGACGTACACCCGCAGCCCGGACGGAGAACTGGTGCAGCACGTCACGGAGGGCCAGCTCTTCGAGGTCGACATCTGGGAGTGCGGGGTCGACGACCTGCGGGAGAGCAGGAACGCCCTGCTCGCCCGCTACAAGAGCCACGTCTTCGACCCGGCCGTCGGCCCGCTGTTCCGGTGCGCTCTGCTGACCCGTGATGGTGCCCCCCGGTACCTCCTCCTGGTCACCTCGCACATGGTGCTCGACGATTGGTCCGGCACCCTGGTCAGCCGGGAGTACACCGCGCTCCTCGCCGGCGCGACGCTCCCCGCCGCCACCTGGCAGCCCCTGGAGCAGGCCGGCTGGGAGGCGTCCGAGCCGGGACGACGACTACACGAACGGTCGATCCGGTACTGGCGCGACACGTTCGCGACCGCCCCCCGGTTCCCCCGCCAGCCGGACCTGAAGGCCAGCGCGAGTCCCCGGTACTGGCACGGCCAGCTGACCAGCCCGGAGGCGTTCGACCTGCTCGGGGCGCATGCCGCGCAGCTCGGGGTGACCGGCCCGTCGTTGCTGGTGGCCGCGTACGGCCTCGCCTTCGCCCGGTTCTTCGACACCGACGAGGTCCTGATGATGGTACGGACCGCGAACCGGCCCACCCGGGAGTCCCTCGCTTCGGTCGGGCACTACTCCCAGCAGGTGCCGGTCCGGCTGAGGACCGACCACCCGACCTTCGCCGAGTACGCGCGGCACGCGCACGACCGGATCCTGGACGCGTACCCGTACGGCCTCTGCGCCCCCGGCGACGCCGAGCGGGAGATGTTCGCCGGCGAGTTCAACCGGTGGGCGCGGGTGACCGTCAACATCACCCCGGAGGTGCCGGTGGCCCCCGACACCGCCCGGGATCAGGTGACCCACCGGGCACGTCAGCGGCACTTCGGCTGGCTGAGCAACTTCGAGGAGGACCGGATCGTCGCCTACTGCGACATCTGGCCGGCCATCCAGAGCCTGTCCCTCTTCGCCGACACCGCGTTCATCCCGAAACGGGCTGTCGGCGCGGTCCTGGAAGAGATCGAAGGGATCATCCTGAAGGCCGACGGCTGAACCGGCCGCACGGCGGTCCACGACGGCACTCGCGCGCGCGGGTCCACGGTAGGAAAGGCAACAGGGACATGGACGAGAACACCCCCTGGTACGAGCGACGGCACCTCCCGCCGGACGCCCGGGCCCTGGAATGGGTGCGTGGCACCGTCGACCCGGACGGCACCCTGGACGGGGTGGAGTTCCTCCCCGGTGGCAGTTCCAGCGCCATCCACCGGGTGACGGTACGCGGCGCGGACGGCACCGTCACCCCCGTGGTGCTGCGGCGCTGGATCCGCCCGGACTGGCGGGAGACCGAGGGGTATCTCAGCCCGGAGCGGGAGGCGACCGTCCTGCGCCTGGCCGAGCGGCACGGAATTCCCGCTCCCCGACTGCTCGCCCTGGACGCGAGCGGATCGGCGACCGGGCTGCCCGCGCTCCTGATGAGCCACGTCCCCGGTGGACCGTGTCCGACCGATCCGCCCGGTCCGTCGGAACTGGGCTCCCTCGCCGAGGCGATCGCGGCGGTGCACCGGGTCCGGCTCGGCGACGAACTGCCGGCGTACCACTTCTACAACCGGCGGCTGGAGGACACCCCGCCCTCGGCCGCCAGCGACAAGGAACTCTGGTCGGAGGCGTTCGCGCTCGGTCGGGACCCCGGCGGACGGGACCTCGCCCCGAAGGTCTTCGTGCACCGGGACTTCAACCCGGGCAACATCCTCTGGACCGACCACCGGGTCTCCGGCATGGTCGACTGGGGATCGGCGGCGGTCGGGGTGGCCGCGTTCGACCTCGGACACATGCGGTGGAATCTCGCCGTGGTGTACGACGTGCCGACCGCCGACGCCTTCCTGACGCGGTACCGGGCCGCCGTGCCGTCGTACGTCCACGACCCCTTCTGGGACCTGCGCGCGGTCCTGGACCTCTTCCCCGAGTCGCCCAGCCACACCTTCTCCCCGGAGGTCTGCGCGAAGCTGGAGCACTACCTGCGCGGCGTGGTCGCCGCCATGCGCTGACCGGTATCCGCTCCGTCCCACCCGTCCACCCGCTACGCACGTGACCCACGGCGGGCCATGGCGCGGCCTCCGCGCCATGGCACCGTGCCCGGCCATCCGCTCCGCGCACCGCGCCGGATCCGGCTGACCGGTGACAAATTCCATCACCTGATTCGCTCATCGATCATCCGATCGGAGAGGCGGACGATCCATGCCACGAACGCCACCGTTGCACCCCATTTCTCCTGGGTTGAGGGAATCGGAACTCGGGGAACTCGCAAAACTGCTGGCCGAGTTCCACGACGAGTACCGGACCGTACGCGAGGACGAGATCTCCCGTTTCCAGTTCCTCTGCGACTCGATGTTCTCGGTGTTCACCTCGCGCGATCACCGACGTCTGGCCGACGGCAGCACGGTCGACTGGTTACCGGCCGCCGGCAACCTGGACACCGGTGACTCCGGCTTCCCGCCTCCGCAGGAGGTCGTCGAGACGCTGACCGACATGTCCACCATCTGGCGGGAACTTCCGCGCTACGTGGGGCCGGAGACCGAGCCGGCGCTGGAGGAGGCGGTCGCCCGGTTCCTGCGCGACGAGGGCCTCGCCCTGGCGACCGAACTGGACCGGCTCGGCACGGTGGTCGGCTGCGGCACCGTGAACCTCTTCGACGCGCTCTGCCGCGATCTGGTCCAGCGGCCCGGTGACGTGATCCTCATGCCCTCGGTCGGGTACGGGTTCTTCCTCGCCCAGCCGTACCGGGCTGGTGGGGCGGTCGAGATGGTGGAGTGCGAGCAGACGGGCCGGGTCCGCCCCGACGTCCTGGCCCGGCGTATCGCCGAGGTCGACCAGGAGCTGTACCGGCGGTGGTTTCCGCTGCGCCACGCGCACGTCACCCTCGGCCTTCAGGACGCCCGACGACGCGGGCTGGTCACGATCCCCGAGGACGACCTCGCCGCCCTGGTCGACCGGTTCGTCGACGGCCTACCCACGGACGCGGCACCGGGCCGCCGGGAGCTGCGCCGTCGGCTGCTCACCGCGTTGCCCCGCCGGCAACCGGTCCGCCAGGATCCCCGCCGGGACCTGGTCAACCTGGTCCGCCCGCCCGCCGTTCGGGCCCTGCTGCACATCAGCCCCGCCGTGACCGGCCACGTCTACCGCGAGTACGAGGTGGCCGAGTTGGGCGCGGTACTGCGGACCGCCGACATCGCCGTCGTCGAGGACCTGGCCTACCACTCGGTACGGCTGTCCGGCGACCGGTTGCACTCGTTGCAGGGACGGGTGCCGACCTGCCACACCCTGCTCGGCCTCTCCAAGCCCTTCGGCATGGCGAACATCCGGGTGGGACTGATGCTGGTCGACCGCCGGGACGTCAAGCGGCTGCGTCGGCTGGTGGAGAACAGCGTCGGCTTCGTCCCGCTGGTCGCCCAGCGAGCCGCCGCCGCCGCGCTGGGACTTCACCGGCAACGCGCCGACGACTACCTCCACCGGGCCTCCCATGACCCGTACCTGGGCTACGAGAACCGGCTGACGATGTTCCGGGCGATGCTGCGGGGGACCGCCGTCCAACCCGTGCCGGAGCACGTGGAGACCGAGATCCGGCGGTACGCCCTGGCACTGCTCGGCGAGAAACGCGCGGCCGGTACGGAGGTCACCGGGGACACGGACGGGGACCGGCGGCTGGTCGACGAGTTCCTCCAGGAGGGCCTGTCCCGGTGGTTCACCCTGGCCCACGAGCCGGAGGCCGGGTTCTTCGGCGTGGTTGACTGCCGGCCGCTGCTGGCGCGCGGCACGCTCACCCGGGCCGGGATCGAGGCCCGAACGGCGTTCGACGTCTTCGCGTTCCTGGCGTACACGCTCGGCGTCCGCACCATTCCCGAGGAGGGCATGCGGCTGCCGACGAACCGGACCCGACTCCTGCGTATGTCGTTCTCACCAGCTCCCCGGATGTTGGTCGAGTGCCTTTTCAGTGTCTATTCCGGCCTGCGTTTCCTCGAGGGCTGACCCCCTACCGAAAGGTGGAAAAATGTCCGAGCGGCTGGCAATTCTCGGCGGCGAGCCCGCCATCCGGAACCAGCACGACGAACTCTTCCAGTGGCCGGTCTTCGGGCCGGAGGAGGAGGCCGCCGTGCTGGAGTTGATGCGGAAACCGAACTTCTTCGACAACCAGACCGTGCCGGCGTTCGAGCGTGACTTCCGGGACTGGCTGGGCGTGGAGTACGTGCTCTCGGAGAGCAGCGGCACGCACGCGGTGTTGGGGGCACTCTACGGCGTCGGGGTCGGCGCGGGCGACGAGGTCATCGTCCCGACGTCGACGTACTGGGCGAGCGCGGTCCAGGTGATGAGCCTACGGGCGACCATCGTCTTCGCCGACATCGACCCGATGACCCTGAACATCGATCCCGCCGACCTGGAACGGAGGATCACCGACCGGACCAAGGCGATCGTGGTGGTCCACATGCTCGGTTACCCCGCCGAGATGGACCGGATCATGCAGATCGCCGCCCGGCACGGCATCAAGGTGGTCGAGGACGCCTCACACGCCCACGGGTCGCTCTACCGGGGCCGGAAGGTCGGCACCCTCGCCGACGTCGCCGCCTTCTCGCTCTGCGGCAAGCCGCTGGCGGTCGGCGAGGGCGGCATCCTGGTCACCGACGACCGGACGATCTTCGACCGGGCGGTGGCCTGGGGACACAACTTCCGGTTCAACGCCGACGAGGTCAAGGACCCGGCCCTGCTCCGCTACGCCGGGCTGCCGCTGGGCGGGATCACCTCCCGGATGCACAACCTCTCGGCCGCCGTGGGCCGGGTCCAGCTGCGCCGGTACGACGAACGGATGCGCGAGATCGACCAGGCGATGAACCACTTCTGGGATCTCCTGGCAGACCTGCCCGGTATCCACGCCCACCGGCCACCCCGGGACTCGGGCAGCACCATGGGGGGCTGGTACTGCCCCCACGCCGTGTACCGCGCCGAGGAGCTCGGCGGGCTCTCCGCCGCCCGCTTCGCCGAGGCGGTCCGCGCCGAGGGTTTCCACACCTGGACCCGCCAGTGCATCCGGGAACCGTTGCACCTGCACCCGCTCTTCCAGGACGCCGACGTCTACCGGGAGGGACGACCCACCAACGCCGCCTCCGGCCGGCTGGTCCCGCAGGGGCGCGGCGACCTGCCCCGCGCCGAGGGTGCCCGCGCCTTCACCGTGCCTCCGTTCAAGCGGTACGAGCCAGCGGTCATCGAGCAGTACGCGGCGCTCTTCCGCAAGGTGGTGGAACAGCACGAACAGCTCCACGAGGGAGACCGGGGCGACGAGACGGTCCAGGTCGACGAGCGCGGTAATGGCTGAGCGGAACGCCGGCCGGTGCTGGACCCCCGGACAGGCCAGGACGGTCACCCGGACCGCCCTGGCCGCCCGGGGCGTTCCGCCCGGTCCGGCGGGTGACGTTGCCGACGCGCTGGTCGACGCCGAGATGGCGGCCCACCCCAGCCACGGCCTGCGGCTGCTGCCCGGCTACCTCGACGACCTGGCCGAGGGACGGCTCGACGCCGCGGCCGTACCCGAGCTGCGGCGGGACGGCTCGCACGTGGTCGCCCGGGGCAGCCGGGTGCTCGGCCCGCACCTGGTACGCACCGCGTTGGCCGTGGCGGGCCGGGCCGCCCGGGAGTACGGCTGCGCGACGGCGGTGCTGCCGGACGTCGCGCACTGCGGCCGGCTGGGCGGTTACGTCGACAGGCTGGCCCGGAACGGCCAGATAGCCATGCTCACAGTGGGCTCCCTCGGGTCGCCGGAGGCGTTCGTGAGTCCCTTCGGCGGTCGACACCGCTGGCTCGACACCAACCCGGTCGCGTTCGGCTTCCCGGCGCAGGGGCCACCCGTCGTGGTCGACCTGGCCACCTCGGCGACGACGTACAACGCGGTGGTGGCCGCCCGGGAGGCCGGTCGGCCGCTGCCGGCGGGAGTCGCCTGCGCCGCCGACGGCACCGGCACCACCGACCCGGCGGCCGTCCTCGACGGCGGGTGGGTGCGACCGGCCGCCGACGCCAAGGGCTACGCCTTGGGTCTGGTCGCCCCGCTGCTGGCCGCGCTGGCCGCCGGCCCGGACGCCGACCGGCTCTCCGGTGGCTTCGCCCTGGTGGTCGACGTGGCGAACCGGACCGACCTGGACGGATACCGCCGAGCGGTGGAGGCCTCCCTGCGGCGTCTGACGGCGGACGCGGACCCGGCCGGGGCGGTCCGGGTGCCCGGCCGGGCCGACCCGGCCCCCACCACGGTGGCGGTGACCGCGTCGCTGGTGGCGGAGCTGCGCCGGAGAGGATGTGAGATCCCGTGAGCGCTACCGCGCGCCCGTCCGTGCTGGGGGTGGCCGTTCTCGGCTGCGGCTACGTCGCGGACTTCTACGGCGCCACCCTGCCGAACCATCCGCAACTGCGCCTGGTGGGCGCCTTCGACCCGGACGGCGACCGACTGCGGTCGTTCTGCGCCCGGTACGGCGGTCGGGCGGCGGTCGACGAACGGGACCTGCTGACCGATCCGGCGGTCGACATCGTGCTCAACCTGACCCCGCCGGCCGTGCACGACGAGGTGAACCGACGCGTTCTGGCGCACGGGCGGCACCTCTACTGCGAGAAGCCTCTGGCGTTACGACCGGAGGCGGCCTTCGAGCTGGTCGCCCTGGCCCGGGAGCGGGGTGTGCTGGTCGGCGGCGCACCCTGTTCGGTCCTGGGCGAGTCGGCCCGGACGCTCTGGCAGGCGCTGCGCGACGGCCGGATCGGCACTCCCCGGCTCGTCTACGCCGAGTTGGACAACGGACCGCTGCCCTACCTCGGCAGCGACCAGTGGTTCAGCGCCCGAGGCGTGCCGTGGCCGACGATCGACGAGTTGGCCACCGGGTGCACGTGGGAGCACGCGGCCTACTACGTGAGCTGGGTGGTGGCGATGTTCGGCCCGGTGCTGCGGGTCGAGTCGACCGTCGCCTCCGTGCTGCACCACGAGTGGCCCGCCGGGCTGGACCTCGCCCCCGACTTCAGCGTCGGTGTGCTCCGGACCGCCGACGGCGTGGTCTGCCGGATCACCTGTGGCTGGGTGGCCCCCTCCGACCTCTCCTTCACGGTCGTCGGCGACCAGGGCGTGCTGCGGGTGGAGGACGCCTGGTCGTACCGGTCGCCGGTGCTGCTGCGCCGTCGTCGCCGTCCCAGCGGCAAGCAGCACGACTACCTCGAGCCGGCCGTGCCACTGCCGTTCGTGGACGCTCCCGCCGGGCGACCGGTCGCCGGCTACCGGGACTCCCACGACATGGACGTCTCGCGAGGGGTGGCGGAGCTGGCCGACGCCGTCCTCGGTCGGACCCGGCTGACCCTCGACGCGGCGACGCACGCCCACATCACCGAAGTCTGCGCCCTGCTCGCGGCCGGGCGCAGCGGCGGACCCACCCCACCGCACATCCTTCGCGACGGATTCGACGAGATGGCGACAGCGACATGATTGTTCTCGGTGTCAACGGTCAGTTCGATCTTCCCGGGCGTCCCCACATCTCCCACCTGCCCCCGTGGTTCTTCCACGACGCCGCCGCCGCCATCCTCGTCGACGGCGAGTTGGTCTGCGCGGTGGAGGAGGAACGGCTGACCCGGATCAAGCACACCAACACGTTCCCGGTCCACGCCGTGCGGGCCTGCCTAGACGTCGCCGGTGTCCCGCTCGCCGCCGTCGACGAGGTGGCCTTCTTCTTCGCTGAGGAGTACACCGACAAGGAACTCTTCCACCAGTACGTCGAGAAGCCCGGGGTACCGCTGCGGTCAGCCCGGTCGCTCGTCCATGAACGGTTCCGCGAGGTCGACCCGGCCGGCGTCGCACCACACCGGCTCCGCTTCGTCGAACACCATCCGGCCCACGCCGCCAGTGTCTACGCCGACGCCGGCATGCCCGACGCGCTCGTCGTCGTGATGGACGGCAACGGCGAGAACGACTCGATGACCGTGTACAGCGCGGAGAGCGGCACCCTCGTGGCCCTGGACCGACGGCCGACCGCCGACTCGATCGGTCACCTCTACACCAGGGGCACCGAGCTGCTCGGGTACCGGCTCTTCGACGAGTACAAGGTGATGGGGCTGGCACCGCTGGGTGACCCGGCCCGCTATCGCGACGTCCTGCGGTCCCTCTACGAGCTGCGGCCGGACGGCGGATTCACGGTGGACAGCGACCGGCTCCGGACCACGATGTTCCGGGCCGGTTTCGTGCCGCGCCGCAACGGGGAGCCCTTCACCGGCCAGCACCGGGATCTCGCCGCAGCCCTCCAGGAGACCGCCGAGCGGCTGGCCACCCACTGCATCCTGCACTGGCAGCGGGAGACCGGGCACCGCCACCTCGCGGTCGCCGGTGGGGTCGGGCAGAACAGCACGCTCAACGGTCGGCTGCTGCGTTCGGGACACTTCAGCGACGTCTTCGTCCACCCGGCGGCCCACGACTCGGGCGCGGCGTACGGCGCGGCGGTGCTCGCCGCAGCGGACGGGGGACCGATCAAGTCGGTGCGCCGCCGCCACGTCCACCTGGGACCACCGCTGGCCGACCCGGCCGACGTGACGGCACTCCTGGACGCCTGGGGTGACCTGGTCCGCTACGAGCGCCACCCGGACATCACCGAGGTCACCGCCGACCTGCTCGCCGAGGGCAAGGTCGTCGGCTGGGTCCAGGGCCGTTCCGAGTTCGGTCCCCGGGCACTCGGTCACCGCAGCATCCTCGCCGACCCCCGGCCGGTGGAGAACAAGGACCGGGTCAACCACATGATCAAGCAGCGCGAGGGCTACCGACCGTTCGCCCCCTCCGTCCAGGCCGAACACCTGCGCGTGTACTTCGACATGACGCCGGGCGCGCACGACCCGGACTTCATGGTCTTCACCGTCCCGGTACGGGAGGAGTTCCGTCCGCTGCTCGGCGCGATCACCCACGTCGACGGCACCGCCCGGGTGCACGCGGTCGACCGGGTGGTCGACGAGCGGTTCTGGTCGTTGCTCGGCGCCTTCGGCCGGCGCACCGGGGTGCCGATGCTGCTCAACACGTCCTTCAACAACCACGCCGAGCCGATCGTGGACTCGGCGGCGGACGCCCTGGCCTGTTTCCTCACCACCGGGCTCGACCGGCTCGTCATCGGCGACCACCTGGTGACCCGGCGGGAATCCGAGGTGCGGCTCCCGTCGTCCTTCGTGGCCGAGCTGATGCCGGCCGTGCACCTGGAGACGGTGCACGGCGCCGACGGCCCGGTGCACCACGTCGTCCTGCCTCACATGCACCGGCGTCGGCGGTCGGTCTCGGCGCGGGCGCACCCGGTCCTGTGCCGGCTCGACGGGCGGGCCCGGCTCGACGAGTTGGGCGTGCCGGCCAGCTCCCCGCTCCTGGCGGAGTTGCACACGCTCTGGCAGGAGCGGTTCATCCGGGTCGCCCCGGCCCCGTCGCCGTCCGACCGTCGGGGGGCCTGACATGTCCCGGCCCCCCGCGTGCTTCGTGGTCCCGTACCACCCGGACGGTCCGCACTCCCCCGGCTACCTGCGGGAGGCGGTCGGTTCCGTGCTGGCCCAGACCGACCGCGACTGGCTGCTGGCGATCGTCCACGATCCCCGGCCGGGCACGTCCGACCAACGGTCCTGGCTCGCCGAGCTGGTCGCCCCGGTCGCCGACCGGAGCACCGTCATCCACCTACCCGAGAACCAGGGGCCCGGCGGGGCGCGCAACGCCGGTGTCGACTGGGCGCTGGGGCAGGGCGCGGACCTGGTGGTCTTCCTCGACGCCGACGACGTCTGCGAGCCGCACCGGCTCGCGGCGCTACGCACGGCCCTGACCGACCGGCCCCGCGCCGGGATGGCGTTCAGCGCGTTCACCGTGATCGACGAGGCGTCCCGACCCCGGCACCCGGACGAGCTGCCGGAGGCGGTGGCGGAGATCCTCGACACCCAGGCCGACGAGGACCGGATCCTGGAACGGCCCTGGCGGGAGATGACCTGCGTACACGGGTACATGAGCCTCACCTCCACCGTGGCGGTTCGGGCGGCCGTCGCAGAGCGCTGCCGGTTCCCGCGGACCATGGTCTCCGAGGACGCTCACGCCTTTCTCCGGATGTTCGCGCTCTGCCCGGAGGTGGTGTACCTCGCCGACCCACTGACCCGGTACCGGGTGCCCCGGGTGCCCCGGGGCACGGCGTCCCGGCAGCGGGAGGGGGGTGCCTTCTACTGGACCAAGGCCCTCGTCGACGCGGACTCCTGTTTCCGGGTACTGATGCAGGAGGTGGCCTCCGGCGCGTGCACGCCCGAGGAGGCACTCGACGTGCTCGACGCGTTCTGGCGGCGGACCGGAGCCACCCTGCGCCGAGCCGGTGCCGCGCCGGTGGCCGCCGTGGTCGGCGAACTGGCGTACGGCGCAGGGGGCCGCATGTCCCCGGACGGACGGTGAGCGCCACCACCCGGCGGCGGGGTGTGCTCGCCGTCGTCCGGGACCGGGACGGGGCCGTCCTGATGCAGTTGCGCGACGACCGTCCGGACATCGTGTGGCCAGCGCACTGGTCGGTGCTCGGCGGCGGGACCGAACCCGGCGAAAGCGCCCGCGAGGCCGTGGTCCGCGAGGTCCACGAGGAGTCCGGACTCGTCGTCCGGGACGCCCGGGAGATCGGCCAGGTGGTAGACGAGCACGGTAGCGGCCAATTGCTGCACGTCTTCGTCGTCGACTTCCGGGGCGATCCCGGCCAGCTCGTCCTGGGCGAGGGGCAGCGGCTGGAGTTCGTCGCCCGGCACCGCTGGCCGGACCTCCTCATCCCGCCGTACGTGCGCGAGCTGCTGCGCGCCCTGCCCGAGCAAGGGGACACCTGATGTGCGGGATCTGCGGCGTGGCGACACCGAACGGGCAGTCCGGTGATCCGACGTTGGTGGCGGCGATGGCGAAAACCCTCCAGAACCGGGGACCGGACGCGCTGCGGGTCATCGCGGCCGGGGACGGTCGGGCCGTCTTCGCCATGACCACCCTGTCCATCGTCGACCCCGGGTACGGGTACGGCCCGGTGGTCGACTCCGACAGCGGGGTGATGCTGACCTACAACGGCGAGATCTACGGGTTCCGGGAACTCGCCGCCGAGCTCGACATCCCGCTGTCGGCGCACGAGACGGACACCCACTTCCTGCTCAAGGCGTACCTCCGGGAGGGCCTCGACCTGCTGGCCAGGATCGACGGGATGTACGCCGCGGCGATCCACGACCCCCGTCGCTCCGCCACGTACCTGGTGCGGGACCGGATCGGGCAGAAGGCGGTCTACTACCGGCTGGTCGACGGCGCCCTCCATTTCGGTTCGGAGGTCAAGGCCCTGCTGGAGGGGCCCGGTGCCACCCTGTCGCTGCCCCTGGCGGTGCAGGCGGTGGAACTGCCGGTGGGCCGACCGAGCACGCCGTACGCGGGAATCGAGCTACTCGCCCCGGGTACCGTGCTGCGGTACGACCACCTCACCGGCCGTACGGGCACCCACGTCTACTGGGACCTCGGCACCGCGACGACGACCGTCGACGTGGACCCGGCGGACACCCAGGGCTGGATCGAGCGGTACGCCCGGCAGCTCGCCGGCAGCGTCGCCCGGCACCGCGACTGCGGTGACCAGGCGCTCCTGCTCAGCGGCGGCACCGACTCGGGGGTGCTGGCGTACCTTCTGCGCCCGTCGGTCTGCGTCACCGTCCGGTATCCGGGCTACCCGGAGTTCGACGAGTCGGACCGCGCGGCGCGGATCGCCCGGGACGTGGGGGCGCGGCTGGTCGTCGTCGAGCCGACGGCCGCCGACTTCGTCCGGACGGCCGGGCGGATCGTGACCGCGCTGGACTACCCGCTGGGCAACGCCAGTCTCCTCCCGGAGTACCTCTGCTACCGGGCGGTCGCGCAGACCGGCCTCCGGGTCGTCTCGGCGGGTGTCGGCCCCGACGAGTACCTGCTCGGGTACGTCCGACACCTGCTGGCGCTCTTCGGACCGCAGGACGTCCTGGACGCCGGTTTCACCGCGTACACGCCGCTGGCGCAGCGGTTACGCCACGCCGGGCTGGAGCGGGCCGCCCCCCGGGACCGGTACCTCAGCCTGGTGCTGCGCGGTCCGGACGCGAACGGTACGGTCCGTTCGCTCGTGCACGGCATTTTCGACCAACCGGTCCGCGCCGACCAGGCGGTCACCCTCGTCGACCAACTTCTCTCCCTCCCGGCCCTGCTGCTCACCGCGGACAAGCTCTCCAGTTCCTTCGGGCTGGAACGGCGCTCCCCCTATCTGAGCCGGGAGCTGCTGGAGACGTCGTTCGCCGCCCCGGCCCGGCTGCGGGCTCCGGACGCGGTACGCACCAAACTGCTCCTGCGGGCCGCCGCCCGGGAGCTGGGCGTCCCGGAGTGGGTGGTGGGCAACGCCGACAAGCGCGGTTTCGCCTCGCCGGTCCCCCGCTGGCTGACCGGCGAGCTGAGCGCCTGGTACGACCGGGAGATCACCGCCGCGCTCACCCACGACCTGCCCCGGGACCTGGCCGCGTTGCTCCACCGGGTACGCCGCGCCCCGGCCGGCGACCGGTACGACCGAACCCGCACCATGGCCCTGCTCTGGGCGCTCTGGGCCCGGGGCGCGACCGGACTCGGACCCGCCCCGGACGACTGCGGAACCGTCGACGGATGACCATCGGCGGTAGGTCAGAGTGACACGACGACCGACGGCGCCGGGTCACCGACCGGCGCCGGCAGCGACACGACGAAAGGGTGCACGAGGTGCCGACGTACTCATCCCCCGTTGCCGCGGCCACGGACGCCGACGGCACCACTGACCACGCGGCGGACCTCGCCCTTGCCCTCACCATGGCCGACCTGGCCGACGAGATCACGTTGCGTCACTTCCACGCCGCGCCGGTGGCGTCGACCAAACCCGACCGCAGTCTGGTGACCGAGGCGGACCTGGAGGTCGAGCGGAGCCTGTCGGCGTTCCTCGCCGCGCACCGGCCGACCGACGGCATCGCCGCCGAGGAGACGCGACCGCAGACGGTCATCGAGGGGCGGTGCTGGGCGATCGACCCGGTCGACCACACCAACAACTTCGCCCGGGACCTGCCGTTCTATGGCACCCTGATCGCCCTGCTCGACCAGGGGCGCCCGGTGGTCGGGGTGGTCAGCGCACCCGCGCTGGGCAGGCGGTGGTGGGCCAGCCGGGGCGGCGGGGCGTTCGCGGACGGCCGGCGGATCCGGGTGTCGGCCACCACCGACCTGGCCGACGCGCACATCAGCTTCGCCCGTTTGGACCGCTGGCGGGACCTGGGGCTGCTCGACGAACTGGTGCGGCTCGTCGCCGACACCCGGTGGACGTTCGGGTCGGGCGGTTTCCTCGCCCAGATGGCCGTCGCCGAGGGTCGCCTGGACCTGGCCGTGGACGCCACTGGGGATGTCTGGGACCTGGCGGCCGGCCAGATCCTCGTCGAGGAGGCCGGGGGCCGCTTCACCGACGTGCGGGGAGTCCCCGAACCGACCCACGGCACCGCGCTGGTGACCAACGGTCACCTGCACGCCGTACTCCTGGACCGGCTGGCGCGGTGACCGGGCGGACGGACGGGACGGTCGTCGCCCGGCCCGGCGCGGGGGTGGGGAACGGGACGGCCGCGCCCGCGCAGCGCCCCGTCCCCGAGGACCGCCGTCCGGTCCTGCGGTTCGCCGTGAACCGGTTGCGGCGGCATCCCGGCGCGGTGGCCCTGTTGGCGGTCACCCTGCTCGGCGGGATCGGGTTGGAGCTGCTCGCGCCGGTGCTGGTGCGCCGCTACATCGAGCAGGAGGTGACCCGGTCGACCGCCGCGGTCGTCTCGGCGGGCCTGCTGGTGGCCGGCTTCGTCGCGGTCAGCCTGTTGGCCCGGCTGGTGACGGTGGCGGAGGCCGCGGTGGCCGAACGCCTGGCCTGGACGATCATGGACCGGGTACGGGTCGAGGTGACCGGCCACTGTCTCGCCCTGGGCATGGACTTCCACACCACCCACCGTCCGGGTGAGCTGGTCGAACGGGTCGACGGGGACGTCGGTCTGCTGGCCAACTTCCTGTCCCGGTTCGCGCTCGCCGTGGTGGGTCAGGCGCTGCTGCTGGTGGGACTGGTCGGGGCGCTCGTCGTGGTCGACTGGCGCATCGGTGGCAGCGTCGCGGTCGTCGCGGTCGTCGCCACGCTGGTCCTGCGGCGCCTTGCCCGCCGGGGGCAGCAGTCGTTCACCCGGTTCCGGCAGGCATCCGGTGAGCTCAGCGGGTTCCTCGGCGAGGCGCTGGGCGCGGTGCCGGACATGGCCGGCGCCGGTGCCGGCGGGTACGTCGACCGTCGACTGCGCCACGCCACCGGCCGGGTGTTCCGGACCGAGCAGGCGGCCGGGATCTGGGGCAGTATCGTCCTCTGGGCCGCCGCGTCGCTGTTCGCCTGGACGGGCACGGCGGTGGCGCTGGCCTGGTCGGTGCGGCTGTACACCACCGGCGCGATGACCCTCGGCGCGGTGTACCTGGTCTTCCTCTACTCGCAGCAGATGATGCAGCCGTTGGACCAGATGGCCCTCCAGGTGCAGGACTACCAGGCCGCCGCCGCCTGCGTCCGGCGGTTGCAGGCGCTGCTGCGGATCCCCCTGCCGGCGCGGCCGACGGCCGTGCGGCCCTTCCCATCGGGCCGGGTGCGAATCGACGTCCAGGCGGTGCGGTTCCGCTACCCGGGCACCACCGACGACGTGCTGCACGACATCACCTTCACCGTCCCACCCGGGCAGAGCGTGGGGGTGGTGGGGCGCACCGGCAGCGGCAAGAGCACCCTGGTGCGCGTCCTCGCCGGCCTCCACGAGCCGACCGGCGGCGCGGTCCTCCTCGGCGGCGTCGACGCCACCCGGCTAGACCCGGCGGGGCGCCGCCGCCGGATCACCGTCGTGTCGCAGGAGGTCCAGGTGTTCCGGGCGACGGTCCGCGAGAACGTGACGGTCTTCGACCCCGACGTCCCCGAGGAACGAATTCGGACGGCGTTCGGCCGGCTCGGCCTCGACGACTGGTTGGCGCGGCTGCCGCAGGGGTTGGAGACGACGATCGGTCCCGGAGGGCACGGTCTCTCCGCCGGGGAGCAGCAACTCGTCTCCTTCGTCCGGGCCATGCTCGCCGACCCGGCGGTGGTGCTCCTGGACGAGGCGTCGTCCCGGCTGGACCCGCTGACCGAGCGGCTGGTGCAAGGGGCGACGGCCGGTCTGCTGGCGGGACGGGCCAGCCTGGTCGTGGCGCACCGGCTCGCGACCCTGGACCGGGTGGACCGGATCCTGCACCTGGCGGACGGCCGGGTGGTGGAGTACGGCCGGCGCGAGGACCTGGTGCGTGACCCCGACTCCGGGTTCAGTCGGCTGCTCGCCTCGGACGACTCGGGGCTGACCGGATGAGCGGCCCGGTGACCCGACCGACGGCCCGCCGCAGCGGCCGGCTGCTGCTGACGCTGCTGTGGCGCCGACGCTGGGCGTTCCTGGCGGACATGCTGATCGGGGCGCTCTTTTTCCTCGTCGGCATGGTGCCGGGGCTGCTCGCCAGGGAGATCTTCGATTCCCTCGGCCCGGCGGTCGTCGACGCGCCGCCCGTGTTCTGGTTGATCGGCGCTCTGGTGCTGGTCAAGGTGGTGCACGTCTCGCTCGGCATCGCCTGGATGGCGGTCGACACGGCGCTGCGGGGCGTCCTGCTGATGACCCTGCGCCACCACCTCTTCGACCGGATCATGGCGTTGCCGGCGGCCCAGGCGCTGCCCGTGCCGGTGGGGGACGCGCTGAACCGGCTACTGGAGGACGTCCGGCAGGTCGTGGAGACGCTCTGCAAACGCGGTGGGCTGATGAACCTCACCTCCTCGCTGTCGTTCACCGTGGTGGCGGTGGTGGTGATGATCCGGATCGACGCCCGGGTCACCGTCCTGGTGCTGCTGCCGGTCGTCGCGGTGGTCCTGCTCAGCTACCTGGCGGGACGACGGGTCACCCGGTTCCGGGCGGAGGCCCGGGAGTCGGCCGGTGACGTGTCGGCGTTCCTCACGGAGATCTTCACCGCCGTCCAGCTGATCACGCTGACCGGCGCGCGGGAGCGCGTGGTGTCCCGGCTGACGGCGATGAACCAGGTACGCCGTCGGGCCGCCGTCCGGGACAGCGTCTTCTTCGCCGTCCTCCAGTCCTCGTCCCGGTTCGTGATGGCGCTCGGCACCGGGCTGATCCTCGTGGTGGCCGGTGAGCGGCTCCGGTCCGGCGAGTTCACCGTCGGGGACCTGGCCCTGTTCACCTATCTGCTGGAGGAGGTCGGGATCGGGGTGACCGTCCTCGGCGACGTGATGCGCCGCTGGCGACAGTCGAAGGTCTCGGCCGAGCGGTTGGCCCGCTTGCAGGGGGACGAGCCGCTGTCCGCGCTGGCCGACGAGCCTGCGCCCCGGCCGCCCGCGTCGGCGTGGGTCCGGCACGATCGCCCCGACCGGCTACGCCGGCTGGAGGCGCGGGGCCTGGGACACCGGTACGGCCACGACGGTTTCGTCCTCGAGGACGTCGACCTGACGCTCGCCCAGGGCACCGTGACGGTGGTCACCGGGCCGGTGGGTGCCGGCAAGTCCACCCTGGTGCAGGCGCTGCTCGGCATGCTCCCCGAGCCCCGCGGCGTGGTGCGGTGGAACGGTGTGGAAGTCACCGACCGCTCGGCCTTCCTGCGTCCGCCCCGGTGCGCGTACCTCCCCCAGGATCCGCAGCTGTTCAGTGGCACCGTCCGGGAGAACATCCTGCTCGACATGGCCGACGACGACATGCTGACCGGCACGGCGGTACGGCTGGCCGCGTTCGACCGGGACGTGGCCGCCATGCCGGCGGGGCTGGACACGATGGTCGGCCCACGGGGGCACCGGCTCTCCGGTGGGCAGCGGCAGCGGCTCGCCACCGCCCGCACCGTGGCCCGTCGCGCCGACCTGCTGGTGGTGGACGACATCTCCAGCGCCCTCGACCAGGAGACCGAGCGCCTGCTCTGGGACCGCGTCACCGACGACGTCCGGCAGACCGGACGGACACTCCTGGTCGTGTCCAACCGGATGCCGGCGCTCCTGCGGGCGGACACCATCGTCGTCCTCGACCACGGCCGGGTGGTGGCCGAGGGCACCTTCGCGACGCTCCTCGCGCAGAGCCCACACTTCCGCGCTCTGCAACCGGAGTCGCCCGGGTCAGGGTGACCCCGGGGACCTCCTCGACCAGCGGTCGGCCGGCCGCACTCCGAGGCGGACCTCTGGCCCGTCAAGCCGGGTCAGCCCTGGTCGGCGGCTCGTCCTCGTACAGGCCGAACCGTTCGAGCAACTGACGCAGTACAAACGCACCACCCGGCCGCGACACCCACTTCCGGGAAATCCATGTCCATGGCCTCGACACAGTGCTGCCGAGCGGCTACGAGGTCGCCCTTGATTCGCTCGGCGGCGCCGACGTACTCACCGATACCGTTCTCCGGGATCCGCTCGCGGACCGTCGTGTCCTGGACCGCCCGCACCACGAGGGCCTCCTCGTAAGGGGTTACCCGACCTGGCTCACGTCCTGCTCGTGGCCGCCTGCGGGTTGAGGTGTCGTCCGACGGGGCCGCGGTGCTCGCGCACCGCGGCCCCGTCGGACGATCCGAAACTGAACCGGTCAGGGTCAGACGAGCAGGTAACCCATCCGGCCCTCGGCGATCTGGCCTTCACAGTTGGGGTCGGTCGAGTCGAAGTGGTCGGCGTTGCCCCTCACCAAGCATCGGTAGAACGCCTGGTGCGGCTGGGCCGGCGGCGAATCGTACACGTAGCCGATGAGGCCGGCACGGCCCTGGCCCTCGCAGTTCGAGTCGAGGGAGGTCATGTAGTCCCAGCCGTTGACGATGCACTGGTAGATCGGCTTCGTTCCCGCGACTGGGGTGGTGTGCACCTTCCCGAGGGGACCCTCACGCGTGTAGCCGCCGATCGAGACGCTGGTGCTGCTGACGTGGTCGGGGCCGTTCACGTGCCGGTAGAGGGTGGCCGTACCGGGAGTGACGGTGCCGGACGGAACGTGGAGCAGCAGGTTCGGCGAACCCGCACCCGGGCTGGTGATCTTGTTCGGGGTGGCGTTGCTGGTGAGGGTGCCGGCGACCTGGGCCGGGCTCAGGCCCGGGTTGGCGCCGAGCACCAGGGCGGCGGCGCCGGCCACGTGCGGGGCGGCCATCGAGGTGCCGCTGATGGTGTTGGTCGCGCTGTCGCTGGTGTGCCAGGCCGAGGTGATGTCCTGGCCGGGGGCGAAGATGTCGGTGCAGGTGCCCCAGTTGGAGAACGACGCGCGCGCGTCGGTGCGGGTGCTGGCGTTGACCGTGATCGCCTCACCCACCCGGGCCGGGGTGAAGTTGCAGGCGTCGCTGTTGTTGTTGCCCGAGGCGAGCGCGTAGACGACCCCGTCGGCGATCGAGTTGCGGACCGCGTTCTCCAGCGTGGTGTTGCTACCGACGCCGCCGAGGCTCATGTTCGCCACCGCCGGCACCCCGGGGGTGTGGTGGGCGGTCACCCAGTCCACCCCGGCGGTCACCCCCGCCCAACTGCCCGAACCCGTGCAGCCGAGAACCTTGACCGCGATCAGTGACACCTCCTTGGCCACACCGTACGCCGTGCCGCCGATGGTGCCCGCCACGTGCGTACCGTGGCCGTTGCAGTCGGAGTTGTTGCCGTCGCCGGTGGTGTTGGTGCCCCAGGCCGCCCGGCCACCGAAGTCCGTGTGCGTGGTCCGGATACCGGTGTCGATCACGTACGCCCGCACGTTGCCCGCCGCGTTCGGGTACGTGTAGCTGCTGTTCAGCGGCAGGCTCGGCTGGTCGATCCGGTCGAGCCCCCATGACGGCGGGTTCGGCTGGGTCCCGGTGACGCGCACCTCGGCGTTCTGCTCGACGTACGCCACCTCCGGCTGGGCCGCGAGCCGGCGGGCATCGGCCGGGCTCATCGTGCCGGCGAACCCGCGCACCGCATGCGAGTAGGTGTACTCCACCCGCACGTCGAAGTCCGCAGCCAACTGACGCGCCATCCCCTGCGTGTCGGCCGCCTTGCTCTCCTTGAGCACCACGATGTAGCTGTTCGGGATGGCGTCCGGGTTGCCGGCGCCGAGAATCCGACCCTCCGCCGCCGCCACCGGGGACGCGGTCGCCGAGAGGAACAGGGCGGCCATACCGGCTGTCGCGACCGAACCGACCAAACGCCGTCGCCGGGCTACGCCGACATCCTTCATGGTGATCCCTTCCGTGCTGACGCTGGCTGTGGGAGAGCGTGGAGACCGCAGATCATGATCTACTGCGCCAGGATATCGATGCCCTTAACTGTCGGTCAATTGATGAACTTGGCTGGAACCTTGTTCATTCCGCCAATCACCTGATCGAGCGCCCCGCCTGCGGCTCGCCTTCAGTGGGGCGTGGTCAGTCGCCGATCAGCGGCACTGCCGGTCCGCCCTGTTCGACACGAAGCGGCAGGTCGTCGTAGTGGGTGACGAGAGCGGTCTCGTCGCGGAGGGGGTTGTCGGTGCACGACCAGCGCGTCGCCGGGCAGGTCGAGCCGGTTGCCGGCGCAGGCGTCCAGGAAGCGCCTCCGGGCAGCGGTTTCGACCTTGGTGGAGGCGTTGACCAGTTTCATCTGGTTCGGCCAGTCGGACGGGAAGGGCGTTGGTGCTGGCGGCCGCGGACCAATGGTGGTGCCGGCGGTGGCGAGTACCGGTGCAGCCAGCAGCGCGGACGCCGCTAGGAGCGCAAGCAGTGCGCGTCAGCGCATGGGGACCCCTCCTCCGGGCGGCCGTGCCGCCGTATCAGTACCCGACGGGCACAACAAGCGGCCTCCGCCGTCGGGGACACGGCGAGGGAACACCTCGCCCATCCCACCCGAGCCGAGCGGCTTGACCAACTGGAAGCCGCCGATCGTGCCCAGCGTCTGGGAGAAGTCGTCGCTACGCGGTCGGCCCCGCCCACGGCCCGCGCTGCGGTGTATCCCGGCGTGGGCCGTGGGCGGCTCGTCTCTGCGGGCGCACACCCCGTAAGCCGTCCTAGGAGGATGGGTTGGAGTCGTCGGCGAATGGCTACTGGAGCAGCGCGCCCAGCGGCGAGAGCAGCAGCCGGCCGAGCCGGGAGGCGGTGCCGTCGAGCCGGTCGCGCTCCCGCTCCCGGGCGTGGGCGTCGTGCCGCACCCGCCAGATCCGCTGGGCGTTGCGCCAGGCGACGTCCCGGGTGTACTGCACCAGTTCGCCCTGGTACCAGTCGTCCAGATCACCGTTGAGCGTGTCGATGATCAGCTGCCACCGGTCCAGGTAGCCCCGGCGCAGCGTCGGGATCGACTCGGCGAAGATCTCGTTGATCTGGAGGTAGTCCCGGTGCTGGTCACCCCCGTCGACCGGCTCGGACTCCAGGTGGTCGAAGGTGGTCACCAGGGCGAACGGGAGGTCGAAGTTGATGTGCGCGTTCACCCCGGCCGCCGCGGCCGGCAGCGGCCGTACGTCCGGCCCCTGCATCCGCTCGAAGATGCACGCCCAGGCCTGCGGCGTGTACGAGCTCGACTCGGTCCACAGCCGCAACGCGTCGAAGTAGCGGGCAGCGAACTCCACGTCCAGGCGGGACAGGAACGCCGGGTCGGCGAAACGGCCGTCGTAGAGCCGCTCCAACACCTTCGCGGTGATCGTCAGATAGAGCCCGTTGAAGTCCGCCAGGGGGCAGCTCTGATGCAACGGAGGCAGCCGGACCAGGACGTCCTGGAGCTTGGTCAGGTGGTCGACCACCGCCGGCACGTCGGCGGGATGGTCGGCGAGCAGGTCGGCGATGTCCTGGTGGACGGGTCCCCAGACCGGTTCGGTCATCTCTTCCTCCCCTGTGGTCGCGGCGCCCCGTGTCGCCGCGGTGCACAGCGTGGCAGCCCCGGGTGGGGTGGGAATCAGTAGAACGACGTATTCCGGTGCCGCCCGGACGACGCGCCCTCAGCGCGGACGGTGGCGCAGGTAGATCGCGCTGGCCTGGACCCTGGTGCGGACCTGGAGCTTGTCGAAGATGTGCGAGACGTGCACGCCGATCGTCCGTTCGCTGATGAACAGCCGCTGGCCGATCTCCCGGTTGGTCAGCCCCTCGGCCACCAGCGCCAGCACCTCGCGCTCGCGTGGGGTGAGTGCGGACAGTTCGTCGTGGACTCCCCCGGATCTTCCGGCGCGGTCGCCGTCCCGCTCGGCCGCCCCGTCCGGCACCGGCACCCGGGCGCGGGTCGCCAGCGCGGCGATCTCCTCGCTCAACGGCCGCGCCCCCAGCCCCTGGGCCACCTCGTACGCCTCCCGGAGCAGGGTGGCCGCGGTGGCGTCCCGGCCGCGCCGGGCCAGCAGCGCCTCGGCCTGCCGCAGCCGGGAGTAGGCCGCCGGGTAGGGGTGCTGGCGCCGGTCCCAGACCTCGACCGCCCGCGCCCAGAGGACCGGGTCGCCGGGGCCGTCGAGCCGGCCGACCTCGGCGGTGCAGAGGGCGAGGAAGGCGTCGACCACGTCGCGGACCGGCCGGGCCGCCTGGACGCTGGTGCGCCGGACCCGGTTGGTGACCTCCCGCAGCCGGCGCACCGCCGTCAGGTCGACCCGAACGGTGCGGCTGGCATACGCCTCGGCCTCCGCGCGCAGCCCGTGCCAGGCGAGGGTGGCCAGCAGGACCAGGTCATCGGAGCGGGTCTCGGTCAGTCCCCGGGCGACGGCCTGCCGGGCCACGTCGTGCCGGCCCTGCCACATGGCCAGCCCGGCGCGGAGGGTGAGCAACGGCAGGACGTGCCGGGCACCGCCCCCGGCGAGCAGGGTGGCCACCGCCTCCAGGTCCCGGTCGGCGGCCTCGACGTCGCCGTACGCGACCGAGAGGCGGCAGCGGGCGAGCAGCAGCTCGGCGGCGTCCGCGCCGGAGGGGCGGTGCCGCAACGCGTCGGCGATGACCTTCTCCGCCTCGGCCCACTGTCCCACCCGGAACAGGCCGTTCGCGGCGACGGCCAGCAACCGGGTCTCGAACGTCCGGCCCAGCCCCAGCTCGGTGACGCGTTCGGCGCCCCGGCGGGCCACCACGACGCCCTCCTCGATCACGTTGAGCGGTCCGGTGAGCAGCTCGGCGAGGTGCAGGTAGGCGAGGGCCACGTCCTCCGGTCGGCCGGAACGCTCGGCGGTGGCCAGCGCCTCCCGCATCACCGGCAGGCCGGCGTCCGGGTCCTCCAGGTACGCCTCGCTGAAGCCGAGGGCGGCGCTGGCCAGCACCACCTCCGAGGTGGAGCCCTCGACCGACGCGGAACGCGCGAGCGCCTCCCGGGCCCGGCGGCCCGCGTCGGCGTACCGGCCGAGGTGCAGCAGCAGCTCGGCCAGGTGGGCGGCGGCGGTCGCCCGCTCGCGGGGCGTGCAGTCCGGGGCGTCCAGGGCACGCTGGTACTCCGCCTCCGCCAGGGCGGACCGGCCGGCGTGGGCGAGATAGCGCGCCCGACGGATGCGCAGGGCGCAGGTGGACGTGCCGGCCAGGGTGGCCTGTTCCTCCAGCAGGGCCAGGGCCCGCGCGTGTTCGCCGCAGTGGTGGGCGGCCTCCGCCGCCCTCTCCAGCAGGGTCACCCGCTCCGGCGCGCCGAGGCCGGTGTCGGTGGCCGCCTGGAGAGCGAGCGACCAGTGGCGGTGCGCCTCGGCGTAGCCGTGCAGCCGTTCGGCCTCCTCCGCCGCGGCCATGGCGGCCCGCAACGCCCGCACCGGCTCGCCGGCCAGCCGCCAGTGGTGGGCCGACCGGGCGTGACGCAGTTGCGCCGGCCCGGCGCCGAGCGCGTCGGCGTAGCGCCGGTGCAGGGCGGCCCGCTCGGCCGGGAGCAGTTCGTGCTCCAGCACCTCGGCGACCAGCCGGTGCCGGAGGTGGTACGCGTTGTCGGTGCAGACCAGCAGCCGGTGCGCGATGGCCGCGTGCACCGCCTCGATCAGGCTCTCCTCGGGGAGCCGGACCACCCGGGCGAGCAGATCGTGTTCCACCGGTTCCACCCCGACGGCGACCGCCTGGACGACCTCGTGGGCGTGCGGGGGCAGGGCCTCCACCCGGTCGAGGAAGATCTCCCGGAGCGTGTCGGAGAGCCCGTCCCGCCCGTCGCGCAGGTCACGGGCCAGCTCCTCGACCACGAACGGGTTGCCGCCGCTGCGTCGCCACACCTGCTCGGTGGCCTCCGGCGCGAGCGGCCGGCCGACGATCGCGGTGGCGAGTTGCCTGGTCCCGGCGCGGTCCAGCGGAGCCAGGTCGAGCACCCGCACCGACCGCAGCCGCCGCAGTTCGGTGAGGACCCGGCGCAGCGGGTGGGCACCCTGCAGGGCCTCGGCCCGGATCGCGGCGAGGACCGACAGCTGCATGTCGCCGAGCCCAGCCAGCAGATAGAGCAGGAGCTGCCGGGTGCTGCGGTCGACCCACTGGAGGTCGTCCAGCACGAGCACCAGCGGGCGGCCCTGGGCGATCAGGTGCAGCCCGCGGGAGACCCGCTCCAGCAGGGTGCCGGCCCCCTCCCGGCCGGGGGTCTCGTCGGCGAACATGTTGAGCAGGCTGCGCACGGCCGAACAGGTGCGGGCGTGGGAGACCTCGGTCTCGAACCGGCGCAGCGCCTGGAGCAGCGGGTGCAGCGGTGAGGCGTCGCCGATGTCGAGGCAGCTTCCGGTGAGCACGACCGCCCCCGCGTCACGCAGTCCCGCCGCCACCTCACCGAGCAGCCGGCTCTTGCCCACCCCGCTCTCCCCGTTGACGAAGACCGCTGCGGTGTGGCCCTGCGGGACCCGGTCGAGCAGGGCGGTGCGCACCATCGCCACCGTGTCGGCACGGCCGACCAGCGGGGCGGCGTCCACATCGCTGGCCATGGAAAGCAGCCTAATGGGAGCGACCGGGGCGTTCATAAGGGTAAATCGGTCCTGTGGTACTCCTCGCGTCGAGATGGCGACGGAAAGTTGCATGAGGCCGACATACGTCGTTCGGCAGATCCGCCGTCGGGCCGGTGGTGCGAATCTCGGACAAGTCGTCCGGTACCACGGGGGAAAGGTGAACGCGATGCACGTCAGCACAGTCACCCAGCCAGCACCGGCGATGGTCGGGACGCGGCTCTGGCCGGTGCCGGAGGAGCGACGCACGGTCAGCGTCCTCTTCGTCGACATCGTCGGTTCGACCGCGCTGGTCGACCGGCTCGACCCGGAGGACGTCCGGGCCCTGCAACAGGAGTACTTCGGCACCGTCGCCGCGGTCCTGCGCCGGTGGAACGGTGTGGTGGAGAAGTACGTCGGCGACGCCGTCATGGCGCTGTTCGGCGGCGTCGAGTCCGACGGGTTCGACGCGTACCGGGCGGTGCGCGCGGGTCTGGAGATCCAGCGGGTCCTGGACGGCCACCCCCTGGCCGGCGGGACGGTGGTGCGGCTGCGGGCCGGCGTCGCCACCGGCGAGGCCGTGGTGGACCTGGCCGCGGCACGCGACGCCGGGCACGGCGCGGTCAGCGGCGCGGTGGTCACGCTGGCCGCCCGGCTCCAGGAGCACGCTCCCCGGGGCACGGTGATCGTCTGCGCAGCCACCCGGCGGGCCACCGCCGACCTGATCGACTACCGCGACCTGCCGCCGGCGTCGATGGCCGGCAAGCCGGCCCCGGTCCCCGTCTGGCGGGCCGCCGGGGTCGCCCCGACCCGACCGACCGGCGGCGAGACGCCGTTCATCGGCCGGCGGCGGGAGCTGGCCGCCCTGCGGGACCAGGTCGTCCGGGCGGTGCGGGACCGGACGGCCCGCTGGGTCTCGGTGGTCGGCCCGGACGGCGTCGGCCGTAGTCGGCTGCTGGCGGAACTGGCCCGGACGGTGCGGCACGTCGACGGGGTGCCGGTGCGCTGGTGCGGCGCGCAGTGCCCGCCGTACCCGGACGTCCCGGCCGCCCCGCTGGCCGCGCTGGTCCGGGACCACGCCGGGGTCCGGGCCGCCGACGACCCGGCCACCGTACGGCACCGGCTGCTGGCCGCCTGCGTCCCGGCGGTCCCGGCCGGACGACTCTCCGCCACCGTCACCGCGCTCGGGACGCTGCTGGGCGCCGAGGCCGACGCCGGTGCGGCCGACCGGTGGCGGGAGGTGCTGCTCGCCCTCGCCGGGCGGAGGCCGCTGGTGGTGGCGGTGGACGACGTGGACCGGGCGGCCCCCGAGGTCGGCCGCTTCCTGCACGAGCTCTTCACCGCGGCGACGGTGCGGGCCGTGCCGCTGGTCGTCGTGGTCACCCACCGTCCGGAGTGGGGTGACCTGCTCCCCCTCGGTCCGGCCGACCGGCGGCACCGGCTGACCGTGCCGGCCCTGGGCACGGTCGACACCGGACGGCTGCTGCGTCACCTGCTCGGCGAGACGGCGACGGTGACCCGGCTGCTGCCCCTGGTCGCGGGGCTTCCCGGCCGCGCCAGGGCATACGGCGCGCAGGCGGGCGACGACGGCCACACGTCGGGCGAGCCACCGGTGCCGGAGGCGGTCCGCCGGACGGTCGCCGCCCGCCTCGACCTGCTCGACGGGACCGGGCGGGCGGTGGTGATGGCCGGCGCGGTGCTCGGTGCGGGGTTCACCGCCGAGCGACTCGGCCGGCTGCTCGACCTGGACCCGGAGCCGTTGCGGCCGGTGCTGCGTGCCATGGCGGAGCGTGGCCTGCTGGTGTGGCGCTCCGCCCGGCACGGGTACGAGATCGCGGACCGGGTCCTGGCCCGGGTGGCGTACGAACGGCTGCCGCGCGCCGTGCGGGCCGAGTTCCGACGCCGGATGGCCGCCGCCCTCCACGACGAGTCACCCCGTCCGGTCCGGCTGGTGGGCGCGACAGCGCCCCCGGTGGCGCCGGACCCGGTCGAGGCGGTCGTCGTCGCGGGGACGACCGGCCGGACCCGGACCCGGCCGGCGGCGTCCGCGACGCCGGCCGCCACCCCACCGCTGGCCGCCAGCGCCTGAGTGGCGCACGCCACCGGTTCGCGGCCGGGACCGGCCGGCTCACTCCTTTGGCAGGGCGGTCCCCTCCGGCCAGCGCAGGTCGACGCCCCGGTTGGCGAGCGCGTCCTGGAAGTCCGCCAGCAGCCCGGGCCGTTCCCGCACCGCGTGCGGAGTGCTCCCGGTGGTCAGGCAGAACGCGGCGAGCGCGCCGGCCGCCTCGCCGATCGACCACTCGGCCGGGTGCACCCGGTAGCAGCCGTTGGTGATGTGCGTGGTGCCCAGCGCCTTGCCCGCCGCCACCACGTTGGTCACCCGTTGCGGCAGCAGCGCCCCCAGCGGGATCTCGAACGGGTGCGCCGCGACGTCGAGGTAGCCGTCCCCGCCGGTGCTCGGGTGCAGGTCGATCCGGTAATGGCCGGTGCCGACCGCGTCCCGGTACCGCACCGCGCCGGCCGCGCCCCGCACCGCCACCGACAGGTCCTGCTCGGTCGGGGTGGTGACCGCCCGCAGCCGGCGGGCCTCCCGGATGTACGGCGCCTGCGCCAGCCCGTCCGGCGTGCCGGTCACGTCGGGCCGCAGCCGCAGGCCCGGGTAGCCGCAGCCGCCGTCCGGACGGGGCGCCTCGGTCTGCAACCAGTACAGGAAGGCGTAGCTGAACTCCCGGGCCCGCCGCAGGTGCCACTCGGCGTCCGGCACGTCGAAGAGCGGACCGTCCAGGTAGTCGGTCATCGGCCAGTTCACGATGGTCACGTCGCTGGGCAGCAGCCCCGACCGGAACGCCCGCCGGTCGAGGATGCGCCGGTACGTCCACAGCTCCGGGGCCCGCAGCGCCTCCTCCATGGACGCCGCCGCGCGTTCCGGGTTGGGGGTGAACCGGCCGGTGACCGGTCGACCGGTGCGCGGGTCCGGGTAGGTCCAGCTGAACAGCTTGTCCGGCCAGCCAGGCGGGGTCAGCGTCCGCCACCGCTCGTAGCCGTCGGGGCGGTCCACGGTGTGATCCCCGTCGACGTGTTCGAGGGCGAAGCAGACCGTGGCGGCCTGCATGTTGAGCGGGTCGGCCCGCTCGGGCGCGCTCGGTTCGCCGGTCTGGTCCCGCGACTCGGTGCCGGTGCGGTACTCGATCCCGGCCAGCGGCAGCAGCTCGCCGGTCTCGCTCGCCTCCAGCACCAGCCGGGCGCTGATCTCCCGTACCGTGCCGTCGGCGAGGCGGACGCTCACCCCCCGGACGGTGTCACCGTCGGTGTGCGCGGCGAGCAGCCGGGCCTCGGTGTGCACGACCAGCCGGCCGGCCGCACACCACGGGGCGATCATGGCCCGGAGCACGGCCAGCGCCGCGCGCGGCTCGTGGCAAAGCGGGCTGACCCAGCCGTTGCCGGGGTTGAGCAGGTCGGAACCGGCGGTTGTGTCGAGGGCGTACCAGTCGCGGTAGTAGCCGCGCACCCCGCGCCGGAAGCGCCGGTAGCTCGCGGTCGAGCCGGTGGTCTCGATCCACCGGTGCTCGTCCGGCGGCACCGCCTGGGAGGTGAGCTGGCCGCCGATCCACCGGTACGGCTCGACCACCACCACCCGGGCACCGCCCTCGCAGGCGGCCAGCGCGGCGGCGATGCCGCCCACCCCGCCGCCGACGACGAGCACGTCGGTGCTCTCCCCGGTGCTCGTGCGCGCCCGGCGGGGAGCCGGGACGACCGTCGCGGTCATCAGCCGTCCTCCCCGCGCCGGGCGGTCAACGCGAAGCGGTAGCGGTCGCCGCGGTAGTACGACACCGCCAGCTCGACCGCCCTCCCCCGCCCGTCGAAGCCGATCCGCCGCACCTCCAGCAGCGCGGCCACCGGCGAGATCTCCAGCAGCTGGCACTGACGCGGGGTGGGCACCACGGCGGCGATCATCTGCTGGGCGACGACGACCTGCACCTGGTAGCGGTCCCGCATCGTCTCGTAGAGCGCGCCGTCGAGGTTCTCCACCAGCAGCCCGGGGAAGAGGTCCGCCGGCAGGTGCACCTCCTCCAGGCACATCGGCGCGCCGTCGGCCATCCGCAGCCGCTCGACCCGGTAGAGCAGCGAGCCCTCCGGCAGGCCGAGCTCACCGGCGAGGGTGTCCCGGGCGACCACCGCGTCGGCGTCGAGCATTTTGCTGCTCGGGGTCAGGCCCCGGGCCCGCATGTCCTCGGTGAAGCCGCTCAGGCTGGTGCCCTTGGCGATCCGGGTGTCGGAGACGAAGGTGCCCTGGCCCCGGATCGTGTAGATCAAACCGTCGGTGGTGAGTTCCCGCAGCGCCTGGCGCAGCGTGGTCCGGCTGACCCCGAGTTCCTCGGCGAGGTCCCGCTCGCGGGGCAGGGCGGTGTGGGCCTTCATGTCCGCCACCCGGCTGCGCAGCACGGTCCGGATCTGGCTCAGTTTGGTGGTCATCGTGACTCCACGGGGACATGCGGGCAGGCGGACGCGAACCGGCGGGTGGTGTTCACCGGGTCGGAGATCGCGGTGCCGACGACGACGGCCCACGCACCCCCGTCGAAGGCGGCTGCGACCTGGGCAGGGGTACGGTACCGCCCCTCGGCGACGACCGGAACCGGGCACCACCGGCTGATCGCGGCGACCAGGTCGACGTCCGGCCCGTCCGGCACCGTCGCGCCGGTGTAGCCGGCGAGGGTGGTCCCGACGATGTCCGCTCCCGCGTCGACCGCGGCGAGGGCGGAGTCCACACTGTCCACGTCGGCCATGAACAGCGCCCCGCCGGCGTGGGTGGCGGCGATCAGGTCGGCCAGCCGCTCCCCGCCGGGCCGGGGCCGGCCGGTGGCGTCCGCGGCCACGATCTGGGCACCGGCGCCGGTCAGCGCGTCCACGTCCGCCCGGCTGGGCGTGATGTAGACCGGGCTGCCCGGGACGTTCCGCTTGACCAGCCCGACGACCGGCACCCCGAGGGTGACCATGGCCCGCACGTGCGCCACCCCCTGACCGCGCAGCCCGGCCGCGCCGCCGAGCACCGCCGCGGTCGCCATCGCCATCATGTGCGCGGTGTCCAGGAACGGGCTCCGGTGGTCCTGCGCCTGGCACGAGACGACCAACCGTCCCCGGATGGCCTCGGCCACGTTCATCGCTTTCCTGCCCTTTCCTCGATATCACAGTGGACGACCAGTCCGGTGAACAGCGTCCGCCCGGTGGGGCGGGCGCAGAGCGCCAGGGCGCCCGCGAGCGGGTCGGCCGCGGCGGTGACCGGGCGGGCGTACGGCGCTCCGACGCGCAGCGCCCGGGTGAAGGTCGGCAGCAGCAGCTCGGCGGCGGCGAACACGCCGCCGGTGCCGGCCACCGGCACGTCCGCGCCGGCCAGGCCGGTCCGGCGCAGCGCGGCCACCGCCGAGTCGGCCAGCAGCACGCCGGCCCGCCGCCAGATCGACCGGGCGTCCGGGTCCCCGGCGCGGGCCAGCTCCGCCACGGTGCCGGCGAACCCGGCGAGCCGCTCGGGTGTGGGCGGCTGCTCCCGCCAGCGGGCCGGCAGGGTCTCCATCGGACCGAAGGTGGCCACAGCGGCATCGAGCAGCGGTCCCGCCCGGTCCCGGTCCCGCTGTCGCAGGGCCCGCCGGAGCGCGGCCCGGCCGATCCAGTGGCCGGAGCCCCGGTCCCCCAGGGCGGCTCCCCAGCCGTCGACCCGGGCGGTCCGCCCGTCGGGCGCGGCGGCCAGCACCACCACGCCGGTGCCGGCCGCGACCACCGCGCCGGGCACCGGCCCGAGCGCGCCGAGGTAGGCGGTGACGCTGTCGTCGGCGACGTGCAGCGTGCCGCGCAGCCCCCGGTCCCGCAGCCGGGTCCGGAGGTCGTCGGTCAGGGGCGTCCGGCCGTTGAGCCCGGTCATGCCGACGCCGACCGCGACCGGCCCGTCGGGCACCGGCCCGAGGTCGGCCAGGGCCGCGCCGACCGCGTCGGCGATCCGCGCGGCGGGCTGTCCCGACCAGAATCCGGGGGTACGGGCGTGGCCGGTGCGCCGGTCGTAATGGGCGAGCGCGCGACAACCGCCCTGCCCCAGGTCGACGCCGATCCGCACCGGTGGGCCGCTCACCGCGACGGCTCCGGCTCGACGTCCGTCCGACCGGCCAGGCTCGCCTCGGCGAAGTGGCAGGCGACCTGCCGCCCGGCGACGGTCCGCAGCTCGGGGACGGCCTCGGCGCAGTACGGCTGGGCGAGCGGGCACCGGGTGCGGAACCGGCAGCCCGAGGGCGGGTCGGCGGGCGAGGGCACCTCGCCGTGCAGCACGATGCGTTCGGTCGGCGGACCGGCCCAGGGGCGCGGCACCGGGGCAGCCGAGATCAGCGCCCGGGTGTACGGGTGGGCCGGTTCGTCGTAGACGGTGGCGGCCGGGCCGGTCTCCACGATCCGGCCCAGGTACATCACCGCGACGTCGTCGCTGACGTGCCGCACCACCGACAGGTCGTGCGCGATGAACAGGTAACCCAGGCCGAGGTCGTCGCGCAGGTCGGCGAGGAGGTTGAGGGTCTGCGCCTGGACCGAGACGTCCAGCGCGCTGACCGGCTCGTCGCAGACCACGATGCGCGGCGACAGGGCCAGGGCCCGGGCGATGCCGACCCGCTGCCGCTGGCCGCCGGAGAGCTGGTGCGGGTAGCGGTCGGCCAGCTCGGCGGCGAGCCCCACCCGGGCGAGCAGGTCGGCCGTGCGCGCGGCCCACCGGTCTCGGGGCAGCAGCCCCCGGTGGGCCCGCCAGCCCTCGCTGACGATGAAGCCGACCGTCTTGCGGGGGTTCAGCGAGGAGTACGGGTCCTGGTAGACCATCTGGATCTCGCGGGTCAACAGGCGACGCCGGGTCGCGTCCACGGTGTCGATGCGCTGACCGGCGTACCAGATCTCGCCGCCGGTGGGGCGACGCAGGCCGACGATCGCGCGGGCCAGGCTGGACTTGCCGCAGCCGGACTCCCCGACCAGCCCCAGGGTGCGACCGGTCGTCACGGTGAGGTCGAGACCTTCGACCGCACCGATCGGCGGGGCCTTGTGGAGCAGCCCGCGCCGGCCGCCGGGATAGGCGACCCGGAGCTGCCGGACCTCAAGCCGCGTTTCGGGTGTGGACACCGGTCACCACCTCCTCGGCGTAGTGGCAGGCGGAGAGCTGGCCGGGGGCGATCTCGCGCAGCGCCGGCCGGTCGGTGCGGCACCGGGGCCGGGCCAGGGGGCAGCGGGGGTGGAAGGAGCAGCCGGAGGGCATCCGGTGCGGGGCCGGTGGCATGCCTTCGATCGGGGTCAGGCGGGCACCGGGGTGTTCCGGGGTGGGGATCGAGTTCATCAACCCCCGGGTGTAGGGGTGGGCGGGGGTGTCGTAGACGGTGCGCAGCGGTCCCGTCTCCACGACGGAGCCGGCGTACATGACCGCGACCCGGTCGGCCACGTCGGCCACCACGCCGAGATCGTGGGTGATGAGGATCATCGCCATCCCGTTGGCCCGACGCAGGTCACGCAACAGGTCCATGATCTGCGCCTGCACGGTCACGTCCAGGGCGGTGGTGGGTTCGTCGGCGATCAGCAGCCGGGGACCGAGGGCGAGCGCCATGGCGATCACCACGCGCTGGCGCATCCCGCCGGAGAACTGGTGCGGGTAGTCCCGGGCACGCTGGGCGGCGTGCGGGATGCCGACCTGTTCCAGGCCGGCCACCGCCCGGGCCCACGCCTCGCGGCGGGACAGGCCCCGGCGTACCCGGAACAGCTCGGCGATCTGGTCGCCGACCCGCACCACCGGGTTGAGCGCGCTGAGCGAGTCCTGGAACACCATGGCGAACTCGGTGCTGCACAGCTGGCGGGTGCGTCGTGCCGGCAGGGCGGTCAGGTCCTCGCCGTCGTAGTGGATGGTGCCGCGCGCGACGGTGGCGCTGTGCCGGGGCAGCAGCGCCATCACCGCGCGGACGGTGACCGACTTGCCGGACCCGGACTCGCCCAGGATGGCCAGGGTCTCCCCGGCGTCCACGTGGAACGAGACGCCGTTGAGCACCGGGTGGGTGCCGAGCGGGCCGTCGAAGGAGACGACGAGGTCGTCGACCGTCAACAGGGGTTGCCGGGTGGGTGGTGATGCCACCATCGCAGGTCCTCCGGGTCCGGTGCCGGGTCAGCCGAGCGAGACGCCGGCGAAGTCGGGCAGGTCGTTGGGGGTCGGGGTGAAGCCCTGCACGCCCTTGCGCAGCACGACGTTGCCGCTGAGGTCGAGGGGGAAGATGCCCACCGCGTCGGCCCAGATGATCTTTCCGGCCTGGGCGTACAGCTCGGCGCGCCGGTTCTGGTCGAGTTCGCTGCGGGCCTGGAGCAGGATCCTGTCCAGCTGGGGGTTGGCGTAGCCGTTGCGCTTGGCGGTGGAGAGGTAGAGCCGGGCCAGGGTGAAGTCGGCGTCCCCGGTGACGGTGCTGCCGGTGGTCATGGTGCTGTCCCAGTCGAGCTTGAGCAGCCGGTCGAGCCAGGTGGCCCGCTCCAGCTCCTGGGGCTTGACCACGATGCCGACCTTGGCCCAGTCGCTGATCATCGCGTCGGCGAAGGAGTTGCCGTTGGTGCAGCAGCCGGTGCTCCACATCATGGTGGTGGTGAAGCCGTTCGGGAAGCCGGCCTCGGTGAGCAACTGCTTCGCCCGGGCCGGGTCGTAGCCGTACGGGTTCTGCTTCGCCGCGCCGAACACCGCCTCGGGCAGCGGCCCGGCGGCGGGGGCGCCGGCCTGGTCGAAGAGGGACTTCGTGATGGTGTCGAGGTTCAGGGCGTGCCACATGGCCTGCCGGACCCGGGGGTCGGTGAACGGCTTCCGGGAGCTGTTGAACCAGATGTAGTAGTTGGCGTACGTGGGGAACGAGGTGACGGTGAGCCGGTCGTCGTCGCGCAGCCCGGTGAGCTGGTCCGGCGGCAGCCCCCAGGTGACGTCGATCTCGTCGTTCTCCAGCGCGGTGACCCGGCCGGAGATCTCCGGGATGTACCGGTAGGAGATCTTCTCCAGCTTCGGTCGCTCACCCCGGTACGCGTCGTTGCGCACCAGCTCGACGGTCTGCCCGGCGGTGAACGAGGCGACCTTGAACGGGCCGGTGCCGTACGGGGCGGTGAAGAAGCTCTGGTCGCCGAGCTTGGCCGCCGGGGCGATCCAGACCAGGGTGAGGTTGCTCAGCACGGTGCCGAGCGCCTCGCTGGTGCGGATGGTCAGGGTGCGCTCGTCCGGGGTCTCGATCGTGGCGACGGCGGCCCAGAGTCCGGCCAGCGGTCCCTTGCCGTCGATCAGGGCCTGCACGGACGCCTTGGCGTCGGCGCTGGTCAGCGGGGTGCCGTCGGCGAAGGTGACGCCGCTGCGCAGGGTGAACTGCCAGGTCAGCGGGTCGGGGTTGGTCCACTTCTCGGCGAGGTTCGGCACGATCTCACCGTCGCGGCGGGACACCAGGGTCTCGAAGACCTCCTGCACGACGGTGAGGGTGGGCTGGTCGGCGGAGTTCGCGGCGTACGGGTTGAGCGAGACCACCGGGGTCGGGTTGGCCACCCGCAGGGTGGTCCGGCCGGCGGTGTCGCCGCCGGTGTCGCTGTCGAAGGAGCAGGCGGTGAGGGCGAGGACGGCGGCCATGGCCAACGCGCCGAGGCGGGCCTTCGGGTTTCTCATGTGTCATCCGTTCCGCTGGCGGGGGATTTACCGGGTGGAGAGGTTCGGGTCGGAGCGGTCCCGCAGTTCGTCGCCGAGCACGCCCGCGCAGACCACGAAGAGCGCGAGGACCAGCCCGGGAAGGGTGGCGATCCACCAGGCGCTGGCCAGGTGGTCGCGGCCGTTGGCGATGGTGGTGCCCCAGCTCGGGGTGCCGGGCGGGATGCCGAGCGACAGGAAGCTCAGCGACGCCTCGGCGACGATGACGAAGCCCAGTTGGACGGTGGCCACGACGAGCACCGGGCTGAGCACCGCCGGGAGCACGCAGTGCCGCACGACGTGCCACGGCCCGGCGCCGAGGGTGCGGGCGGCGTTGGCGAAGTCCCGGGACCGGGTGGCGAGGGTCTGCGCTCGGGCGACCCGGGCGAAGACCGGCCAGGTGGTGATGGAGAGGGTGAGCACCACGTTGGTGACGCTGGAGCCGAGCACGCCGGCGACGAAGACGGCGAGCAGGATGGAGGGGAAGGCGAGCTGGATGTCGGCCAGCCGCATCACCACCGCGTCGACCAGGCCGCCCCAGTAGCCGCAGAGCACGCCGAGCGCGGAGCCGACGGTGCCGGCGAGCAGCAGGGTGGCCGCGCCGACCAGCATGGACACCCGGGCGCCCTGCATGATCTGGGCGAGCAGGTCCCGGCCGACCTGGTCGGTGCCGAGCAGGGCCAGGCTGCCGTCGGCGAGCCGGCTGCCCGGCGGGAGCAGTCGGTCGGTGACCGAGGTGGCGATCGGGTCGTACTGCGCGACCATCGGCCCGAACACCCCGGCGACGAGGTACGCCGCGATGACCCCCAGGGGTGTCCAGAGCCGCAGCCGGCGACGACGGCGCCGGGCGGGGGTGTTGGTCGGGGGCGGCGTGCCGGTCGGGGTCTCCGCCGGGGCGGGCGCCACGTCGGTCAGCGGGGTGCCGGGGACGGCGCCGGTCATGTCGACCATCTCCTCAGACGCTCTCGCGGACCCGGGGGTCCAGCCGGACGTACAGCAGATCGACCACGAGGTTGATGACGATGAAGATGGCCGCGACCGTGATCACGCAGGCCTGGACGATGGAGTAGTCCCGGGCGGCGATGGCGTCGGTCATCAGCCGGCCCACGCCGGGCCAGGCGAAGACGGTCTCCACGATCACCGCGCCGCCGAGCAGGCTGCCGAACTCCAGGCCGGCGACGGTGACCACCGGCAGCAGCATGGTCCGCATCGCGTGGGAGCCGACGACCCGCCACTCGGACAGGCCCTTGGCCCGGGCGGTGACCACGTAGTCCTCGTGCAGCACGTCGAGCAGTCCGCTGCGGACCAGCCGCAGCACCACGCTGAGCAGCGGCAGGGCCAGGGTGACGGCGGGCATCACCATGGCGGCCGGTGAGGACGCCCCGGAGCTGGGCAGCAGGTGCAGGAACCGGGAGAAGACCAGGATCAGCATGATGCCGACCCAGAACGAGGGCAGCGACTGGGTGAGCATGGACAGCACGGAGACCGTCCGGTCGACGAGCCCGCCGGGGCGGGTCGCGGCCAGCACCCCGAGGGCGAAGCCGACCACCAGGGCGATGGCGAAAGCGGTGAGCGACAGCGCGGCCGTGGCGCTCAGGTGGCTGAGCACCAGGTCCACCGCGCTGCCGCCGAGCCGGAAGGACTCGCCGAAGTCGAACGCGGCGGCCCGCTGGAGGAACCGGACGTACTGCACCGGCAGCGCGGCGTCCAGGCCGTACTCCCGGCGTAGCGCGTCGACGGCCGCCGGGTCGGCGTCGGGGCCGAGCACGGCGGTGGCCGGGTCCCCGTCGACCGCCCGCATGGCGAAGAACACCACGGTCGCGGCGCCGAAGAGGACCAGCACCGAGATGGCGAGCCGGCGGATGGCGTAGCGCAGCATGTCCGGGCCTCAGCCGGCGGTTGGTGGTGTCGACGCCGGGTCGGCGGCCAGGGCCGCCTCGATGCCCTCGACGATCGCGACGGCGGCCCGGCCTTCCTCGCCGCTGACCGGGGTGGGTCCGCCGGTCAGCGCGGCGTCCGCGAACGCCTCCAGCTGGGTGCGCAGGTTGTACGCGCCGCCGGGACCGCGGCTGGGCCAGAAGTACGTGTCCAGGTAGTTGGCCGGGCCCTGACGCTGGGCGTAGAGCAGGTCGTTGTGGGAGAGGTCCATCTCCAGCAGGCCGTGCTCGCCGACGATCCGCAGTCCCGCGTCGGCCCGGGAGGGTCGGGAGTGCGGCAGGGTCCAGGTGTTCTCCATGGTGCCGATCGCGCCGTCGTCGAAGCGGACGGTGGCGTGCACGACGTCGTGGCTGGGCGAGAGGACCTTGCGGCCGACCGCCCCGGTGACCTCGACCTCGCGTCCGGTGACGAACCGCAGCAGGTCGGCGTCGTGGATGCCGAGGAACCAGGCCACCGAGGTGCGGTCCCAGATGCCCGCGCCGACCGCCTGGGAGGTGCAGCGCCAGACCTTGACGTGCCAGATCTCGCCGAGTTCGCCGGAGCGCACGATCTCGCGCAGCCGGGTCACGCGGGGGTCGAAGCGCAGGATGTGGCCGATCGTCAGGGCGTCGGGGTCGGGCCGGCCGGCGAGGATCCGGTCGCAACTGGCGGTGGAGAGGGCCATCGGCTTCTCCAGCAGCACCCGCCGGCCGGCGGCGAGCGCGGCGAGCGTCGCGTCCTCGTGCAGGTGGTCGGGGGTGCAGATGCTCACCGCGTCGACCTCGTCGAGCAGGTCCGTGATGTCCGGGACGGCCCGGACCCCGAGGGTGTCCACGGCCCAGTCGCGGTTGCGGGGTGCCGGATCGGCGACGGCGACCAGCTCGACCTGCCGCATCTCGCGCAGCGCGCGGGCGTGCAGCTGGCCCTGGACACCGATTCCGACCACACCGATCCTGAGGCGGTCCACGCCAGGCCTCCCATAGTTGCGCACCAATGTGAAGCTAGGTATGTACCTAGCTCGCATAGTTGTACACCTGATCACCGCACCTGGCAAGACCCGAGATTCGCCTGCTCAGCGGCCATCTCGCGGCCCAAAGGGCCGCGCGTGGACCCACGACACGGTGGGCTATCGATGGCGCGGGAAGGCACAGAGAGGTGGTGGGGACGGGTTCTCACGATGGGTGACCGTCCGACGGACGGCACCGTCCCCGGAGTTTCCCTTTGCTCTGCATCCGGATACGCGACACCGCCGTCGAGCAGGGGTCGTGGGTCGTCGACGAGCTTCGGCGCGAGGAGCCACCGCTCACGCAGAGTGCCTGGCGCGGGCAGGGGTGCAGAGCAAAGGGCGCGGGGACGAACCTAGCCGAGGAAGGTGTGCACCCGGTCCCAGAGGTGGTCGGCGTCGACCGGTGAGTAACCGGGCAGGTCGGGATCGGTGAAGAAGTGGTCGGTGCCCGGGTAGCGGTACACCTCGACCCCGGCGCCGGCCGCGTCCATCGCCCGCCGCCAGGCGTCCACCTCGGCGGGCGGGTCGTACGGGTCGGGGTCGGCGATGTGCAGGTGCACGGGCAGACCGGCGCGGACCGCCTCGGGCGCGCCGCCGGTGCCGTGCAGGAGCAGCAGCCCGGCGCTGGCGGGCCGGTCGGCCAGCAGGGCGCCCGCCACCCCGGCGCCCATGGAGAGCCCGGCCAGCACCGTGTCGGCCGGCAGGTCCGCCACGGCGGCCCGGGCCCGCGCCAGGACGGTCTCGGTGCCGATCCGGCCGAACAGCGCGAAGCCCTCCTCGATGGACGCGACGGCGGGCACCCCGTACAGGTCGGGGGTGACGACCCGGTGCCCGGCGGCGCGGAGCCGGTCGGCGGCGGCCAGGACCGCCGGGCGGAGGCCGTACACCGAGTGGAAGAGCACGATGTCCCGCATCGGTCCATCGTGCCCCGTGGTCCGGCGGTCAGGCCGACGGCCGGGCGCGACGCGCCGACGTTGCCGACCGGCTCAGATCGTCAGCAGCGTCTTGCCGGTCGTGGTCCGAGCCTCGATCGCCCGGTGCGCGTCGGCGGCACGCGCCAGCGGGAAGGTCTGCCCGACCAGCGGGGCGAGCCGCCCGGCGGCGGCCGCGTCGAGGGCCCGCACCAGGTGTCGCCGGGCCACCTCCGGCGGGAAGCGGATGTCGTCGATGCCGATCACCGTGATGCCCCGGGCCGCCGCCCGCTGCGGATCGGGCACCGCGAACGCCCCGGCGGGGGTGCCGTGGGCGGAGTAGCGACCGCCCGGTTCCAGCAGGTCGAAGGCGGCCCGGCCGTACGCGCCGCCGGCCCCGTCGAACACCACGTCGAGGCCACGGGTGACCGCCCGCACCCGGTCGGTCCAGTCCGGCGCGGAGTAGTCGACGACGTGGTCGGCGCCGAGCCGCCGGATCCGGTCGAGCTTCGCCGCGCCCCGCGCGGCGGCGACCACCCGCGCCCCGGCGGCGTGGGCGCACTGCACGAGCAGCGCGCCGAGGCCGCCACCGGCGGCGGTGACGAGCACCCGGTCGCCGGGGCGGGGTGGGATCAGGTCCAGCACCCCGAACGCGGTGGTGCCGTCGTGCAGCAGCGCCGCCGCGTCCCGCAGGCCCACCGGCTCCGGCACCGGGACGAGGCCGTCGGTCGGGACCGCGACACGCTCGGCGTACCCGCCGCGCTCGCCGGTGCGGGCGACCACCCGCCGGCCGGCCCAGGCGGGGTCGGCGCCCGGCCCGACCGTCGCCACGGTGCCCGCCACCCCGACGCCCGCCCGGTACGGCGGCTGGACGGGGAAGTAGCGACCGCCGTGACCGCTGCGGATCATCGTCTCCACCCAGAGCACGTCCGCCACGGCCACGTCGACCACGACCTCGCCCGGTCCGGGCACCGGGTCGGGCACCTCGATCAGGGTGATCACCTCCGGCCCACCGAACCTGGACACCTCGACCACCCGCATGTCGCCCCTCCCCGTTCCGTCGTCGACGCCGACCAGCCTCCGACGTGAAGCGGGGTTGAGGTCAAGGGCGGTCCGGGTCGAGGCCGCGCTCACGCAGCAGCGCGTCCAGCTTGGCCTCGATCCGTTCGTCGGACTCCCGTGACTGGGAGGAGCCCCAGTAGTAGAAGAGGGCCAACCCGGCCGCCTGCCAGATCAACTGGAGGAACTCGCTCTGCCAGTTCTCGAACGTGCTGGCCAGGAACTGGGGCAGGAAATCCCCCCAGGCGAACGACTCCCCGTGCTGCCGGGCCTCGTTGCCGGCCACGGTCATCTGGAAGAGGAACTGGCCGATCCAGGAGAAGACGAAGAGCGCGCCGGTGACCAGGGCGAAGGCGTACGCCCGGGGCCAGCGCGGCTTTCGGAAGGGCGGGCCGTCCCGGCGGCTCCCACCCGTACGGACCGGCGGAGCCGACCGGCCCGTGGTCGGTACCGTGCTCTCCCCCATCATGTCTCCCCCCTCCGGTGGACGACGCTGTCGGGACCCGAATTGCCCCCGACCAACCTGGCTGAAACCGACATTGCGGATGCGGTCGGCGGGCGGTGGGGTGACGCGCCACGTCCCGCTAGGCTGGCGTCCGGCGTCGCCGCCCCGCCGGCTCCGCCCGACGTGCCGACGCGGTGCCCCGATCGACGTACCGGTGGAGGAGCGGTGTCCGACAGTCCCCGCCCCGGACCCGACGGCGGGCCGGGCTTCCCCGCCGCCCGGCCGACACCGCTGGCGACGATGCTCGCGGTGGTCGCCGCGGGGGGTGTGGTCGGCGCGCTGGCCCGGGCCGGGACGCTCGCCGCGTTCCCCTACCGACCCACCGCGTTCCCCTGGTCGACGTTCGCCGTGAACGTGGTCGGTTGCCTGCTGATCGGCGTGCTGATGGTGCTGCTCACCCGGGTCTGGACGGACCGGCCGCTGCTGCGTCCGTTCCTCGGGGTCGGGGTGCTGGGCGGGTTCACCACCTTCTCCACGTACGTGCTCGACGTGCAGCAGGCCCTCCGGGCCGGCGCGCCGGGGACCGCGCTCGCCTACCTCGGCACGACGGTGCTCGCCGCGCTCGGCGCGGTCTGGCTCGGCGACGCGGCGACCGGCTGGCTGCTGGACCGGACGCGGGCGGGCGGGTCGGCGCGGTGACCGCGCTGCTGATCGCGCTCGGCGCGGCCGTCGGCGCCCCGCTGCGCTACCTGGCCGACTGGGCGCTGCGAGCCCGGTTCGGGTCGGCGCTGCCGTGGGGGACGCTCGCGGTGAACGTGGCCGGTTCGCTGCTGCTCGGCGTGGTCCTCGCGATGCCGGTCGACCCGGCGGTGACCGCCGTGCTGGCCACCGGCTTCTGTGGCGCGCTGACCACCTGGTCGACCCTCTCGTACGAGACGCTGCGCCTGGGTCGAGACCGCCGGCACGGCGCCGCGCTGGGCACCGTGCTGCTCAACGTGACCGCCGGGCTCGGCGCGGCGTGGGCGGGGCTGCTCCTCGCCCGACTGGTCGCCGGTTGACGCCACGGGCGCCCCGGACCCGGCGGACGGTCCCTGGTCGACGGGGAGGGCGGCGGTGTGCGGCGGGGGCCGCCGGTCGACGGCGGACGGGTTGACGGACGGTCACGCCCGGTCGGCCGGGCGACCGGGGTCGGGGTCGGGGTCGGAGCCGGCCTCCGGTGCCGTGGCGAGCCGGGCGACCAGGCGTTCACCCTCGGGCCAGGGACCGTAGCCGCTGCCGGTGTCCACGTGCCCGGCGTCGCCCACGTCGACCAGCTCCGCGCCCCACCGTTCGGCGTACCGGCGGGACTGGTCCCACGTCGCGTGGGGATCGGTGCGGCTGGCCACCAGCACCGACCGGAACGGCAGCCGTCGTTCCCGCGCTGCCACGGCGGTGCCGTCCATCTCGGACAGCCAGTCCGGACCGACGTACGGCGGAGCTACCAGCAGCGCCGCCCGAACCGGCCCGGCGTGCCGGGCGGCCCACACGACCGTGGTGAGACAGCCGGCGCTGTGCGCGATCAGGACCGCGGGCTCGTCGTCGGCGGTGACCGCCGCGTGCAACGCGGCCACCCGCTCGTCCAGCCGGTACGGCGGCCCGGACGGCGGGTGCGCCCACCGGTGGTCGGGCCGCCCGGCGGCCCACCGTTGCTGCCAGTGCCCCGGACGCGGCACGCCCCGCCCCGGCACGAGAAGGAAGCGGGTCACCGGTCGACCCTAGCCCCGCCCGGCGGCCGGCGTCCGCCCCGAGCGCGCCCGGACGTCGACCCCGACCACGGGGAACCCGCGGGCGCACCGCCCCGGACCAACCGGCGTTCCCCGCCCCCGGACGGCCGGGAAATCCCTTGCGGGTCGTGCCGGCGTGCCGGAGATTGCCGGGGACGACAGGAGGTGCCCGGTGGCGCACGCCGAGGCGGTCACCGCGGCGCGGAACAACGCGGCGTGGTGCGACGTGGTCTGCCGTGCCCACGGCACGACCGGGACATGGGACGCCGACGCCTGGTCGGTGCCGCGCCGGTCCCCGCCGTGGTATCCGGACGCGGTGACCCTCCGGCCCGAGGCGCCGGCCGACGCGCTGCTCGACCGGATCGACGCCGGCCCGGGCGCGTCGGTCAAGGACAGCTTCGCCGCTCTCGACCTGGCACCGTACGGGTTCCGGGTGCTCGTCGAGGGACAGTGGATCCACCGGCCGGCGGGCGGGGTGCCGGACGGCCCCCCGCTGACCCCGGTGACCACCGCCCCGGCTCTGGCCGCCTGGGCCGAGGCGCACGGCGGGACGGCCCTGCGCCACCCGGCGTTGCTGGCCGACCCGGCGGTGACCGTGCTGGCCGCGTACGGCCCGGCGGGCACGGTGACCGGCGGCGCGGTGGTCAGCACGGGCGGCGGGGCGCCCGGCGTGTCGAACGTGTTCGGCACCGACCCGGCGGCGGTGTGGCGCGGGGTGTGCGCCCGGTTCGGCGCCGGGCCGCTGGTCGGCTGGGAGACCGACGGCGACCTCCCGCCCGCCGTTGCCCTCGGGTTCCGCCCGGTCGGACCGTTACGGGTGTGGCTGCGCCCGCAGACCTGATCAGCCGGCGCTGCCCCGTCAGGTCCCGTCGCGGTCGGCCGGGGAACCCTCCCGGGGCAGCGTGCTGCGGTAGGGCGGCATGAAGCGCAGCCGGGGCATCTGGTCGGCCAGCACGCCGCCGTCCACCACCAGGTGGGTACCGGTGACGTACCGGCCGGCGTCCGAGGCGAGCAGGAGCAGCGCACCCACGCAGTCGGCGGGGGTCCCGTACCCGCCGCGCAGCGGGATGCGCTGCTCCCAGGCCGCCTCGAACGCGGCCCGGTCGAACGGGAACTCCCCGTCGATCGGCGTGGCGATCATGCCAGGGGCGATGGTGTTCGCGGTGATCCCGTACCGGCCCAGCTCGGCGGCGAGCGACCGGGTGAGCAGCTCCACCGCGCCCTTGGAGGCGTTGTAGTGGGCCAGCCCGGCCTCGGCGACCAGCCCGTTCTTGGAGGAGATGTTGACGATCCGGCCGGACACACCGTCGGCGATCATGTGTTCGGCGACCCGCTGGGCGCAGAAGAAGACGGCGTCCACGTTGACCCGCATCAGCTCCCGCCAGCCGGTGACGGTGATCTCGTTGAAGTGCTCCAGCCGGGCCACCCCGGCGTTGTTGACCAGGATGTGCAGCGGGCCGTGGGTGGCGCGCAGGTCGTCCACCCAGCCCCCGATCGCCTCGGTGTCGGCCAGGTCGAACGGGTGCCGGTGGGCGGCCCGGCCGAAGCCGGTGACCTGCTCGGCGACCGGACCGAGGTCCACCCCGGGCCGGTCGACCAGGACCAGGTCGGCGCCGGCGGCGGCCAGACCGGCGGCGAACGCGGCGCCGAGTCCCCGGGCCGCCCCGGTCACGATCGCGAGGCGGCCGGTGAGGTCGAACGACGGGGGTACGGCGGTCACGCCAACCCCAGCAGGTCGAGCGACGGACGGTGGATGAGCTGCTCGATCTGGTCGACGTCGAGCGGGTCCAGACCGGGGATGCCGGGCACCCGGCCCACCCGGCGCAGCCCCTCGACCGAGGCGTCCACCGTGGTGAACGGGTAGTCGCTGCCGAACAGCAGCTTGGACCACACCCCGTAGTCCTGCACCAGGCGGAGACTGTGCCAGAGCTGGAACGGCCGGTAGTGCAGGGCGGAGACGTCGGCGTAGACGTGCCGGTGCTTGCGGATCACCGCGATGCACTCCCCCTCGTACGGGTGACCGAGGTGGGCCAGGACCATCCGCAGCTCGGGGTGGCGGATGGCCACCTCGTCCAGGTGCACCGGCAGCGCGTAGCGCAGGGGCGCGGCGGAGACGAAGGTGGTGCCGGTGTGCACCAGCAGCGGCAGGCCGTGCCGTTCGGCGTAGGCGTACAGGTCGTCGTAGGCCGGGTCGGCGGGATCGAAGCCGGCGTACATCGGCATCAGCTTGATGCCGCGCAGGCCGAGGTCCCGGTGCCCGTGTTCCAGTTCGTCACGCCAGCCGGGCTGGGTGGGGTCCAGGGCGAGGTAGCCGATCAGCCGGTCCGGCCGGGCGGCCACGTACGCCGCCACCGCCGCGTCGTCGACCCACAGCCCGGAGCGACGGGCCTTGCCACCGACCACGACGGTGCGGGTGCCGGCGGGTGCGGTGGCCGCGTACTCCGACCACCGCACCGTCAGGTCGACCTCGCCGCCGTGTGCCCGGGACGCCTCGGCCGCGAACGGGTCGCCGACGTGCTCCGGGCAGTCGAACAGGTGCGAGTGCACGTCGACGATCATCGCCGGTCCCGCTTCTCCCAGCCCTCGGCGAACATGTTCCAGAAGCCGTGGCTCGGCGGGTACTCGGCGAAGACCTCGTCGACGAGTTCGACGCCGAGGCCGGGGGCGGTGGGCAGGTCGACGTGCCCGTCCACCACCGGCAGGACACCCCGGACGGCCTCGAAGACATGGTCCTCCAGCAACCCGTCGAAGGTCTCCAGGATCGAGAAGTTGGGCATGCCGAGCACGGCGTGCACCGACGCGGTGGTGCACAGCGGCGAGTTGGAGTTGTGCGGGGCGACCAGCATGGCGTGCTGGTCGGCGATGGCGGCGAGCTTGCGGACCTCGGTGAACCCGCCCGCCATCGACAGGTCCGGTTGGATGATGTCGACCGCGTTCGTGGCGAACAGCCGGGCGTACTCGTAGCGGTTGTGGAAGTGCTCCCCGCCGGAGATCGGCATGGTGGCCCGGGCGCGCAGCTCGGCGTAGCGCTCGATGTGCGTCCAGGGCAGCGGCTCCTCGAACCACCCGAGGTCGAACGGGGCCAGCTCGCGCACCAGTCGGGCGGCGGTGGGCATGGCGAACCGGGCGTGTCCCTCGACGAAGAGGTCCACGTCGGGGCCGACCGCGTCCCGGACGGCGGCCACGATGTCGATCGACCGGCGCAGTTCGGCGCGGGACAGTTCGCCCAGCCCGGCCCCGAACGGGTCGAACTTGAGCGCGGTGTACCCCTTGGCGACGGTGGCGACGGCCCGTTCGGCGAACGCCGCCGGTTCCCGGTCGCCGGTGTACCAGCCGTTGGCGTAGACCCGGACCCGGCTGCGGCACGCGCCGCCGGTGAGCCGGTACGCCGGCACCCCGAGCGCCTTGCCCATCAGGTCGTACAGGGCCTGGTCGACGCCGGAGACGACGATCCCGCCGACGTCCCCGCCGCGCAGGAAGTCGCCCTGGTACATCCGCAGCCAGATCTCCTCGACGTCGAACGGGTCGGCGCCGATCAGGTGCCGGCCGGCCATCGCCTCGGTGAGCTGGCACGTCTCCCGGCCCCGGTACGGGTGGGTGATCTCGCCGACCCCCGTCAGCCCGGCGTCGGTGTGCACCCGCACGTAGGAGAAGTCCCGCCAGGCGGTGCCGAGGGTGAGGGTCTCCACCCGGCTGATCCGGCCGGCCGGACCGACCGGCCGCGTGGTGTCGACGGTGAGCATCAGGACACCCCCCGGGCCGGGACCGCGCCACCCGTGGTGGCCGTGCCCGCCTGTGCGCCACCCATGGTGGCCGTGCCCGCCAGTTCGGTCACCCCGCCCGCCGCGACGGTGTCGCGGACCGCCGCCCGGGTGGCCTCGACCAGGTGGTCGACGTCGGCGTCGGTGTGGGCGTAGGAGACGTGGTTGCGCTTCAGGTTGAGCGGCAACTCGAAGATGCCGTGCTCGGGCATCCGCCGTCGGTAGCCGATGAACATGCCCGCATCGTTGCGCAGCAGGTCGTCGTAGGTACGCGGAACCGGGCCGGGCATGAAGTAGCTGACGAAGACCGAGCCGTGACCGGTGACCACCGCCGGGACGTCGAGGTCGGCGAAGACCTCGGTCAGCCCGGCGCGGATCCGCTCGCCGAGCCGGAAGACGTGCGCGTGGACCGGCTCGGCGCGCAGCTTGTCGAGGGTGGCCAGCGCGGCGGCCACCACGGCGGGGTGCCCGTTGTAGGTGCCGGCGAAGAAGGCAGGGGCACCGGGGCGGGTGCTGAACAGGTCCATCAGGTCGGCCCGACCGCCGAGCGCGCCGAGCGGGTAGCCGTTGGCGATGGCCTTGCCGAGGGTGGTGAGGTCCGGGGTGACGCCGCTGATCTTCTGCCAGCCGCCCAGGTCGTGCCGGAAGCCGGTGATCACCTCGTCGAAGACCAGCACGCTGCCGGCACGGGTGCACTCCTCGCGGAGCGCGACGAGGAACTCCTGGTCGGGCAGGAGACAGCCGACGTTGTGCGGCACCGGTTCGACGATCACGGCGGCGATGTCCGCCCCGTGCGCGGCGAAGGCCGCCCGGACCTCGGCCACGTCGTTGAAGCGCAGCACCAGGGTGGCGTCGAGTACCTCGGGCAGGATGCCGGTGGAGATCGGGTCGGGCCGGCCCACCCGGTCCGGTGCCGAGATGACGTTCAGGCTGACCGAGTCGTGCCAGCCGTGGTAGCAGCCCTGGAACTTGACCACCAGGCGACGGCCGGTGGCGGCCCGGGCCACCCGCAGCGCGTGGAAGGTGGCCTCGCTGCCGGTGCTGGTCAGCAGGACCCGCTCGATGCTGGGGACCAGGTCGGCCAGCGCCTCGGCGAGCTGCACCTCGCCCTCGGTGACGGCCACGCCGCACAGGTCGAGCCGCTGTCCGGCCTCCGCCACTGCGGCGTTGACGTCGGGGTCGTTGTGTCCGAGCAGGGGTGGGCCGAAGGCCGCGTGGTAGTCGGTGTATGCGCGCCCGTCCGCGCCCCAGAAGCGCGCACCGGCGGCCCGGGTGATCACCAGGTCGGTGAGGCCGGGGATGCTGCGCTGACCGCTGTTGACGCCCCCGGGAATGACCCGGCGGGCCCGCTCGGCGAGCGAGGTACCGGACGGGGCCGATCGTGGATTCACACCTGTCTCCTCATCGGTGCGGTGTCGTGACCCAGCCCGGTCACGACACCGCGGTGTTGTCCGCCGCGAGAGGAACTTGTCGAATTCTCAGAACAGTGTTCGGCATTACCAAACGCTGTTCGGCATACTAGGCACGGCGATTCCCCATGGTCAACTGGGTGGGCCCAGATTTCCGGGACAACTTTGTTACGCTGTTCGGCCTTGACGAACACTGGCTGCCGTACTGGCCGAACACCCTCCGATCCGCTGACCGAAGAGAGGACCATGACCGTCACCGAAGAAACGGACGGCTCCCGCTACCTGGTGCGCAGTGTCAGCCGGGCGGCCGAGGTGCTGGAGGCGCTCGCCGCCGCCACGCCCGGGCACGGATTGAGCGTCACCGACGTCGCGCGGGCCTGCGGACTGTCCAAGAGCGCCGCCTTCGCCACCCTGCACACCCTCTGCCAGCACGGGCTGGCCGCGGACGACGGCGAGGGGCTGAACCGGCGCTACCGGCTCGGCATGGCGCTGGCCCGGCTCGGGGTCCGCGCGCAGGAGCAGCTCTCGCTCCGCGACATCGCCCGCCCGGTGCTCGCCGCCCTGACCCGGCAGACCGGGCTCAGCTCCCGACTGGCCGTGCCCGAGGGGGAGCACGCGGTCGTCATCGACCAGGTCAGCAACGGCGAACGGATCCAGTTCGAACTGCGGATGGGCACCCGGGAGCTGCCGCACTGCACCGGACTCGGGAAGGCGCTGCTGGCCGAGATGTCCCCGCCGCAGGTCCGCGAGCTGATCGACCGGGTCGGCCTGCCCCGGCGGACCGACCACACCATCGTCGACCTGGACTCCCTCCTGGCCCACCTCGACGACGTCCGGCAGGCCGGCTACGCGCTCGACGACGAGGAGGACGCCGAGGGCGTGTTCTGCATCGGCAGCGCGCTGCGCGACCACACCGGGGCCTGCTCCGGGGCGATCAGCGTCACCGGACTCAAGCTCGGTCTGCCCAGCTGGCGCTACCAGGAGTTGGGGCGGCAGGTCCGGCAGGCCGCCGAGGACATCTCCGCCCGCCTGGGCTACGCCAGCCCACCGCTCACCTCTTGACACCTGGTTCACCAGCTGTTTAACGTCACCGCCAACGTCACGACCTGCGGGTCGTGACGGGTCGGGACCCAGGTCACGACCACTCTCGGGCGAACATGCTGACGCCCGCCGCGCCGCAGCCCCGGCGCCGGGCCGTACGGTCAGCAGCTCCGCCGCCTGCGCGCCTCGCGCGTTTGCCCGACCTTCCCCCTCCGCCCTCCGGCGCTCCCCCGTGCCGGACGGGCGCCCCGCACCGTCGGACGGCAGCGACGCCGCCGTCCGCTGGACCGCGAAGGTTGAGGCTCTCCATGGGTCAACCCGGTTCGTCCCTTCTAGCCCGCCCACCCGTGCTCCAGGTCGACACCATCGCCGACCTGCGCCGGCTCACCCCCGCCGACCTGACCGCCCGGACCCTGGTCCGGGTCGCCGGCTACCACACCCCCGGCGACGGGGGCGGCACCCTGCTGCGCTGGTCGCCGACGAGCACCGCCGCCGGCAACGGCGGCACCGTGCACGACCCGTACCGTCGGCACGCCGGCCGCTGGCTGGCCGTGCACGACGGCGTCGGCGACTTCCGGATGTTCGGCGTCCTCGGCCGGGACACACCCGCCGACGCCGCGCTGGACGCGATGGTCACCGACCCGGCGATCCACCGCGTCGAGGCCCACACCGACCTGCGCTTCGTCAAGCGGCACACCTTCGGCCGCAGCGACATCGAGCTGGACTTCGGCGGGCGCACCGTGCACACCGACGGCATCGAGCGCAACACCCACGACAACCCGTTCGGCGCGGTGCTCTACTTCCGGGGCCGGGTCACCGACACGGTCGTCACCCACACCCTCACCGAGACGGTGCCGGAACTCTCCGACGTCTTCGAGGTGCCGGACTCCGGCCGGTTCGCCGTCGGGCAGTGGTGGACCGTCACCAGCAACGCGCTCACCGGCGCCGACGAGCGCGAACTCCAGAAGATGGTGCAGGTCACCCAGATCGTCGACGGCCGGCACGTCCGGGTGAACTACCTCAACGGCTGGGAGCTGGCCCCGGGGCGGACGATCACCTGGCGGCGGGTCGAGCCGGTGCGGCGGGCGCACGTCCGCAACATGGTCTTCCTCGGCCATGTCGCGTTCACCGGCGAGTACCCCGGTTCCGGACCGGACGACCGGGAGTACAGCGGCTCCCACCCGGTCGCCTACGAGTACGCGGTGCGCTGCGACGTCTCCGGCATCGACGCCACCGGCACCTGGTGGCCGGTGATCATGCGACGCTGGTGCACCCACTTCACCACCGCGAACTGCACCCTGAAGAACCCCCCGACCGTCATGTACGGCGGCGCGGGCTACCTCACCCAGCAGATCTACTGCCTCTACGGGCACGTCGTGGACTGCCGCAGCTCCAACGCCCGGCACCTGAACGACCTGACCGCCTCGGCGTACTGCCTGGTGGAGAACTGCCACGGCGACGGCGACGACGCCGGAGGCAACCCCTTCACCACCCACGGCCAGTACGAGCACGACCTCGTCTTCACCGGCTGCTCCGGACTGATGGACATCGCCAACAGCGGTGGACAGTGGGGCATCAGCGCCAAGCGGATCACCGTCCGCCGGCACGTCTGCTCCTGGTTCGTCGCCGGCACGAAGATCACCGACCTCACGCTGGAGGACGTCCGGGTGATCGCCCGGTCGACCTTCGATCCGGCCGGCACCCTCCAGGTCAACGCCGACGGCATCCAGATGCGCGGCTGCTCGGCGCGGACCCTGAGCATCGCCCAACGGTCCACCCGCTCCCGCCGACCCAACATCATCGCCGACTGCGACTTCGACCAGCCCGCCGGCACGGTGGTCGTGCAGACCCCGGTGAGCAACCCGGTGCACTTCGTCCGGACCACCTTCCGGGGACTCGACGGCGCGATCCTGCGCGGCTCCGGGCCGGTGCACCTCACCGACTGCACGCTGACCGGCAGCCCGACCGCGGCCCCGTTGAGCGTCGGCGCGGCCGAGGTGGTGGTGACCGGCGGCACGCTGACCGACACCGGCATCGAACTCACCGCCCTCCGCGACCAGCGCCTGGTGCTCGACGGCGGTGCCGTGGTCACCGGCACGAACTCCCGGGGCGCGTTGCTCGGCCGGGCCGCCGGCCCCGGGCAGGTCCGCGTCGAACTGGGCGACTACCACAGCACCGCGGCGGACGCGCGGACCGCGCACGTCCGTCTCGACACCGGCGTCAACCGGTACCGGGCGGTCGGCTCCCGGTTCACCGGCGGACGCCTGGTCCTCACCCCGGCGGGCTTCGGCGCGCCGTCGACGCTGCTGCACACCAGGTGCGTCGAGGAGGGGGTCGACCGGGAGTTGCCCGCCGACTCCACCCGCGTCGCCACCGGCGACAACCTCGTCCGCTGACCGCCCCGGCTCCCCCGCCCGTAGGAGAAGACACCCCCATGGAACGCTCCGAACCGACCACCCGCCGGACCCTGCTGCGCGCCTCCGGCCTCGGTGGTCTCGCGCTCGCCGGCACCACGCTGGCCCTCTCCCCCACCCCGGCGGCCTCCGCCGCCCCCACCGAGTCGGGCTCCGGGGCGGCCCCGCTGAGCCCGGGCCGCGACGCGGTGTTCCACGTCCCCACCGTCGCCGCCCTGCTCGGCCTGGACCCGACGCGGATCGACGACGGCCAGCTGGTGCACGTCGACGGCCACCACGCCGCCGGGGACGGCGGGGCCCGCCTGGTCCGCTGGTCCGCCAGCAGCACCACGGCCGGCAACGGCGGCACCGTGCTCAGCCCGTACGGCGACCGGCCCGGCGCCGGCCGGTGGCTCCAGGTGCACGACGGGGTCGTCGAGTTCCGGCACTTCGGGATCTTCGACGCGCGGACCCCGGCCGACGCCGCTCTCGACGCCATGGTGAACGACCCGACCGTGCACCGCATCGAGGCCCACTCCGACCTGCACTTCGTCAAGCGGCACCGGTTCACCCGCAGTGACCTGGTGCTCGACTTCGGCGGGCACACCATGTCCACCAAGGGCATCGAGAACGCCGGGCAGGACGACCCGTTCGCCGCGGTGCTCTTCTTCCGGGGCACCGTCACCGACCAGGTGCACACCCACAAGCTGACCGAGGTGGTCCGGGAGGGCTGGGACTCCTTCCAGGTCGGCGACTCGTCGGCCTTCGCCGTCGGGCAGTGGTACGCCGTCGAGGTCAACCAGCTCGCCGGCCGCTGGGAGAAGGAACTCCAGAAACTCGTCCAGGTCACCCAGATCGTCGACGGCACGCACATCCGGATCAACTACAAGAACGGCTGGGAACTGGCCGCCGGCCGGACCCTGACCTGGACCCGGGTCGAACCGGTCAGCCGGGTGCACGTGCGCAACCTGGTCTTCACCGGCAACGGCGGCGACCAGTACACCGGCTCGCACCCGCTGGCCTACGAGTACGCGGTGCACTGCGACGCCAGCGACATCGACGCCACCGGCTCCTTCTGGCCGGTGATCATGCGGCGCTGGTCGACGTACTTCCACACCGCCCGCTGCACCCTGACCAACCCCACGTCGGTCACCTGGGGCGGCGCCGGCTACCTCACCCAGCAGATCTACTGCCTCTACGGGCACGTCGAGGACTGCCGCACCTCCAACGCCCGGCACCTCAACGACTGGACCGCCTCGGCGTACTGCTACGTGACGAACTGCCACGGCGACGGCGACGACCAGGGCCCCTTCGTCACCCACGGGCAGTACGAGCACGACCTGGTCTACACCGGCAACTCCGGGCTGATGACCTTCGCCAACTCCGGCGCGGCCTGGGGCTCGGCGGCCAAACGGATCACCGTCCGCAAGCACGTCTGCTCCTGGTTCGTGGCTCGGGTCAAGGTCACCGACCTGACCCTGGAGGACGTCCAGGTGATCCGCAAGGACGGCCTGGCCGGCTCCGGCATGATCTGGGTCAACGCCGACGGGATCCAGATGCGGGGCTGTTCCGCCGACGACACGCTGATCGTCTCGCAGGCGTCCAACCGGTCCGGGCGGCCCAACATCATCGAGGGCTGCGCGTTCCGGCTCGCCGCCCGAGCCACCCCGGTGGTGCAGGCGAACGTCACCGTGCCCGTGCACCTGGTGCGGACCACGATCACCGGGCTGGACGGGCACACCTTCGACGGCACCGGGGCGCTGCACCTGACCGACGTGACCCTGACCGGCGCGGCCGGGGCCGCCCCGGTCGTGGTGAAGGCCGCCGAGGTACGGGTCTCCGGCGGCACGCTGACCGACACCGGGATCAGGCTGGCCGGCGCCGCCGACCAGCGACTCACCGTCGGCGGTGGGGCGGTGCTGCGCGGCACCAACGCGGCGAAGGCGCTGCTCAGCCGGGGTGCGACCACCGGTACGGTGCGCTGGGAGCTGGGCGGATACCTCAGCGTGGCCGCCGACGCGGACACCGCGCACGTGGTGGTCGAGTCCGGGCGGAACCGGTACTCGGCGGTCGGCACGCAGTTCAGCGGCGGGCGGCTGCGGCTGACCGACGCCGGCTTCGGTGAGGGTTCCCACCTGCACCACACCGGCTGCGTCGAGGAGGACGTCGACCGGACGCTGCCCGCCGCCGGGCCGCGGATCCGCGACGCCGGCAACCTGACCGTCTGACCAGCCGACCCGGAGCGAGGAGGAGCGACGTGCCGCAGCAGGACCGGCCGGTGACCGTGGCGCTGGTGGGTGCCGGGAACCGGGGCCAGACGTACGCCCGCTGGGTGGCCGCCCACCCGGACCGGGCGCGGCTGGTGGCGGTCGCCGATCCGCGCGCGCACCAGCGGTCCCTGGTCACCGCCGCGCACCCGGACGCCGTCGGGTTCACCGACTGGCGGGACCTGCGGACGGCCGGGGTGGCCGCCGACGCGGTGATCGTCGCCACCCAGGACCGGATGCACGTGGAGCCGGCGGTCGCGTTCGCCGCCGCCGGCCACCACCTGCTGGTGGAGAAGCCGCTCGCCCCGACCGCCGAGGAGTGCCGGCGGATCGTCGACGCGGTCCGCACCACCGGGGTGCTCTTCGCGGTCTGCCACGTGCTGCGCTACACCCCCTACACGGACCTGGTGAAACGGGTGGTGGACAGCGGCGTGCTCGGCGAGGTGGTCAGCGCGCAGCACCTGGAACCGGTCGGCTGGTGGCACTTCGCCCACTCGTACGTGCGTGGCCCGTGGCGGCGGGAGGACCTGGCCACCCCGATGCTGCTGGCCAAGTCCAGCCACGACCTGGACTGGCTGAGCTACGTCACCGGCCGGCGGGTCGAGCGGGTGTCCAGCTTCGGGGGCCTGCGGCACTTCCGCCCCGACCAGCGACCGGCCGGGGCCACCGACCGCTGCCTGACCTGCCCGGTCGAGCCGGAATGCCCGTACTCGGCGCCGAAGCTCTACCTGCCGACGCTGCGCGAACGCGGGCCGATCTGGCCGGTCAGCGTGGTCACCGACGGCACCGACGAGCCGGCCCTGCTCGACGCGCTGCGCACCGGCCCGTACGGGCGCTGCGTCTACTCCTGCGACAACGACGTCGTGGACCACCAGGTGGTGGCGATGGAGCTGACCGGCGGCCTGACCGCCACCTTCACCGTCACCGCCTTCACCGAACAGACCCACCGGCAGACCCGGCTCTTCGGCACCCACGGCACGCTCACCGGCGACGGCGAGCGGGTCCGGGTGCACGACTTCCGCACCGACCGGATCGAGCAGATCGAGGCCGGCACGGTCGGCGGCGCCACCGCCGCCGACGACCACGGCGGGGGCGACAGCGGCGTGATGGACGCCTTCGTCCGCGCCGTGGCCACCGGCGACGGCCACCACATCCGGTCCGGACTGGACGAGTCGCTCGCCAGTCACCTCGCGGTCTTCGCCGCCGAGACGGCCCGGCACACCGGCACGGTCGTGACCGTGCCCGCGCACTGAACCCCAGAGAGGACGAGACAGATGCGAGTACGCAGGTTCGCGCCGGTCGCGGTCGCCGCGCTGCTGACCGGGCTGGTCGCCGCGTGCGGCGGCGGGGACGGCGCCGGGAGCGACGAGAAGCAGTCCGTCACCATGTGGATCTACCCGGTGATCCCCGACGAGGCCACCCACCGGGGCTTCTGGGACCAGCAGGTCACCGCCTTCAAGGCCGACCACCCGAACGTCGACGTCAAGGTGGAGATCTTCCCCTGGGCCAAGCGGGAGGAGTCGCTGACCACGGCGATCGCCGGCGGCAAGGGGCCGGACGTGGTGTACCTGATCCCGGACCAGCTCGGCAAGTTCCACAACGTCATCGAGCCGGTCGACGGGCACCTGTCCGACGACGCGAAGGCCGACTACCTGGACAACGTCCGCGCCGCCGTCACCCTCGACGGCAAGATGCTCGGCGCGCCGCTCCTGACCAGCAGCAACCCGCTGATGTGCAACGCGAGGGTGTTCACCGCAGCCGGGGTCACCGCGTACCCGAAGACCTGGGCCGACCTGCTCGCCCTCGCGCCCACCCTCAAGGCCAAGGGCTTCGACGTCACCAACTACTACGCCGACCCGAGCGCCACCCTGAACCAGTCGTTCTACCCGCTGCTCTGGCAGGCCGGCGGGGACGTGTTCAGCGCCGACGGGAAGTCGGTGGCCTTCGACGGGCCGGAGGGCGTCAAGGCACTGACCTTCCTCAAGCAGCTCGTCGACGGCGGGTACGTGCAGAAGGACCTGATCACCAGCATCCCGGCCTTCGAGCAGACCAATGTCGCCAAGAACAAGGTCGCCTGCACCTGGCAGCACGTCCCGGCCGACGTCGAGCAGTTCTGGGGCAAGGAGAACATCAAGATCTTCCCGCCGCTGGCCGAGACGAAGAGCGTCGGGTACGGCACCGTCGGCAGCCTGTCGATCCTCAAGGCCAGCAAGGCCAAGAAGGCCGCCGGCGAGTGGGTCGGGTTCGTGACCGGCCCCTCGGTGGCCACCGCCTACGACAAGCAGGGCAACTACTTCTCGGCGAAGAAGTCCGCCGGCCCGCTCTACGCCGACGACCCGGTGCGCAGCGCGATGGAGCAGACCCTGACCAGCACCACCGTCGGCACGCTGCACGAGTCCAGCCGCGAGGTGATGGGCGTGCTGGCCCCGGAGATCCAGGCCGCGCTGATCGGCAAGAAGACCCCTGAGCAGGCGCTCGCCGACGCGGCCAAGGCCGCCGACGCGCTGCTCTGACCCGTCGACCACGGCCCGCCGCCGGGAGGTCACCGGCGGCGGGCCCCACGACACCGGCCCGGACGGTCGGTGCCGCACCCGAGACAAGGAGGACGAGATGGCCGTACCGGCACAGGTGGTGGCCCGGCGGTCCCGGCGGGTGGTCGCGCGGCGCGAGGCCCGCTGGGGTCTGCTCTTCGTCCTGCCCGCCTTCCTGCTCTTCCTGGCCTTCCGCTTCGGCCCGGCCATCGCCGGGCTGGTGCTCGGCTTCATGGAGTACACCATCGGCGGGGAGGCCGGCTGGACCGGCCTGGAGAACGCCCGCCGGCTGGTCGACGACCCGGTGTTCTGGCAGTCGCTGCGGGTGACCGTCGTCTACACCCTGCTCTACGTGCCGCTGACCGTGGTCACCTCGGTCGGGCTCGCGCTCCTGGTCCGCCGGGGCTTCCGGGGGGTGGGGTTCTTCCGGTCGGTGTTCTTCCTGCCGGTGGTCACGAGTCTGGTGCTGGTCGCCACGATCTTCGCCTGGGTGTTCTCCGCCGAGGGACCGTGGTCGCGGATCCTGGGCTGGCTGGGCCTGCCCGACGAGTCGTGGCTCGCCTCCAGCACGCTGGTGCTGCCGGCGCTGGCGCTGGTGGGGGTCTGGTCGCACTTCGGCTACGGCATGCTGATCGTGCTGGCCCGCCTCCAGGACCTGCCGCGCGAGCAGGAGGAGGCGGCGCTGACCGACGGCGCCGGTCCGTGGCAGCGGTTCCGCTGGATCGTGCTGCCGCAGCTCAAGCCGGTGCTGTTCTTCCTGCTGGTGATCGAGACCACCGCCTCGTTCCAGGTCTTCGACCTGGTCTACGCGATGACCGGCGGCGGCCCGGCCCGGGGCAGCTACACCCTCGTCATGGCCCTGTACGACCAGGGCTTCAAGTACTTCGACCTCGGCTACGCCAGTGCGATCGGGGTGGCCCTGTTCGTGATGACCCTGGTCGTCGCGCTGATCCAACGGCTCGCCCTCGGGAGGGACAAGTGACCGCCACGACCACCACCCCCGCGCCGACCACCCCGACGCCCACCCCGCCCGCCCGGCGACGGCGTGCCTACCGGGCGTTGGAGCCGGGTCCCGCCGGCCGGGTGGCGCGGTACGCGTTGCTCGCCGTGGCCAGCGTGGTCACCCTCTTCCCGTTCTACGCGATGGTGGTGCTGAGCCTGAAGCCGGCCGCCGCGATCGAGTTCCCGGCCAGCCTGCTGCCCTGGCCGGTCGACGTCGGCGCGTACCAGGAGGTGCTGGCCTCCCGGAGCATCCTGCGGTGGCTGCTGAACACCACCATCTACTCGGTGGTCAGCGTGGTCGCGGTGCTGCTGCTCGCCGCGATGGCCGGGTACGCCTTCGCCAAGAAGCGCTTCCCCGGCCGGGAGACCATGTTCTGGTCGTTCCTGGCCATGGTGATGGTGCCCTACCACGTCACGCTGATCCCCACGTTCATCCTGATCGCGAAGGCCGGCGGGGTGGACACCTACTGGGGGCTGATCCTGCCCACCCTGGCCAACGCGCAGGCGGTGTTCCTGATGCGGCAGTTCATCCAGGGACTGCCGGACGAACTGTTCGAGGCCGCGAAGATCGACGGCGCCTCGGAGTGGCGGACCTTCGTCCGGATCGTGCTGCCGCTGTGCAAGCCGATCCTGGCCACCCTCGGCGTGTTCGTCTTCCTGTGGCACTGGAACGACCTGCTCTGGCCGCTGATCATCGGGCAGAGCGGGGACATGCGCACGCTCACCGTCGGCATCGCCTCCCTCCAGCAGGAGCAGGTGCCGCTCAACGTCATGCTGGCCGGCTCGGTGGTCGCCTTCGTGCCCATCTTCGCCGCGTACCTGGTCGGCCAGCGCTACTTCACCGAGGGCGTCACGATGTCCGGAATCAAGGGTTGAGACGAGTGTTCACGAACGAGAGCGAGTTGGAGCAGCGGCTGGCCCGCCCGTCGGCGGCCCTGGTCGCCGACCTGGCCGATGGCCGCGGTGACCTGGTGGTGCTCGGCGCCGGGGGCAAGATGGGGCCGTCGCTGTGCCGGCTGGCACGCCGGGGGCTGGACGCCGCCGGCCGCACCGGCGACCGGGTGTACGCGGTGTCCCGGTGGACGGACCGGGCCGCCGCCGGGGCGCTGGCCGCCGACCGCGTCGAGCCGGTGCCGTTCGACCTGCTCGGCGACGTCGACCTGGGCGGGCTGCCGGACGCCACCGACGTGGTCTTCATGGTCGGCGCGAAGTTCGGCACCTCGGCCGCGCCGTACCTGGCCTGGGTCGTCAACGCGGTGCTGCCGGCCGCCGTGGCCCGCCGCTACCCGGCCGCGCGGATCGCCGCGTTCTCCACCGGCAACGTCTACCCGATGGTGCCGGTCGGCTCGGGCGGCTGCGTGGAGACCGACCCGCCGGGCCCGGTCGGCGACTACGCGATGAGCTGCCTCGGCCGGGAACAGGTCTTCGCGCATGCCGCCGCCACCCGGGGCACCCCGGTCGCGGTGCTCCGGCTCAACTACGCCGTCGACCTCCGCTACGGGGTGCTCGCCGACATCGGACACGCGGTGCTGGCCGGCGAGCCGGTCGACGTGACCACCGGGCACGTCAACGTGGTCTGGCAGGGCTACGCCAACGAGGTGGCGCTGCGGTCGCTGCGGCACGCCACGCCGGAGGTGTGCACCCTCAACCTGACCGGGCCGGAGACCGCGCCGGTACGGCGGATCGCCGCCCGGATGGGGGAACGGCTCGGCCGACCGGTCACGCTCACCGGCGTCGAGGCGCCCACCGCGCTGCTCAACGACGCCACCCGCTGCCACGCGCTGTTCGGCTACCCGGACGTGCCGCTGGGCACCCTGGTCGACTGGCAGGCCGACTGGCTGGCCGCCGGACTGCCCACCTCCGGCAAGCCGACGAAGTTCGCCGTCCGCGACGGGAGGTTCTGAGATGTCCCTGGAGCTGCTGCGGGACGGCACGGTGGTCCCCGCCCACCCGCTGGCCCTGACCGCCGACCGGCGGCTCGACGAACGCCGGCAGCGGGCGCTGACCCGCTACTACCTGGCCGCCGGGGCGGGCGGGCTGGCCGTCGGGGTGCACACCACCCAGTTCGCCATCCGCCAGGCCGGGCTGCTGGAGCCGGTGCTCGCCCTCGCCGCCGAGGTGGTCGACGGCGAGGCCGGACGCCCGGTGGTCAAGGTCGCCGGGGCGTGCGGGGACACCGCGCAGGCGGTCGCCGAGGCGGAACTCGCCGCCGGGCTGGGCTACCACGCCGTCCTGCTCTCCCCGGTGGTGCCCGGCGCGGACGAGGTCGCCCTGCTGGCCCGGGCGAAGGCGGTCGGCGAGGTGCTGCCGGTGGTCGGCTTCTACCTCCAGCCGGCGATCGGCGGGCCCCGGCTGTCGACGGCGTTCTGGCGGGCCTTCGCCGACCTGCCGTCGGTGGTGGCGGTCAAGCTCGCCCCGTTCGACCGGTACCGGACCCTGGAGGCGGTGCGCGGCATCGCCGCCGCCGACCGGGGCGACCAGGTGGCCCTCTACACCGGCAACGACGACCACATCGTCGGTGACCTGCTCGGCGAGTTCGCCGGCCGGCGGTTCGTCGGCGGGCTGCTCGGCCAGTGGGCGGTCTGGACCCGGGCGGCGGTGGAGCTGTTCGGGCAGGTGCGGGCGGCCCGCGCCGGGGACCCGGCCGCGCTGGCGCTGCTCACCGACCGGGCGGCGGCCGTCACCGACGCCAACGCGGCCGTCTTCGACGCCGCGCACGACTTCCACGGCTGCATCGCCGGGGTGCACGAGGTGCTGCGCCGGCAGGGTCTGCTCGACGGGGTGTGGTGCCTCGACCCGGCCGAGGGCCTCTCCCCCGGCCAGGCCGAGGCGCTGACCCGGGTCGCCGCCGCCCACCCGTGGCTGACCGACGACGAGTTCGTCGCCGCGCACCGCGATGACTGGCTCCGCTGACCGGCCGGGCGGCGTCGTCACCCGCCGTCCGGTCGCCGTGGTGAGCGTGCCGCCGCCGCTGCGCGCCCAGTTCTTCCCGGACCGGGTCGGCGAGCGGCTGGCCGCCGCCGCCGAGTGCACGCTGCTCGACGGGCACGCCGCGCTCACCCGTCCCGGGCTGGCCCCGGTGCTGGCCCGCGCCGAGGTGCTGGTGACCGCCTGGGGCGTCCCCCGGCTCGACGCGGACCTGCTGGACCGGGCCCCGGCGCTGCGGCTGGTCGCCCACACCGGCGCGTCGGTGAAACCGTTCGTGACCGACGAGGTCTTCGCCCGGGGCGTCGCGGTCACCCAGGCCGGGCAGGCCATGGCCCGCCCGGTGGCCGAGGTGGCGCTGGCGTTCACCCTGGCGCTGCTGCACCGGCTGCCCCGCTTCGACCACGCGCTGCACGACGGCGTCGAGTGGCACGTCGCCGAGGCGGCCCCGCCGCGGCACGAGCTGCTCGGCTGCCCGGTCGGGGTGGTCGGGGCGTCCCGGACCGGGCGGGCGTACGTGGAGCTGGTGCGCCTGCTGGGCGCGGAGGTCACGGTGGCCGACCCGACCCTGACCCCGGCGGACGCCGCGGCGCTCGGTGCCCGGCTGGTCGGGCTGGACGAGCTGCTGGCCGGCAGCCGGATCGTGGCGCTGCACGCACCGACCCTGCCGGAGACCCGGCACCTGATCGGGTCCCGGGAGCTGGCCCTGCTGCCCGACGGCGCGGGGCTGGTCAACACCGCCCGGTCCTGGCTGGTGGACGAGGCGGCGCTGGTCGACGAGCTGGCCGCCGGCCGGATCGACGCGGCGCTGGACGTCTTCGACGACGAGCCGCTGCCGGTCGGGCACCCGCTGCGCTCGCTGCCGAACGTGCTGCTCACCCCGCACCAGGCGGCCGGCACGGTGCAGGGACGCCGCCGGCAGGGCGAGATCGTGGTGGACGAGATCATCCGGTACGCCACGGGCCGGCCCCTGGCCCACGCGGTGACGCCCGATCTGCTCGCCCGGACGGGCTGAGTCACAAGGAGGACAACATCATGCGGTTCATGCGGATCGGGCCGGTCGGCGCCGAACGTCCGGTGCTCGTCGACGGCACCGACCACTTCGACCTGAGCGGGGTCACCGCCGACATCGACGCGGCGTTCCTCGCCGCCGACCCGGTGGCCCGGGTGCGGGCGGCCGGGCCGCTGCCCCGCCTCGACGTGACGGGTCAGCGGGTCGGCGCACCGGTCGCCCGCCCCGGGGCGGTGCTCTGCATCGGGCAGAACTACGCCGCGCACGCCGCGGAGAGCGGCGTCGCGCCACCCGCCGCGCCGATCCTGTTCCACAAGTCGCCGAACACGGTGGTCGGGCCGTACGACGAGGTGCGGATCCCGCGCGGGTCGACGCGGACGGACTGGGAGGTCGAGCTGGCGGTGGTGATCGGTTCCCGGGTGCGCTACCTGGACTCGCCGGCCGAGGCGCTGAGCCACGTCGCCGGTTACGCGGTCAGCAACGACGTGTCGGAGCGGGAGTACCAGTTCGCCGATCCGGGTGGGCAGTGGGCCAAGGGCAAGTCGTGCGAGACGTTCAACCCGCTCGGCCCATGGCTGGTCACCCCGGACGAGGTGGGCGACCCGCAGGCGCTGCGGCTGCGGTCCTGGGTCAACGGCGAGCCCCGGCAGGACTCCCGCACCGCCGACATGATCTTCGACGTGGCGTTCCTGATCTGGCACCTGTCCCGGTTCACCGTCCTCGAACCGGGAGACGTGCTGAACACCGGCACGCCGCAGGGGGTGGCATTGTCCGGCCGGTTCCCGTACCTGGGCGCGGGGGACGTGATGGAGGTGGAGGTCGAGGGGCTGGGCCGGCAGCGCAACCCTCTCGTTCCGGCGTGAGCGGGGCCGGATACCGCACGGCCACCCCGGAGGACCTGCCGTCGCTGCGGTCGACCTGGGCGGAGGCGTTCCCCGCTACGGACGTCAGCGCGCTGTGGGCCACGGATCCGGGACGGTTCCGGCGGACCTTCGTCGCGGTACGTGACGCCCGGGTGGTGGCCGCCGTGCACTACCTGCCGCGTCGGCTGCGCGCCGCCGACGGGACGGTCGACCTGGTGGGCGGGGTGGCCAACGTGGCCACCCGCCCGGCGGAACGGGGGCAGGGGCACGTGCGACGGCTGCTGGACCTGGCCGGCACGGCGATGACCGTCGACGGCTGCGCCTGGGCGCTGCTGTTCACCGGCACGCCGGCCGTCTACCACGGCAGCGGCTTCCGGACCTTCCGCCTCGGCTACACCAGCGGCCGTCCGGCCCCGCCGACGGCGCCACCCGAGGGCTGGACGGTGCGGTCGGGCTCCTGGGCGGACTGGCCGGACCTCGCGCCGCTGCACCGGGCGTTCAACGCGCACCGCCCGCTGAGCACCGTCCGGGACGACCACGACTGGCGGCACCGGGTGCCGGCCTGGTACGCCCCGCCCGCCGAGCTGCTGGTCGCCCACCGACCCGGTGAGCCGGCCGGGTACCTGGTGCGGGAACGGTCCGCCGGGCAGGTCCGGGTGGTCGAGGTGGCCGGCGGGGTGGACGCGCTGCGGGCACTGTTCGCCGCCGTCGCGACGACCGCGCACGCCGACCGGGCGGAGCGGTGTGTCGCCCGGCTGCCCGCCGACCCGGTGGTCGCGGCGGCGCTGCCGTGGCTGCTGAGCGACCCGGTGCCCGAGGTCGACGAGACCGGCATGGTCCGGCCGGTGCACGCCGACGCCGCCCGGCTCGCCGCGACCACCGACGCGCCGGGGGCGTTCCACTGGCCGGGGGACTACCTGTGAGGGCTCCCGGGCGGCTGGTCGCCGAGCAGGTCACCCCGATGGTCGCCGACCACGGCGAGGGGCCCGTGTGGTGCCCGGACGACGGCCGGCTGCGCTGGGTGGACCTGCTGGCCGGGGACGTGCTGGCCCTCGACCCGGTGACCGGCGCGGTCACCCGCCGACACGTCGCCGGGGTGGTCGCCGCCATCCGGCCCCGGTCCGGAGGCGGTCTGGTCGCCGCCGTCGAACGGGGCTTCGCGCTGCTCACCGACGACACGGTGACGCTGCTGCCGGAGATCTGGTCGGATCCGACGGTCCGGATGAACGACGGAGCCTGCGACCCGCGGGGCCGCTTCCACTGCGGGTCGATGGCGTACGACGCCGCGCCCGGCCGGGCCGCGCTGTACCGGCTCGACCCGGCCGGCACGGTGAGCACCGTACTGACCGGGGTGACCGTCTCCAACGGGCTCGCCTGGACCTCCGACGGCGGCACCGCCTACTACGTCGACTCGGCTCTGGGCCGGGTGGACGCGTTCGACGTCGACCCCGCCTCCGGGGAGCTGACCGGCCGGCGGCCGGTCGTGGTGGTACCACCGGAGCGGGGCGTGCCCGACGGGATCTGTGTCGACGTGGCCGGCGGGATCTGGGTGGCGCTCTGGGACGGCGGTGCGGTGCACCGCTACACCCCGGACGGTGACCTGTCGGTCGTGGTGGACCTGCCGGTCCGCCGACCGACCGCCTGCGCCTTCGGCGGCCCGGACCACGCCGACCTCTACGTCACCACGTCGCGGCAGGGCTCGCCGCCGGGCGACCGGTCCCCGGCGGGGGCGGTGTTCCGGGCCCGCCCGGCGGTGCCCGGCTTCGCCGCCCATCCGTTCGCCGGGTGACCCCGCCCGGGGTCCGTCGGGGCAGGCGTCGGCGGCTACGGCGGGTGCCGTCGATCGGACCGGACGGGATGCGCGGTGCGAAGTCCGGCGCCGGCGGTGCGGGCCGACCGGGCACTATCGTTGCCGGTCATGGCCCTCATCACCTGCGATTTCCACTCCGAGGCGCTCGGCATGGGCACCTCGATGACGGTGATCCTGCCCCAGCGGACGACGTCCCAGATCGGCCTGGCCGGCGCCGCCCCGGCCGGGGACCCGCCGGTGCTGTACCTGCTGCACGGGCTCAGCGACGACCACACCATCTGGCTGCGGCGCACCTCCATCGAGCGGTACGTCGCCCCGCTGGGCCTGGCGGTGGTCATGCCCCGGGTCGACCGGAGCTTCTACACCGACGAGGAGCACGGCCACCGGTACTGGACCTTCCTCAGCGAGGAACTTCCCGAGGTCTGCCGGTCGTTCTTCCGATTGTCCGACCGGCCCGCCGACACCTTCGTCGCCGGCTTGTCGATGGGCGGGTACGGCGCGGTCAAGTGGGCGCTGCGGCACCCGGACCGGTTCGCGGCGGCGGCCAGCCTGTCCGGGGCGCTGGACGTGGCCGGACGCTCCCCCGGCACCGACGGCCACCCGGTCGACGCGCGGCTCTGGCACACCGTCTTCGGCGACCGGCCGGTGGCCGGCTCCCCCGACGACGTGCTGCACCTGCTCGACATGGCGGCGGACCGGTCACGGCCGCTGCCCCGGCTCTACGTCGCCTGCGGCACCGAGGACTTCCTGTACGACGACAGCGTGCGGTTCGTCGAGGCGGCCCGGAAGCGGGACGTGCCGGTGACCGTCCGGTTCGGACCGGGCGGGCACGACTGGGCGTACTGGGACGAGTGGATCCGGGACGTCCTGGCCTGGCTCCCGCTGTCGTCCACCTGACACGCCGGCCGACCGCCCCGGTGTCCGCCGGCGACCAGCCGGTCCGTCGCCACCCGCCGGGGCGGCGGACCGTCGCACACCGGTGCGGTGATCGTCACCCGTTACCCTGTTACAGGAAACATCGACAGTGGACAGGAGTTGTCAGGTGCCGCAGACCGGTGACCACGGCGTACCGGAGCCGGCGGCGAGACCGCCACGGGTGGACCCGTCCGTGGCGCACAACGCCCGGGTGTGGAACTACTGGCTGGGCGGCAAGGACAACTTCGACGCCGACCGCCGGGTCGGCGACCACGTCCGCCGGGCGTTCCCGGTGATCGGGGACGTGGCCCGCGCCGACCGGCGGTTCCTCGCCCGGGCGGTCGGGTTCCTGGCCGGCACGGCGGGCGTCCGGCAGTTCCTCGACGTCGGCACCGGGCTGCCGACCGCCGACAACACCCACGACCTCGCCCAGGCCGTCGCGCCCGAGTCCCGGGTCGTCTACGTCGACAACGACCCGATGGTGCTGGTGCACGCCCGCGCGCTGCTGACCGGCCGTCCCGAGGGCGTGACCCGCTACGTCGAGGCCGACATCCACCGGCCGGAGGCGATCCTGACCGCCGCCGCCGAGACGCTCGACTTCGACGAGCCGGTGGCGGTCATGATGCTCGGCATCCTCAACTTCGTCCTCGACACCGACGAGGCGTACGCGATAGTGCGCCGGCTGATGGACGCGGTGCCGTCGGGCAGCTACCTGGCCGTCACCCACCCCACCCTGGAGCTGGGCGGCGAGGCGAACGTGGCGGCGATGGCCTTCTGGAACGAGAACGCGGCCCCGCCGATCCGGTCCCGCACCGGCGCGGAGATCGCCGGCTTCTTCACCGGACTGGAGCTGGTCGCACCGGGCCTGGTCTCCTGCTCCCGGTGGCGGACTGGGCCGGACGAGGCGGGCGCCGCGTCGGTGCCGCAGTACGGCGGGGTGGCCCGCAAGCCCTGACCGGCACCCGGGCGGCCGGTGGCCGCACGGTTCCGGCCCGCCGGGGACCGGGGCCGGGCCATCATGGGGCCAGCGGGCGTCGGTGGCCGGTGCCCGGAGGGAGAACCGCGATGACCGACTACGGGCACGACCTGCTCTTCGGGGTGTTCGTCACGCCCGCTGCCGAGCCGGTGCACCGGGCGGTCGAGTTGGCCGTGGTGGCCGACCGCGCGGGGCTGGACCTGGTGACGTTCCAGGACCACCCCTACCTGCCGACCTTGCACGACACGTGGACGCTGCTGTCGTACGTGGCCGCGCGCACCGAACGCGTCCGCCTCGCCGGCAACGTGCTGAACCTCCCGCTACGCGCACCGGCGGTGCTGGCGCGCAGCGTGGCCAGCCTGGACCGGCTCAGCGGCGGCCGGATCGAGTTGGGTATCGGGGCCGGCGGGTTCTGGGACGCCATCGAGGCGATGAGCGGACGTCGCCTCTCCCCGGGCGAGTCGGTGGCGGCGCTGGCGGAGGGCATCCGGATCATCCGGGAGGTCTGGGCGGCGGAGCGCAGCGGCCCGGTGCGGGTCGAGGGCGACCACTACCGGGTGGTCGGCGCCAAGCGCGGCCCGGCTCCCGCCCACGACGTCGACATCTGGGTGGGCGCCTACAAGCCGAGGATGCTGCGGCTGGTCGGCCGGCTGGCCGACGGCGCGCTGCCCTCCCTCGGCTACCTGCCGGGCGGCGCCGACGACCTGGCCGGGCTGAACACGCACATCGACGAGGGTGCCCGCGCGGCCGGTCGCGCGCCGACGGAGATCCGTCGGCTGCTCAACATCACCGGCCGCTTCGCCCCGACCGGCACGGCGTTCCTCGACGGGCCGGCTGAGCAGTGGGCCGAGGACCTGGCCGGTCTGACCGTCGAGTACGGGGTGAGCGCCTTCGTCCTGGCGGCCGACGACCCGGCCACGATCGAGCGGTTCGCCGCCGACGTCGCTCCGGCCACCCGCGAGCTCGTCGCGGCCGAACGCGCCCGGTGACCGGCCGGCCGCCTCAGCCGAGCCAGGTGAACACGCCACGGAGGCGGTGCGGCAGGGTGCGCCGCCAGGTCGCCGGGTCCACGCTGCCCGCCCGGCGGACGAAGGCTCCGTCGCTCATCCGGAAGACGCGCGACAGGTCGAGGTAACTGTCGTGGGTGGCCCGCCGGTCCCAGGAGGCGGTCGGGATCACGACATGGCCGGATCGCCAGCTCCGCGCCCTGCTAGTGATCTTGAGTACGTCGACGAACCGAGGGTGGACGCGCAGCACCAGGCACGGGCGGACCTTCGAGCCGGTGCCCTCGACGTAGGGGACGTCGGCCCACCAGATCTCGCCCGGCCGTGGCCGGTTGGGCAGATCCGAGGTCCGGAGGACGCCGCTGCGGCCACCGACCCACCGCCTGACGGTGACGACCACGGCGACGGTGACGCCGAGGCAGAGTCCCAGGTTGACGCCGATCTTGATCAGGTCGAGGTACGTCGCCGGGTCCAGCAGCCGGTGCACCGGTCGCCCCCTCCCCCAGACCGCACGCGCCCTCGGGCCACGTCCGCCCCGGCTCTCGGATCGCACCGGTCGCCGCGCGGAAACGGCACCGGGCCGGTCCCGGCCGCCCGGGTGGTCGCCCGCCCGCCATCCTAGGTGTTTCGCGGCCGGGACTCAGGCGGGGACGACGGTGAGCCGGCCATCGCTGGGTGGGGCGGTGCCGGCCAGGCTGAGCAGGGTCTGCCCGGTGGTGTCGTCGACCAGGGCGACGCGGACCGCCGCTGGCTCCGGGTCGGCCAGCGGAACGGCGAACACGGCGGTCACCGCCCGGCCCTGGTAGCGCGCGGCGTGCGCGGCGAAGCGCCAGCCGTCGGCGTCCCAGTGCTCGCGGACGTCGGAGCGCAGCAGCGGGGCCACCCGCCGGTAGGCGTGGCTGAGCTGGAGTTGCTGCACGGTGGCGAGCAGCGGCACACCGGAGCCGCCACGCAGCGGGTGGGTCAGCCGGGCGCGCAACCGGCGCAGCGGCAGCAGCCAGGTCGCGTCCAGTTCGGGCGAGAGCGCCACCACCGCCGCCACCTCGGCGAGCAGCACGATGCCACCGGCCGCCGGCCGGTCGGCGAGCGCGGCGGACCAGCCGGTGGTGGTCGTGGCGGCCAGCGCGCCGGCGGCCACCAGCAGTCCGGCCCGGAGGAGGCTGCGCCCGGAGACGGGGGTCGGCTGGGCGCTGAGGCAGCCGCAGGAGGCCGTCGGCGCGACCCGGCGGGTGTGGCCGAGGTAGGCGAGGAAACCGACAGCCAGCGCGGTCGCGGCCACCGCCTCCAGCCGTGACGTGGGCGGCAGCAGCAGCGCCGCACCGAGGGTCAGCTCGACGGCACCGACCACCCGGTAGGCGGGCAGGGCCCGGCGCTCGCCGAGCAGCACGACGAGCCCGGACCGGTGGGCGGTCGCGGTGGCGTGCCGGCTGAACAGCTTGAGGCGGGCGGACCAGAGCAGTACCGCACCGATGATCAGCGGTTGCAGCGCCGCGATCATGTCGATCATGGGTTCTCCCTCAGGTGATCCGGCGGGTGACGCCCCGGGCGGTGCGGTCGCCCGGGGCGCGGTGCGTCAGGCGGCGGCGTAGACGGTGGCGATGTCGATCTCGTTGGTCTTCGGGTGCCAGGCCCCGAGGATCTGGACGTGGCGGCCGACCCGCAGCAGCGACAGGTCGCTGACCGCCGGGGTGCCGTTGTAGACCGCCGCGGAGCGGCCGGGCACGACGTGCGCGACGATCCGCCGGCCCTTGTGGTCCAGGTGCACGACGTTGCGGCCGACCGCGGCGATGTGGCCGTGCAGGTTGACGATGTTGACCCAGACGGAGTCCGCGGCGAGGGTGCCGTCGGGCAGTCGGACGCCCCGGGCGTAGAGGCCGTCGCCGACGGCGATCCGGTCGAAGGTGGTCGGGTGCAGCTTCCAGATGCTCGTGCCGTCGGTGATCCGGATCGAGTGCAGGACCGTGTCCGAGCCGGTCACCAGCAGCATGTGGCCGGAGATCGAACTGATCAGCCCCTCGGCGAAGTTCGGGTCGGGCGCGCCCGGCTCGACGCCGACGGCTTCGGCGGCGAAGGCGGCCTCGGGGGCGAGCGAGCCGAGTCCGGTGGCGCCGACGACGCCACCGAGCGCGGCGGTGGCGAGCAGCCGCCGGCGGTCCACTGTCTGGTTCATCCTGGGCCTCCCTCTAGACCGAATCGACCGAACAGGGCCGCAGCCCGGTGGAGAGACTGGCGATCACGCTGTACGCCGCAGGCGTCAGGTCGATGATCCGGTTGCTGCCGCAGGCCGACCCGCAGCAGGTGCGCTCGCCGCACCAGAGGTCGGTCTGCGGGCCGCAGTCGGCGATGGTGGTGCCGATCCGCGCGCCGTTGCAGAGGTTGGTGGTGTAGTGCCGGTAGCCGCAGGTACGGCGGCTCATCCCGGTGATCCCGCAGACGTGCGGCCGGGTGATGGCCAGGCACGCGTCCGAGGCGTTCGGCCACGCGTGCTGGTAGTTGCCGGAGCTGCACGTGCCGCAGGCCCCGAACCCGGTCGAGCCGCACGGCCCCCAGGCGTTGCCACAACAGAACCAGGACACCTCGCCTCTCAGAGCTACCACGGTTGCCTCCCTCCACGTCCACGATCGAAATCTATCGATCGTTCTCTATATTGACGGAGATTTTTATGTTGGGATTCGCCGGAGTCAACCGTCAAGGGGAAGGTTTTCTACGCGACGGCGAAAATCCGCCGGACAGCGGCACGCCAGCCCAGCGCACCCGGCCGCGAACCTCGTTTACATATCGATGAGTGCCGATTACTATCGGTGGCGGACCTACCGCAGGAACGGGGTCGTCGTGATTCCACCGCGCGCGCCGGCCTTCGCCGCCGACGATCCCCACCGGGCCGTCGACCTGCGCCACGTCGGGGGCCGCAGCCAGCTCGTCGCCTGGCACCGCACCACCGGTCACCGCCGGGTCCTCACCGACGCCCGGCACGGAGTGGACGCCTACGACCTCGAACCGCACGGTGGTCACGTCTGGTGGTTCGACGCCGGTCCGGACGGGGCGGGGGTCTGGCGTCGCCAGCCTTTCACCGGCGGACCCACCGGTCCGGGCCTGGCCGGCCTCCCCCGGGGCCGGCCGTACGGCGTCGCCTTCGACCGGGCCGGGACACGGGTGGCCGTCTGCGTCGGGATCGACGCGGAGTCACGGTGCTACCTGGGCCGGCCCGGCGGGCCGGGGCACCTGCTCGCGACCGCCCCGGGTTACCTGTCCCTGGTGGACCTCAGCGCGGACGGTCGGCTGCTCGCCCTGGCCGGACGGCCCGACGGTCCCCAGGCGGTCACCGTGCTGCGGCCCGACGACGGACACGTCGACGTGGTAACCGGTGACCGGCACCGCCGGGTGTGGGCACTGGAGTTCCGACCCGGGCCGGGAGACGACGCCGACCTGCTGGTCGTCGTCGAGGCGGACGGGCGGTACACCGTCGGCACCTGGTGCCCGGGGCACGGCCTGCGCCTGCGGGAACACCTCGCGTTCGACTCGGAGATCACCGCGCACTGGTACGCCGACCGCGACCGGGTGCTGGTCCAGCACGACCGGGCGGGTCGCAGCCGGCTGCTCCTGGCCGACCTCGACGGCGGCGCGCCGCGCGTGCTGCCGACCCCGGCCGGGACCATCCTCGACCTGGCCTGCGCGCCCGAGGGCACGATCCACTACGTGTGGAGCCGGGAGGCGGTGCCACCCCGGCGACTGGTCGTCGACCCGACCAGCGACGCCCCGGCGGCGGTCCCGGCGGCCGTACCCGGGCGCGGCGAGGTGTGGACGCCCCGGCCGTACGGTCGGATCCACAGCTTCCTGGCCACCCCACCCGGCGCCGGTCCGTGGCCGACCATCCTCCTCGTGCACGGCGGGCCGTTCCTGCACGACCGGGACAGCTACGACCCGAGGGTCGAGGCGCTCACCCGCGCCGGGTACGCCGTGGTGCGCACCAACTACCGGGGCTCCACCGGCTACGGCCCGCGCTGGCGGCACGGGTTCGGCCACCGGGCCGGCCTCGCCCAGGTCGAGGACCTCACCGCGGTACGCCGGCACCTGATCGACCTCGGCGTCGCCCGGCCCGGGCAGACCGGGATGTGCGGCTACTCCTGGGGCGGCTACCTGGTCCTGCTGGCGATGGGCCTCCGGCCGGCGGACTGGGCGGTCGGGCTGGCGGTCTCCCCGGTGGCCGACTACCCGGCGGCCCACCGCGCGACGATCCCCGCCCTGCGGGAGGCGGACGAGGAACTCTTCGGCGGCACCCCCGACGAGGTCCCCGACCGGTACCGCGCCGCCGACCCGATGACCTACCTGGACCGGGTCCGGGGTCCGCTGTTCCTCGCCGCCGCCACCGACGACGAGCGGTGCCCGGCCGACGCGGTCCGGCGGTACGTGGCCGGGCTGCGCCGCCGGTCCGTGCCGCACGAGGTGCTCTGGGTCCCGGGCGGACACCACGGGGATCCCGCCGGCCAGACGGCGGTCTTCACCGCCCTGCTCCGCTACGCCGCGACGGCGCTGCCCCCACGCCCTGAGGCCGGGCGGCAGCCCACCGACGCACCCGAACCGGACCTCCGCAGCGGGCGGGGGGCTACCCCGGACCCCATCGGAGGGAGGTGAATGGAATGAAGCGACGCATCGTGCGGAACGACCCGATCAGCACCGGCGAGCGGGACCGTGGCGCCGTCATCGTCAAGATGCTCCTCGATCTTGACCGGGCGGTCCCGGCCGCGCGTCCGCAGGCGACCGACGCGGACCGCAACACCGGCAAGTGACCCGGTGAGGCACGCCCACGCGCCGTTTCCGGAGCGCGAGCGCGGCTCCGGGAACGGTGCCCCCGTCCGGTCGAGAGGAGTCCGCTGTTGAAGATCGTCCTGGTGCACATGCCGTGGGGGTCGCTCGACGTCCCGTCGCTGGCGCTGGGCATCCTGCGTACGGCGGCCACCCGGGCCGGCCACGACGTCGAGATCCGCCACGCCAACCTCGACTTCGTCGACTGGGCGGTGGCACGACTCCCCTTCGGCCTGGCCGACTACCAGTACTTCTCCGAGTCGTCCTACTTCCAGGGAGCCGGGGACTGGGTGTTCTCCGGCGCCCTCTACGGCGCACCACGGCCGGCCACGTCGTTCGCCGGGCTGCTGGCCGACGCCGGGTCGGACCCGGCCGAGATCGCGCTGACCGCCGAGCTGCACCGGCTGGTGCCCGACTTCGTGGACACGCTCGTCGCCGACCTGTGCGCCACGGACGCCGACGTCGTCGGTTTCACCAGCACCTTCCAGCAGAACACGGCCAGCCTGGCCACCGCCCGCCTGCTCAAGCAGCGCCGCCCGGACGTGCGGACCGTGCTCGGCGGGGCCAACTGCGACGGGGCGCAGGGCGCGGCGCTGCACCGTAACTTCCCCTTCCTGGACTTCGTCGTCCGGGGCGAGGGTGAGTTGGCCTTCCCCCGGCTGCTCGACGCGGTGGCCGCCGCAACGGCGGACCTGGCGGACATCCCCGGGCTGTGCTGGCGGGACCCGACCGGCACGGCACGGGCCAACCCGCTGTCGACCCGGCCGCTGCCGCCGGAGCGGATCGTCGCGCCGGACTACGCCGGCTACGTCGAGCGTCTGGACGCCTCGGCAGCCGCCGAGTGGGTGGCGCCGAAGCTGGTCGTCGAGGGCTCACGCGGCTGCTGGTGGGGCGAGAAGCACCACTGCACGTTCTGCGGGCTCAACGGCTCGCTGATGCAGTTCCGCAGCAAGAGCCCGGCCCGCTTCCTCGACGAGGTGCTCGGCCTGGCCCGCGAACACCAACTGCTCGACTTCATCGTGGTCGACAACATCCTGGACATGGCGTACTTCGACTCGGTGCTGCTGCGGCTGGCCGAGTCGGAGTACGACGTACGCCTGCACTTCGAGGTCAAGGCCAACCTGCGCCGGCAGCACTTCCGGCGGCTGGCCGAGGCGGGCGCGGTGCAGGTCCAGCCGGGGATCGAGAACCTCAGCACCCACGTGCTGCGGCTGATGGACAAGGGCGTGACCGGCTGCCAGAACGTCCGGGCGCTGCGCGAGGCGCAGAGCGCCGGGGTGACCACCAGTTGGAACTACCTGTACGGCTTCCCGGGCGAGAAGACCGAGGACTACACCGAGGTCGTCGCCCAACTGCCGATGCTGCACCACCTCGACCCCCCGATGGGCTCCGCCCGGATCGCCATCGAACGGTTCAGCCCCTACTTCGACCGACCGGAGCTGGGCTTCCCGACCCTGGAGCCGGCCCCGCAGTACCGGGAGATCTACCAGCTGCCCGCCGGGGAACTCGCCGACCTGGCGTACATCTTCACCACCGTCGCCCGGGGCATCGACCGGCAGGAGGCGGCGGCCCTCGACGCCGCCCTGGACCGCTGGCGGGCCGCCTACCCGGTCAGCCGACTCACCTGGCAGGACCTCGACGACCGGATCGTACTGGTCAGCCGGCGTGCCGCCTACGACTGGTCGGTGCGGGAGCTGACCTCGCCGGTCGAGGTCGGACTGTTCCGGATGCTGGAGCAGCCCCGCACGCCCGCCGCGCTGGCGGACCGGACCCCGGGCGGGGAGGCCGTGGTGCGTCCGCTGCTGGAGCAGTGGTGGGAGCTGGGCATCGTGTTCCGGGAGGGCGGCTGCTACGTGCACACCGCCGTGGAGTCGCACAACCAGGTGCTGGCCCGGATCGACCACCGGCGCGCCGGGGCGGACGGGGCGGCAGCAGGTGGGGAGGATCGCCATGCCGTCGCGGCCGGTTGACGTCGACGCCGCCGGGGTGCGGGTCGACCTGTCCCGGGACTACGACCCGGTCGCCGCCCGGCTGCCCGGGATGGCGCTGGGCACCCGCCACCTCGCCGGGGCGTGCACCCCGGCCGCCGCCGGCTGGTACCGCGAGGGGGCCCGGCACGCGCGGCTGCCCGCCCCGGTCGACCTGTGTCCCGACGCCGACGCCGCCTCGGCCCGGGCGGTCGCGCTGCTCCGCGAGCTGACCGCACACGGTGTCGCGGTCGACTGGACGGCCCGCTGCCACGACGGGTGCCACGGCGACGGCCTGTTCACCCACCTGTACCCGCCGACGCGGATCGACGGCGACCCGGACGGCACGGCCACCGCCGGCTGGCGGAACGCGTTCTTCCCCTGCCGGTGCGTCCACCGACGGGGACCGGGCTTCGTCGAGGTCCGGGACCGGCGGTCCGGCTCGCTGGAGGTGGTCACCATCGACGAACCGCAGCATCTCGCGGCCGTCGCCGCGGCGGCGGAAGGTGTCGCCACGGACCTGGTGCCGGCCGAGGTGCGTCGCGATCTCGTCGGGGCGCGTCTGGTCGTCGAGCGGGCCGGGCACCTGTGGTGGCTGCCGACCCGCGCCTACCGCTGGCCGTTCCCCGCCCTCATCGTGTAGCTCCCCGACCGCCCGCCAGCACCCCGACCGCTCGCCACGAGGAGACCCATGGACACCACCAGGGACGAGCCGGCGTCACCGGGGCAGGCCCCGTTCATCGTCGACCCCTACCCCACCCTGGCCCGGATCCGGGCCAACGGCCCGGTGTCGATCCTGCACAGCGACGAGGGCCTGCCCATGTGGGTGATCGCCCGGTACCGCGACGTACGGGCCGCGTTGGCCGACCCCCGGTTCGGCCAGGACGTCCGGCGGGCGCAGGAACTGGCGGACGAGCGGGTCGAGGGTACGACCCTCGGCAGCGACATGGTCCACATGCTCAACAGCGACCCACCCGACCACACCCGGCTCCGCCGGCTGATCCACGGGTTCTTCACCGCCAAGCGGGTGGCGGCGATGCGGCCGATGGTCGAGCGGATCACCACCACGCTGCTCGACGGGCTCGACGGCCGGGACACCGTCGACCTGGTGACGGACTTCGCCTTCCCGCTGCCCATGCTGATCATCTGTGAGCTGATCGGCTTCCCGCCGGAGGACCGCCTCGCCTACCGGAACTGGTCGACCGCGATCCTCACCCACAGCGACGACTCCGAGGCGTTCGACCGGGCGATGCGGGACCTGACCGACTACATCACCGGGCTGCTCCGGCAGCGCCGGTCCGATCCCCGCGACGACATCCTGACCGTGCTGCTCGCCGCCCGCGACCAGGGCCAACTTACCGACGACGAGATCGTCGGCATGGTGTTCCTGCTGCTCATCGGTGGTCACGAGACGACCGTCAACCTGCTGGGCACCGCCACCCTCGCCCTGATCCGCCACCCCGACCAGTACCGCTGGCTGCGGGAGCACCCGGCGGCCCTGCCCGTGGCGATGGACGAGTTCCTCCGGTACGAGTCCCCGGTCAGCATGGCAACGCTGCGGTTCACCACCGCGCCGGTGGACGTCGACGGGGTCGAGATCCCCGCCGGCGAGTTGGTCCTCGTCTCGCTGGGCGGGGCCAACCGCGACCCCGACCGGTTTCCCGACGCCGACCGGCTCGTCCTCGACCGCGCCGATCCCGGGCACCTCGCCTTCGGGCACGGCCTGCACCGCTGTCTCGGCGCGTTCCTCGGCAAGCTCGAGGGAGAGGTGGCGCTGGGCCGGCTGCTGGAACGCCACCCCGGGCTGACGTTGGCCGGCGGCGAGGACACCCTGCGGTGGCGCAACACGATCATGCTGCGCGGGCTGGAGTCACTGCCGGTGGCCCGGCATGGCTGACTCCGCCACCGCCACCCGTCGACGCCTGCGGCCCCGGCTGGACCTGACGCCGCTGCGGTCCCGGAACTTCCGGCTGCTGTTCGCGGCCGAGTCCGTCTCGGTCTTCGGCGACGCGTTCCACGCGGTCGCACTGCCCTGGCTGGTCTACCGGATCGGCGGGGGCGCCCGGGAACTCGGGCTGCTGGTCGCCGTCTACGGCCTGTGCCGGCTGGCGACCACACCGCTGGGCGGGATCCTCGCCGACCGGATCGGGGCGTGGCGGGTGATGCTGGCCGCCGACCTCGCGCGGCTGGCGTCCACCGTCGGAATCGCGGCGGCCGCCTTCACCGGCGTCCGCGACCTCCTGCTGCTCGGACTCCTGGTCGCCGGCACCGGCCTGGGGGCCGGCCTGTTCCAACCCGCGGCGTACGCCATCACGCCCCGGCTGCTCCCGCCCGAGCAGCTCCAGGCGGGCAACGCGCTGAACAGCACCGCCGCCTTCGCCGCCGGGCTGGCCGGACCCGGAGTGGCCGGCCTGGTGGTGGTCGCGCTCTCGCCGGGCGCGGCGTTCACCGTGGACGCGCTCACCTTCGCGGTGTCGGCGGTCTGTCTGGCGGCCATCGGGGCGAGCCACCGCCGGGCCGTGCCGGTCGTCGCCGAGGCCGGGTCGCCGCCGGCGACGCGGGTGACGTTCCGGCAGCTGCTGCGCGAGTCGCCGCTGCTGCGGACGGTCCTGGTGGTGACCGCGGCGGCCAACCTGACCGTCGGCGGGATGATCCGGGTCGGTCTGCCCTCACTGGCCAGTGTGGACCTGGCCGCCGGTCCCGGCGGCTTCGGTGGCCTGTTGGCCGCGTTCACCGGCGGTTCGCTCGCGGGTGGGCTGTTCAGCGCCGGACTGACCGGTCTCCGACGTCGGGGGGCCACCGCCATGCTCTCCGGGCTGGTGATGGCCGGGGCGGTGGCGCTGGTGCCGTTCGCCGGCTATGCCGGCGCGCTCGTCGCCCTCGCCGTCGCCGGGGTCGCCAGTACGGTCACCAACGTGCTGATCATCACGGTCGTCCAGCAGAACACCGCCGCGCACCTGCTCGGTCGGGTGATGAGCGCGGTCCTCTTCGCCGCGCTGGGTCTGTTCCCGCTCTCCACCGTGATGGCCGGTGTGGTGGTGGAGACGTACGGCAGCACGGTGCTCTTCCTCGCGACCGCCGCGACGCTGGCCGCCGCCTTCGGGTTGGGGCTGTCCCGCCGGGCGGTCCGGGACCGGTGAGACGGGTCCCCTACCGGTCGGCCGGCGGGGCGGCGCTGTCGCGGACGACGAGTTCGGTGGCGAGTTCCACCCGGGGGCTCTCGATCTTCTCGCCACGGGCCAGCCGCAACACGGTCCGCGCGGCGAGCATGCCCATCTCGGCCAGCGGCTGGCGGATCGTGGTCAGCGGCGGGGAGCACCAGCGGACCTCGGGCAGGTCGTCGAAGCCGACCACGCTGACGTCGTCGGGCACTCGCAGGCCACGCTTGCGTACCGCCTCGTAGACGCCGAGCGCCATCTGGTCGCTGGAGGCGAAGATGGCCGTCGGCGGATCGGGCAACGCCAGCAGCTGGGTGCCGGCGGCGTACCCGGCCTCGTGGTAGAAGTTGCCGGGACGGACGAGCGCGTCGTCGAAGGCGATGCCGGCGGCCTCGAGGGCCGCGCGGTAGCCGTCGAGCCGGGCCCGGCTGCACATCAGCTGGGGCGGCCCGGCGATGAACCCGATCCGCCGGTGGCCGAGGCCGAGCAGGTACTGGTTGGCCCGCAGGCTGCCCGCCCAGTTGGTGGCCCCGACCGTCGGCGCCTCCTGCGGGGCCACCCCGGCCGGGTCGACGATGACCACGGGGATGTTGAGGCGGCGCAGCTCGGCCTGCAACGGTGGCGCCACCATCGAGGTCACGAAGATGACCCCCTCGGTGGAGCGGGTCCGCATGTTGTCGAGCCACTGCTTGGCCGACGAGGTGCGCCGGTGGATCGCCGACACGACGGTGCCGACGCCGCTGCTGTGCGCGACGTCCTCCACCCCACGGATGATCTCCACCGCCCACGGGCTGTCGAGGTCGTTGAAGACCAGGTCGACCAGGCCGGAGCGGGGCCGCCGGCTCGGCGGACGGCGGCGGTAGCCGTGCCGGGTGAGCAGCTCCTCGACCCGTTCGCGGGTCTGCGGGGCGACGTCGGACCGGCCGTTGATGACCCGCGAGACCGTCGGCACGGAAACGCCGGCCAGGCGCGCGATCATCGCGATGGTGACGTTCCGGTCGTTGTCGGTGCCCACGGTCCGCCCTTTCGTCGTGGCTCGTGCCTGTGGTCGGTGAAGGCTACCGGAGCCGCCGACGCGCCCCCCGGTGGCGGGGGACGCGGCTCAGCCCTTCACGCTGCCGGCCAGACCGCCGATGAGCTGGCGTTCGGCGACGGCGTAGAAGCCCAGGGCCGGCAGCATGGACAGCACCACGTAGGCGAGCACCCGGGCGGTGTCGTCGGCGTACTGCCCCTGGAAGGCCTGCACCCCGACCGGGAGGGTCCACCAGCTCTGGTCGGTGAACACCACCAACGGCAGCATGAAGTTGTTCCAGCTCGACACGATGGCCAGCACCGAGACGGTGGCCAGCGCGGGACGGGCCATCGGCAGCAGGATCCGCCAGAAGAACCCGAAGGGGCCGCACCCGTCGAGGACGGCGGCCTCCTCGACCTCCCCGGGGATGGTGCGGAAGAACTGCCGCAGGATGATGATGGTGACCGGCAGCCCGAACGCGGCCTGCGGCAGGATCACCCCGAGCGGGTTGTCCAGCAGGCCCATCCCGCGCAGCAGGACGAACAGCGGCAGGATGGCCACCGCGAACGGGAACATCAGCCCGACCGCGAAGAGGGTGGCCAGCAACTCCCGGCCGCGGAACGCGAAACGCGCGAAGACGAACGCGGCCATCGCCGCCGCGCCGACGACCACAGCCGTCGTGGCCACCGCGATCAGGACGCTGTTGCCCAGTTGCCGCCAGAACACCCCGGAGCCGAGGATCCCGGTGTAGTTCTCCGTCACCCACGGGTCGGGCCAGCCGAGCGGGTTGGTGGAGAGCTGGCCGTTGTCCTTGAACCCGCCGAGCAGCCCGAACCAGACCGGCACGACGATGAGGGCGGCGACGGCGACGCAGACGAGGTGCAGCACGAGGCGGGCCCGCCGCCCGGGGTTCGCGGTGCCGGTCACCGTTGGCCTCCCTGGTTGGTGAGGGCGCCCTCGGTGTCGCGGCGCAGCACGTACCGCTGGTAGACGAGGGCGAAGACGAGGCTCAGCAGGAACATGACGATGCTGATCGCGCTGGCGTAACCCACCTCGAAGCGGCGGAATCCGTACTGGTACATCGTCACGGCCATGGTCTCCGAGGCGTGGATCGGGCCGCCGCCGGTGAGCACCCAGACCATGTCGAACAGCTGGATGGTGCCGATGACCGACAGGAACACGCTGATCCGGATGGTCGGGCCGAGCAGCGGCAGGGTGACGTGGCGGAACGTCTGCCAGGCCCCGGCGCCGTCGGTGGTGGCGGCCTCGAAGAGTTCCTTGGGGATGCCCTGCCGGCCGGCGAGGTAGAGGATCATGTGGAGGCCGAAGTACTTCCAGGAGATCACGAGGAAGACCGCGAGCAGCACGGTGTCCGGGTCGGCGAAGACCGCACCCGCGTCGGCGCCCAGCCACCGCGACAGTGTGTCCCCGAGTCCCCGGTTGGGCGAGAACACCAGGGTGAACAGGACCGCGGTGGTGACCTCGGAGAGCACGTACGGCGCGAAGAAGAGCAGCCGGTAGACGCTGCGGCCGGCGAGCGGCTGGTTGAGCAGCATGGCCAGGCCCAACGCGACCGGCAGTTGGACGACGAGCGACAGCACGACCAGGACGAGGCCCCGCCACAGGTCCCCCCGGAACGTGGGGTCGCCGAGGGCGCGGGTGTAGTTCTCCAGCCCGACGAAGTTGTCCGGCAGGCCGAAGCCGTTCCACTTGTACAGGCTGGCATAGCTGGCCACCACGATCGGGGCGACGACCAGCAGCAGGAACAGCACCAACGCCGGGGTGAGGAAGGTGGTGATCGCGGTTAGGCGGCCCGCCCGGGGCCGGCGGCGACGCGGTCGCGCGCCGTCCGGTCCCGGGACCGGAGGGCCCGTCGCACCGCCACGCCGTGGGCCGGACGTGGTCGACGCCGTGGTCATACCCGTTTCCCCTCGATTCTGGCGGCCGACTCCGGGCCGGTGTGGTCGGTGACCATGCCTACTGGTTCTTCGCCACCGTGGTGATGTCCCGGACGATCTGCGCGGGCGTCCGGTTACCGGCGACCAGCTCGGCGACGCTGTCGTTGACCTGCTGGCCGACGGCCGGCGGGTAGGCCTGGTCGAGGTAGAGCTGGAACCCGGTCGCGGCGGCCAGGGTCTGCGCGACCACCCGGTTGTTGGGGTCGGAGATGGCGTCGGCGGCGGCGGTGGCCGTGGGCAGCACCGCCCCCGTCGCCGCGGCCTTGCGCTGGTTGTCGACCGTGAGCAGCGTCCGGAGGAAGTCGACCGTCGAGGCGGGCGCGTCCTTGCCGACCGCGAAGCCGTTGCCGCCGCCGAACGCCTCCGACGCCGAGCCCCGGCCCCCCTCGACCGACGGGAACGGGAAGAAGCCGAGTTTGTCGCCGAGTCCCTTCTTGCTGGTGGAGGAGGACGCCTGCACCGACGGGGCCCACTGGCCCATCAGTTCCATGGCCGCGCCGCCGTTGCCCATCGTGGCGGCCTGCCCGTCCGGGGAGCTGTAGTCCGCGCCGAGGAAGCCCTTCTGGAACGGTTGCAGGTCCACCAGTTCCTTGAGCCGCTCACCGGCCGCGACGAAGTCGGGGGTGTCGAAGTTGTTGTCCTTGGCGGCCTGTTGCAGTGCGCCGAGCCCACCGATGCGCATCGCCAGGTAGGCCCAGTAGTAGTGGCCCGGCCACTTCTCCTTGCCGGCGAGCGCGATGGGAACGGTGCCGGCTGCCCTGAGTTTCCGGACCGCGTCGAGGAGCCCGGCCCAGGTGGTGGGCTCGGCGGTGACACCGGCGGAGGCGAAGAGATCCTTGTTGTACCAGAAGCCGACCATGCCGACGTCGAACGGGACGCCGTAGATCCTGCCGTCGACGGTGAACGGCTGCACCGCAGCGGGCAGCAGGGTGTCGATCCAGGGCCGTACGTCGTCGGTGAGGTCCCGGACCAGGCCCGCGTCGACCTGTTGCCGGAGCACTCCCCCGCCCCAGGACTGGAAGAGGTCGGGCGGGCTTCCGGCCTGGGTGGCGGTGGTCAGCTTGGCCTTGAACGCCTCGTTCTCCAGGGGCTGGATCTCGACGGTCACGCCGTCGTGCGTGGACTGGTACTCCTTCGCCATCGCCGCCCAGACCGGCAGCATCGGCTCGGTGTTCTGGATATGCCACCAGTTGATCGCCTGCGGGCCGTCCGGGTCGCCGGAGTCCCCGCCGCCGCAGGCGCCGAGCAGGTAGGCGCCGGCACCGGCGCCGACGAGGCCGAACAGCGTTCTGCGGGAGAGGTGCGCTGCCATGGTTCATCCCTTCGGGGACTCACGAGGTGCTCGGATGCCGATCTGGCCGACGCGATTCGGCCATGGTTTTCCGGAAGTTTCGCAAGCGGTGCCGGAATTACCAAGTGATGGCGGGCACGCTACGACGTGGTTGCACACCGGGTCAAGGGGTCTGTCCTATCGCGACAAGAGCGGTTACCGTGGTTGAGACGTACCGCGTTTCCGGACGGGACTTCCGGAAGTTTGCCGAAAGCCGCACCAGAGGAGCCGACATGTCGACCGAGACCGCTGACGTGGCGACCGCCGCCCGGTCGATCCGCAATCCCGTCCTGACGGGATTCCACCCGGACCCGTCGATCCTGCGGGTGGGCGCCGACTACTACCTGGCCACCTCGACCTTCGAGTGGTATCCGGGGGTGCGGGTGCACCACTCCCGTGACCTCGTGCACTGGCGACCACTGGGCGGGATCATCACCGAGCGTCGCCTGCTCGACCTGCGCGGCTGCGGGGACTCCAACGGCGTGTGGGCACCGGACCTGTCCCACCACGACGGTGAGTTCCACCTGGTGTACAGCGACGTGGCGAGCTTCGCGAGCGGCTACTGGGATCCGCAGAACTTCCTGGTCACCGCGCCCGACATCGCCGGTCCCTGGTCCGATCCGGTAAAGCTGCACGGGCGGGGTTTCGACGCCTCGCTGTTCCACGACGACGACGGCGACAGCTGGCTGCTGAGCATGAGCGCCGACTGGCGGCCCGGCCGCGACCGCTTCGCCGGCATCGAGATCCAACGCTACGACCGGGTCCGGCGCCGACTGGTCGGCCGTCCCCGGACCATCTTCACCGGCACCCCGGTCGGGCTCACCGAGGCGCCGCGCCTCTACCGCCACGACGGCTGGTACTGGCTGGTCACCGCCGAGGGGGGCACCAGCTGGGAGCACCAGGTCACCGTCGCGCGGTCACGCGAGCTGTTCGGGCCGTACGAGGTGGATCCGGCGGGACCGTTGTTGACCTCGGTCGGCCGCCCGGATCTACGGTTGCAGAAGGCCGGCCACGGCAGCCTGGTCCGCACCCCGGCGGGCGACTGGTACCTGGCGCACCTGGTCGGGCGGCCCTATACGCCGCTGGGCAACTGCGTGCTGGGCCGGGAGACCGCGATCCAGCGGATCGAGTGGGCGCCGGGCGGCTGGCCCCGCGTCCCCGGGGGCGTCCCGGCGGACGAGGTCACCGCGCCCGACCTGCCCGCGCACCCCTGGCCGCCGGAGCCGGCCACCGACCACTTCGACGACGACCGGCTCGGCCCGGGCTGGTCGACGCTGCGCCGGCCGGCCGGCCCGGACTGGCTCGACCTGCGGACCCGCCCGTCCCACCTGCGGATCCACGGTGGGCAGTCACCGGTCGGCCGGCAGACGCCCAGCCTGGTGGCGCGACGGGTCGGGGCGACCCGGTGCTCGCTGGAGACGGTGGTCGAGTTCGACCCGCTCGACCACCGGCACCTGGCCGGGATAACCGCGTACTACAACACCCTGAACTGGCACTACCTCTACCTGACCCGGGCCGACCACGGGCAGGTGGTGCTGGAACTGCTCAGCGCGGACGGTGGACGCCGCCGGACGTACCCCGACCTGACCGTCGAGGTCGGCGACGCCGGTCGGGTCGGGCTGCGGGCGGTGTTCGACGGTCCGGTCGTCCGGTTCGGGTACGACCTCGGGGCCGGCTGGCGGGAGCTGCCGACGACGCTGGACGCGACCATCCTCTCCGACGAGCACGCCGCGCTGATCATCGACGGGGAACCGGCGGCGTGGGGCTTCACCGGGGCGTTCCTCGGCCTCTGGGTCCAGGACCTGGGCAACGACGGCGTCCACGCCGACTTCGACCACGCCACCTACCTCGAACACTGAACCCGGTCGGCGCCCCGGCGACGGCCCCGGTACGGACAGGACACCCGATGCCACCTTCCGCCGTGACCCGCCCGGCCGGCGCGCCCGGCCCCGCCCGGCCCCGCCCCGTCAGCGCCGCCATCGTCGACACCGCCCGGGGCGGTGGCCGCGCGGTCAGCCTCACCTTCGACGACGGACCGAATCCCGCCGACACCCTGCGGCTGCTGGGCGTCCTGCGCCGGCACCGGATCGCCGCCGTGTTCTGCCTCTGGGGCGAGCACGTCGACGACCATCCCGACGTGGTCCGCCGGATCGTCGCCGACGGGCACGCCCTGGGCAACCACGGCATGCGCCACGACGACATGGGCCGCTGGCCGCCCGAGCGGATCGTGGCGGACCTGCGGGAGACCGACGACGCCATCCGGCGCGCCGTACCGGGTGCCCGGATCCGGTACTTCCGCGCCCCCTACGGCGCCTGGGGAGGGACGCCCGCCGTGGCCGCGTCCCTGGGCATGCGGCCGCTCGGCTGGCGGCTGGCCGTCGGCGACTGGGAACCGCCCGGCACCGACGAACTCGTCCGACGGCTGCTCGACGGGGTCACGCCCGGTGCCGTGGTGCTGATGCACGACGGTGGCGGCGACCGCAGCCAGACCGTCGACGCGGTCGACCGGGTCGTCCCCGTCCTACGGACGCGGCGCTGGCGGTTCACCCTGCCCGCGCGGGACTGACCCAGCCGACGGACTCAGACCCCGAGGTAGCGGAGCACCGCCAGCACCCGGCGGCTGTAGCCGGCCGCCCGCGGCAGGTCGAGCTTGTCGAAGATCGTGTTGATGTGCTTCTCCACCGCGCTCTGCGACACGTGCAGCCGCTCCGCGATGGTCGCGTTGGTGTGGCCCTGTGCCATGTGGTGCAGCACGTCCCGCTCGCGCGGGGTCAGCCGGGTGAACGGATCGGCCGGGTCCGTGCCGGCCAGGACCTGCCGGACCACCTCGGGATCGAGCGCGGTCGCGCCGGCTGCCACCCGGTCGAGGGCGTCGAGGAAGTCGTCCACCTGGGCGACCCGGTCCTTGAGGACGTAGCCGACGCCCTCCGGGCGGTCGGCGAGCAGGCGGGTGGCGTACCGCTTCTCGACGTACTGGGAGAGCACCAGGATGCCGGTCGACGGCCAGCGCCGCCGGACCTCCAGGGCGGCCCGCAGCCCGTCGTCGGTGTGGGTGGGTGGCATCCGCACGTCGGTGACCACGACGTCGGGCCGGTGCCGGTCGACGGCTCCGGTCAGTTCCTCGGCGGAGGCGACGGTGGCCGCGACGTCGTGCCCCTCCTCGACCAGCAGCCGGGCCAGCCCCTCCCGCAGCAGGGTGGAATCCTCGGCGAGCACTATCCGCACGGCAGTTCCACGGAGACGGTGGTGGGCCCGCCGGCGGGACTGTCGACGCGCAGCCGCCCGTCGAGGGCCCCGACCCGGCGGGCCAGGCCGGACAGCCCCCGCCCGGCAGGGTCGGCCCCGCCGACGCCGTCGTCGCCCACCGCCATCCGGACCATCCCCTCCCCCGCACCGATCTCGACGGTGATCAGGGTAGCGACGGCGTGCTTCGCCGCGTTCGTCAGCGCCTCGCAGGCCACGAAGTACAACACCGTCTCGACCTGCCGGGCGGGCCGTGCCGGCAGGTCGCAGCGGATGCGGACCGGCACGTCGGAGCGCTGGGCGACCAACTCCAGCGCCTGCCCGAGGTCGGCGTCGTCGAGCGCCGACGGGTACACCCGCCAGGCCACCTCACGCAACTCCACGACGGCCTGCTGAACGTCGGAGTGGGCCTGGGCGATCAGTTCGGCCGTTCGGGCGGCGTCCCGGCTGCGGCGGGCCCGGCCGAGCAGCATGCCGAGGGCGACGAGCCGCTGCTGGATCCCGTCGTGCAGGTCCCGCTCGATGCGCTGCCGCTCGGCGTCCACCGCGGCCATCACGCCCGCCCGGCTCACCACCAGTTCCCGGACGCGGTCCTCGAGCAGTTCCCGCCGGCTCGGGCCGAGCAGACGCCGGGCGAGCCGCACGTCCAACGCACCGACACTCGCCACGGCCTGGACGTTGACCAGGAACAACGCCGCACCGACGACCACCTGCACCAGCGCGTCGGCCACGCCGAGGTCGCCCCGGAGCGTGGCCAGCAGCACGATAGACGCCAGCACCACGCCGACGGCGAGCAGCCCGTACGCCAGCAGGCCGAGCGCCCCGGGCAGCAGGCGTACGGCCAGGTAGCCCACATCCTTCCGCCCGCCCGCCGCGCCGGGCGCAAGTTCGGCGTCGTGGAACCGGACGAGGCGACGGCGCTCGTGCCGCACGAGCGCCGAGGCGTACCGCCGGATCTCGGCGCGTACCGGGCGGCGGACCGGGGGCACGACCCCGGCGACGGCCCCGGCGACGGCCGCGACCGTGAGGAAGAGCCCCGCGACGCCGGCGGTGAGAATCCCGAGGGCGACCCCGAGGGGAATCCCTCCCGGGCGCGGCGGCACCGGCCGGTCTCCCGCCACCGGCTCAGGGCCTCCCGTCGGAGTGTCCGCCGGACGGCCACCCGTCCGAGCGGGCGCTGCGGTAGATCGTGCCCCGCCCGCCCGGATCGGGGGCGACACGCAGCGGCGCGGGTCCGACCGGATCGGGGGCGACACGCAGCGGCGCGGGCTCGACCGGATCGGGGGCGACACTCAGCGGCGCGGGCTCGACCGGCGGGACCGGACCAGCGGCTGACGCCCCGCCCCGTCGGGCCCGGACGAGGCGGGAGCCCACGAACCAGCCGACGGCCACCACGCAGCCGAGGATCACCACGTTCTGGAGCACTCCGACGTACCCCTCCACCAGGTGCCAGTTGTCGCCGAGCAGGTAGCCGGCCAGCACGAAGGCGCTGTTCCAGATCAGGCTGCCCAGCGTGGTGTAGACGGCGAAAGTCCCGATGGGCATCCGCTCCACCCCGGCCGGCACGGAGATCAGGCTGCGGAAGATCGGGATCATCCGGCCGAAGAAGACGGCCTTGACCCCGTGCCGCAGGAACCACGCCTCGGTGCGGTCCACGTCGCTGAGCTTGACCAACGGCAGCCGCGCCGCGACCGCCCGGATCCGGTCCCGGCCGAGCACCGCGCCGATCCGGTACAGCGCGAGTGCGCCGAGCAACGAGCCGAGGGTGGTCCAGAAGATCGCGCCGAGCACGCTCATCCGTCCCTGGGCCGCCGCGAAGCCGGCCAGGGGAAGGATCACCTCGCTGGGGATCGGCGGGAAGAGGTTCTCCAGCGCGACGGCCAGGCCCGCTCCGGGGCCACCGAGCCGTTCGACCAGGTCGGTGACGTGGCCGACCAGACCGTCCTCGGGCGGCGCGGCCCGCCGGGTGGCGGTGCCGGTGGTGAGCAGGGCGTGCGCGGTGCGAATCATGCTCCACACGTTACGAACGAATCGGCGGGTCGACCACGGGGCCGGCCACCGACTCCGTCGGCGACGACCACACCGGACGGAGTGCGGAGAACCACAGGAGTGCCCGCCCGTTGCCGGTTCCGCCGACCCTCCATCGACGACCGACCGGTCGGTAGCCTGCCGCCATGACGCACGAGCGCGAGATCACCGAGCCGGTCGAGCTGTGTCTGCCGGACGGCCGCCTCAACCCCGACGCGGTCGGCTGGACCCGCCGGCCGCTGCACCGGGCCAACCTGCGGGGCTGGGGCCGGCGCAAGCGGTGGGAGTACTGGGGGGTGGTCACCCCCACGCACGTCCTCGGGGTCGTCGCGTCCTCCCTCGACTACGCCGGGGTGCACAGCGTCTACCTGCTCGACCGGGCCACCGGCACGGAGGTCGCCACGGAGGCGGTGGTCCCGTTGGCCCGCGGGGTCGTCCTGCCCGAGCGCAGCGGCGCGGGGCGGGTGTCGGTCCGGGCCGGCGCGGTGACCGTGACGGTCGACCAGACACCCGGGGCGACCGCCCTGCGGGCCAGCGCCGGGCAGGTCGAGATCGACCTGACCGTGCCGATGCCGCCGGGGCACGAGTCGCTCGGCGTGGTGGTGCCCTGGGGACGGCACCGCTTCCAGTACACGGTCAAGGACGTCGGACGGCCGGTGCGCGGCCGGTTCCGGGTGGGTCCCACCTGCTACGACGTCCCGCCGGCGGAGTCGTTCGCGGTGCTGGACCACGGGCGGGGCAAGTGGCCGTACTCGATCACCTGGAACTGGGCGGCGGGTGCGGGACCCGGTCGCGCGATCCAGCTCGGCGGGGCCTGGACCGACGGCACCGGGAGCACCGAGAACGCGCTCGTCGTCGGTGGCCGGCTACACAAGATCGGTGACGAGCTGCGCTGGCGGTACGACCGCTCCGACTGGATCCGTCCGTGGCGGATCGCCGGTCCCCGGGTCGACGTGACGTTCCATCCCTTCCACGAGCGGGTCTCCCGCACCGGCCTCGGCGTCGTCGCCAACGAGACCCACCAGTGCTTCGGGCACTTCACGGGCTGGGCGGCCACCGACGACGGCGAGCGGGTCGACCTCGACGGTCTGGTCGGTTGGGCGGAGGAGGCACGCAACCGCTGGTAGCACGGGCGTCGACGAACGCGTCCGGTCCACCGCCGCCTGGAAGGCGCGGTCGCGTCTTCGCGGGCCGGGCGGCCGATGACGGCGGCGGGACGGTGGTCCGGGCAGGCTGTCCACAGGTGAGCGCCGGTGCGTCCGGCGGCCCGCCGACCCCGTCCCCTCCGCCCGGACCGCGCCGTTTCCGGGCCGTGTCGCACCTGGAGACACCGTGTTCACCACGACCTTCTGGAAGCAGACCGCCGAACGGGCGGTCAAGTCGGCCGCGCAGGCGCTGCTCGGCCTCTGGGCCCTCGACGGCTGGTTCGACATCCTGACCGCCGACTGGCCGATGGCCGGCGGGGTGGCTGCCGGCGGCGCGGTCCTGTCGCTGCTGACGTCCCTGATCTCACTCGCCGGCGGGCCGGAGCAGTCGCCGAGCCTGGTGTCGACCGCGTCACCGGCGGTGCCCGTCGAGCCGATCCCCCGCCCGCCGCGCGCCCCCCACGCCGCCCGGTAGCGCCGGATCCCTTTCTTTACATCGATGCACGTGGTTGTATTCGGTCATGCGCCGACTTCTCTCCTGCCTGGTCGCCGCCCTCGCGGCCAGCCCTCTCGTCCTCATTGCCGCACCACCCGCCCTGGCCGCCACCACGGCACCGGCGCTGGTCATCGGCAGCGACTTCCCTGACCCCGACATCCTGAAGGTCGGTGACACCTACCACGCCTACTCGACCAACAACGGCAACGGCAACGTGCCGGTGGCCACGGCGACCTCGCTGACCGGCCCCTGGACGCGCCGGCCCGACGTCCTGCCCACTCTCGGTGCCTGGGCCAGCGGCGGACGCACCTGGGCACCCGAGGTGTTCCGCCGCGCCGACGGCAGGTACGTGCTCTACTACACCGCGCTCAGCCGCAGCGTGGGCCGGCAGTGCATCGGGGCGGCCACGGCCGGATCGCCGCTGGGGCCGTTCACCCCGGTCGGCACCGGGCCGCTGATCTGCAACGGCGGCGAGGGCGGCGACATCGACGCGTCCAGCTTCGTCGACAGCACCGGCCTGCGGTACATGCTCTACAAGGACGACGGCAACGCGATCGGCCAACCGACGAGCCTCTGGCTCCAGCAGGTCGCCGCCGACGGGGTGACGTTGCAGGGATCCCGGGTGGAGCTGCTACGCAGCGGTCGCCCGGAGGAGGCCGGGGTCATCGAGGCACCGGTGCTGACCAAGGTCGGCAGCCAGTACGTGCTGTTCTACTCCCTCGGCGGGTACGGCGGCGACGCCTACCAGACCAGCTACGCGACCTCGGGCTCGCTGACCGGCCCGTACACCAAGGCGTACCGTTCGCTGCTCACCACGGCCTCGTTCGACAACGCCGTCCGGGGGCCGGGCGGTGCGGACGTCGTCCGGGAGGCCGGCGGCGACCGCATCGTCTTCCACGGCTGGATCAACAACAACAGCGCCCGGGGGATGTACGTGGCGGACCTCGGCTGGTCCGGCGGGTACCCCGTCGTGCGGGGCAGCCGGGTGCGCTACGAGAGCGAGCGGGGCCGGCTCAACAACTGCGCGGTACGCACCACCACGACCGCCTCCCAGGGGCAGGCCGTCGCGTACATCGACCACGCCGACAGTTGGGTCGAGGTGACCGTGTTCGCCCCGCGCGCCGGGAACTACACCGCGCACATCGCGTACTCCGCCGGCTACGGCGACGCCCAGCACACCCTCATCGTGAACGGCGGGGCGGCCCAGGCGGTCACCTACCCGAACACGGGATGGGAGACCTGGCGGCAGGTCCGGGCCGACGTCACGCTCAACGCCGGCAACAACACCCTCCGGCTGACCCACCGCAGCCGCTGGGCGGAACTCGACTTCGTCGAGATCGCCTAGGTTCCGGCCCGGGGCCGCCCACCCGTCGGCCCTCAGGTACCGGCCGTCCGCACGCCCGCACCGGTGGTCCGCCGAACCCGGCGGACCACCCGCCGGTCACGGCGCCCCGGCGTCACCGGCGCGGGGCAGCGGGGCATCCGGCGCGGCCAACAACCGGGAGAGCAGCCGCTGGTACCGGTCGAGCCAACCGACGACCGTGTCGGCGTCGAAGAGGTTCGTCGCGTACTCGATGAGCAACGCCATCCCACCCTCCGGCAGCGGACGGAGCTGCCAGGTCAGGTCGCCCCGGGAGCCGGCCAGCACGACGTCCCGGGCCGGGGCCGGTTCCAGGCCGGCCAGGCGTAGGACCGGGTCGGCCATGTCGAGCAGGTCGAAGTAGACCCGGCAGGGGAAGTTGGTGAACGCCTCGCCGAGCGCCGCGATCTGCACCGACGAGGGCACCGACTGGCGGGCCAGGGCCTGCCAGGTCACCCGCGCGGTCCGCCGGACCAGCTCGTCGAAGGACGCCACGCCGACGACCGGAACGAGCAGCAGGGCCGCCTGGGCGAAGACCCCCACCACCCGGTCGTACCGGGGATCGGTGCGGTTAGCCACCGAGGCGACCAGGTTGACGGTCGGTGCGCCGGTCAGGTCGTGCAGCAGCCAGGTGAAGGCCGCCGCGAACACCGCGTACGGGGTGGCGCCGCGACTCACGCCGTACGCCGACACCGCCGCGACCAGGTCGGGCGGGAAGGTGTGGTGGAGCACCCCGCCGGGGTCGGTGGTGAGGGGAACGCGCGGCCGGTCGGTGGGCAGCCGCATCGGGACGGTCCCGGCGGGCAGCTCGTCGACCCATTCCCGGAGCATCCGGTGGGTCTCCGGCCGGGCCAGGTACTCGACCTCCCACCGGCAGAAGTCGACGAACTCGGCGGGCAACGGCGGCAGCTCGGCCGGGTGGCCGGTGACCGCCGCCCGGTAGAACTCCGCCAGGTCGTCCAGGAGCGGTTGGGCCGACCAGCCGTCCACGAAACCGTGGTGGATGGCGAGGGCCAGCTCGTGCCGGCGGTCGTCCGGCCCGGTCGGGCCGTCGGTCTGGAACAGCGCCGCCCGGAACGCCGGTTCGCGCTCCAGGGCGAACGGGATCGAGGCCCACTCCTCGACCGCCCGGTCGAGGTCGTCCGCCGCGACCGTCCGCACCGGCAGCGGCACCGACCGGGGGGCGAGCACCTGCTGCCACACCCCGTCGTCCCGCACCGCCAGCCGGGTCCGCAGGGCCGCCTGCCGGACGGTCAGGTCGGCCAGTGCCCGACGCAGCGCCGCCCGGTCGAGCGGGCCGTGCAGCGTCAGCCGGAAGGCGACGGTCAGCACCTGCGGGAAGGCGGTCTCCCTGGTGATCTGGTACTGCCGGGCCTGGCCGACGCTGGTCGGCGCGGTCACCAGCACCCGCCGGTCGTCGCCGTCGTCGTCGCCGGGCACGGCATCGACGGAGCCGACGTCGGCGGGCCGGGCTGCGCCGTCCGGTCCGGCGGACGTCACCGCCGGGCCGGCTCGGCGGAGGCGGCCCAGCAGCGCCGGCTTGAGCCGACGCATGGCCGCGAGCAGGTCCGCGTCGAGCGCGTCGGCGGGCGCGTCGTAGTCGAGCTGCCCTCCGCGTACGGTGAGCCGCACGTCCCGGCGGCGCAGCTCGCGCAGCAGGTCGTCCAGATCGGCCGGCTGGGGAGCGGTCACAGTGTCCCCCTCACCCGGGCCGGCGCTCCGGCGTCGGCCGGCTCCGCCCACGTCTCCCGCAGCCGCCGCGCCATTGCCCGGACCGTGGGTTCCCGCAGGAAGTCCAGCACTCCGATGCTCTCGCCGGTCTCCGCGCGGACCCGGTTGAGCAGCCGCATCGCGGTCAGCGAGGTGCCGCCCAGAGCGAAGAAGGTGGTCTCCACCCCGAGCGTGGGCAGGCCCAGCTCGGCACACCAGAGGTCGTGCAGCCGGCGTTCGAGGTCGTCCGCAGGCGGGCTTCCCGTGCCGGCCCACTCCGCCGACGTCCGGTCCGGTTCCGGCAGCGCCGCCCGGTCGATCTTGCCGCTCTCCGTGGCGGGCAACTCGGGCAGGATCGTCCACACGGTCGGCACGAGGTAGTCCGGCAGTCGGGCGGCGAGCTGGCGGGCCAGTTCCGCCGGGTCGACCCCGGGGCGGTCGGGCACCACGTACCCGGCCAGGTAGTGCCCGCCCTCGGGGTCGGTCCAGCCGCGCACCGCCGCGTCCCGCACCCCGTCGAGGCGGCGCAGGTGGTGCTCGGGCTCCCCGGGCTCCACCCGGAAGCCACGGATCTGCACCTGGGCGTCGGCGCGGTGCAGGAACTCCAACTGCCCGTCGGGGCGCCATCGGAGCACGTCGCCGGTGCGGAAGACCGGACCGTACTCGGGGTGGTGGAGGAACCGGGCGGCGGTCTCCTCCGGCAGTCCCAGGTAACCCCGGCCCAACTGCCGGCCGCCGAGGTACGCCTCACCGGGTACGCCGACCGGAGTGGGTCGACCCTCGTCGTCGAGCACCCGGACGAAGGTGCCGGGCACCGGTCGACCGATCGACGGCGGCTCGTCGTCGCCGGTGGTGCCGTCGAGGTGGACCCAGGTGGAGACGACGGTCGCCTCGGTGGGACCGTACACGTTGGTGAGCGTGAACGGCAGGTCCGGCGTGGCCCCCCGACGCAGCCGGTCGCCGCCGACGACGAGGTGCCGCAGTGCCGGTCGGGGCCCGGCGGACCAGTCCAGGTCGAGCAGCAGTTCCCCGACCGGGGTGGGGAGGAACGCCACGGTGATGCCGGTGGCGACCAACCAGTTCCGCAGGCGCACGGGGTCGAGCCGGGCCTCGTCGGGGACCACGTGCAGGGTGGCTCCCGCCCGCAGCGCCGGCCACACCTCGATGCACGAGGCGTCGAAGCCGGGACTACAGAACCAGCTCAGCCGGTCGTCGGCGGTGATGTCCAGGTCACGGGTGTACCAGGCGACGGTGTTGCTGATCGCCCGGTGCGGGATCACGCAGCCCTTGGGCCGGCCGGTGGAGCCGGAGGTGAACAGCACGTACGCCGCGTCGTCCAGCCCGACGGCCGGGTCGCCACCACCGTGGTCGGTACCGCCAGGGTCGGCGGCGGTGAGCCGGTCCAGGTGCAGGGTCGCCGTCGCGCCGGGCAGCGGGGGCAGCGCGGACCGGGACACCACCACGCGCAACGCGCCCTGCTCGACGACGTCGGCCAGCCGGGCGGTGGGCTGATCGGGTGCCAGCGGAACGTAGGCCGCGCCGGCGTGCAGCACACCGAGCATCGCGGCGACCGCGTCGGCGCTGCGGGGCAGGTGGATCCCGACGAGGTCGCCGGGACCGACGCCCGCCGCGCGCAACGCCTCGGTCACCGCCTCCGCCCGCCCGCGCAGCTGGGGCCCGGTGAGCCGCCCGTCCGGACCGACCACGGTGGCCCGGTCGGGGCGCAGCAGGGCGGGCAGCGGGGCGTCGGCACCGGGGGCCGGCGGTCCGCCGTCCTCCCCCGCCGGGGTGGCCTCGGGCGGGGCGACCGGTTCGTCCGGGTGCTGCGTGCCGGCCCGCAGCACCGCCACCAGCCGGTCGAGGACGCGCCGCACGGTGCCGGGGTCGAACAGGTCGGTGGCGTAGTTGAGCTGGCAGCGCAGCGTGTCCCCGAGGTCGGTGACGAAGAGGGTGAGGTCGAACGGCGCCCGGCGGACGGCCGTGTCGAGCAGGGTGGCCCGGACGTCGGGCAGGTCGAACGCGAACGCCGGCTGGTTGTCGTACTCGATGACGACGTCGAACAGCGGGTGTCGGCCGGCCTCGGGTTCGATGCCCAGGGCCCGCGCGACGCGGCCCACCGGCACGTCGCGGTGGTCGTGCGCGTCGAGCAGCGCGGTGCGGGCCGCCCGGACGACGTCGGCGAAACTCGCGTCGGCAGCCACCGACAGCCGCAGCGGCAGCGTGGTGACGTACAGCCCGACGGCCTCCTGCGCGGCGGCGGGACGGTGCGCGACCGGGGTGCCGAGCAGCACGTCCGGCTGGCGGCCGTCGTCCGCGAGGACCGCCGCGAACCCGGCCAGCAGCACCATGAACGGGGTGGCGCGGTGCCGGCGTCCGGCGTCCCGTATCGCCCGGGTGAGGTCCGCGTCGAGCTCGACCCCGGCGACCGCGCCGGTTCCGCTGGGGACCGCCGGACGGGGCCGGTCGGTCGGCAGCCCGAGCCCCGGCCGCGACCCGAGCCGGTCCCGCCAGTACGCCAACTGCGCGTCGACCACCTCCGCCGCCGGCTCCTCGGCCGGGATCGGCCAGGGCGGCGGCGCCGGCAGCTCGGCTGGCCGGCCGGCCAGCGCCGCCCGGTAGCCGGCGGCCACCTCCCGGGCGAGGACCTGGGCCGAGAGGGTGTCGATGACCAGGTGGTGCATGCGGAGCACGAGCAGGTGCAGCCGCTCGTGCACCCGGACCAGCCGGGGCGCGAACAGCGGACCGGAGTCCAGGTCGAACCGGTGTCGGGTCTCCTCCTCGGCGATCTGCTCGGCGAGGGTGGCGACGTCCCGGCCGGCCTCGTCGTGCACCGGCAGCTCGACCGTGGTGGGTGGTTGCGCCACCTGCCACGGCGTGCCGTCGACCTCCCGGACGGTGGACCGCAGCGCCGGGTGCCGTCGCACGACGAGCGTCAGCGCGTCGCGCAGGGCGGCCACGTCGAGCGGCCCGTCCAGGCGGACCACCTGGGACTCGGTGTAGGTGGGACGACCGGGCAGGACCCGCTCGGCGAACCAGATCTCGCGTTGCGCCTCGGTCAGCGGGCTGGCGTCCTCCGCCGGGATCCCGGCCCCGTGTTCCGCTGCCGCCCCGCCGGGGGCCGTCGGCCCGTCGGTCGCAGCGGACGCCGGGGCCGGTTCCGCCGGACCGGCGAGGAGCGTGTGCAGCCGGTCGATGCCGGGCAGGCCGGCCAGCATCCGGCTCGGGGAGAGACCGAAGTCGACGAAGCAGCCGATCTCGTCCACGCCCAGCGCGGTGAGGCGTTCCACCAGGGGCCGGGCCTCCTCCGGGCTGCCGATCAGTGCCCGGTCGGCGGTGTACCGGTCGTAGGCCCGGCGGAGGAGGTAGTCGACGTCCTCCGGGGTGGTCGAGTCCAGGTCGATGGTGACACCGAGACTGTTGGTCACCTGGCCGAAGAGGGCCAGCGACGACCGGAGGTAGTCGCAGAACGGGCCGAACGCCTCCTCGCGCGCCCGGTCGCCGTCCGCACCGAGGTAGGTGTGCAGCAGCAGGACGATCCGCCCGCCGTCCGGGTCCAGGCCGTGCTCGGCCCGGGTCTGCCGGTACAGGGCGATGTTGCCGGCCAGTTGCGTGACGTCCTGGGACATCAGGTTGGTGATCACACCGAGTCCGGCCGCCGCCGCCCGGCGGTAGCTGTCCGGATTGCCCACGACGGCGGTGAACAGGGGCGGCATCGACTGGACGGGTGGCGGGAAGAGCCGCACCTCGACGGGTTCGCCGTTGCCGGCGGTACGGGTGACCGCCTCCCCCCGCCAGAGCCGCCGGATCTGGTCGAGGGACTCGTACATCGCCTCCCGGTGCCGGCCGTACGTCTGCGGAGCGAGGACGAAGTCACGGGCGTGCCAGCCGCTGGCGCAGCCGATGCCCACCCGGCCCCGGGAGAGGTTGTCCACCACCGACCACTCCTCGGCGACCCGGATCGGGTCGTGCAGCGGCAGTACGGCGCAGCCGGCGTGGATGCGGACCCGGCTGGTGCGCGCGGCGACGGCGGCGGCCAGCACCGACGGGTTGGGGAAGATGCCGCCGAACGAGTCGAAGTGCCGTTCGGGCAGCCACACCGCGTACAGGCCGTGGGTGTCGGCGAAGGCCGCCGCGTCGAGCACCGCGTCGTAGCGGTCCTGGACGCTCTCCTGTGGGTAGTCGCCGAAGAAGTAGAGGCTGACGTCGGCCCGTGCCGCCGTCCGCTGACCGACCGGAGGCGGCGCGACCACCTGGGACGGCGCGACCACCTGGGACGGCACCGCGACGGGCCCTCGCCCGTTGGCGGTCGGCCGGGAGGCGGACGGGGTACCGGGGGCGGGTGCCGGGCCGGGCAGGAATCCGCCGGCCCGCAGGGCGAGCAGGCCGTCCCGGACGGCGTCGGCGATCCGGTCGACGTCGGCGTCGGTGTGCGCGTCGGAGAGGAAGAAGTTGCGCCACTCCCAGACGTGCACGCCGGCCAGTACCAGGTGGTGGAAGAGCAGGTCCAGGTTGACCTCGGAGGCGAAGCGGAACAGCGAACCGAAGCGGTGCACCCGCAGCGGGAACTCCTCCTCGGCGCAGAACGCGTTCACCGCCGTGGCGAGCCGCTCGGTGCGCCGGTTCAGCCCGTCCTGGAGCGCCGGTCCCCGGTCGCGCAGCTCGGTGAGCACCGCCCGGGCCGCCACCATGGAGAGCGGGTGCTGGATGTACGTGCCGCCGAAGAAGGTGGTGTCCTGCGGCGGGTAGCTGTCGTCGCCGTAGCTCCAGAAGCCGCCGTCGACCCAGTCCATGATGTCGGCGCGACCGGCCACCGCGCCGACCGGATAGCCGCCGCCGATCACTTTGCCGTACGTGGCGAGGTCGGCGCGGACGTCGAAGACGCCCTGCGCCCCCTGTGGGTGCGGGCGGAAGCCGGTGAGCATCTCGTCGAAGAGCAGGACCATGCCGTACCGGTCGCAGGCGGCCCGCAACGCGTGGAGGAACTCCGCCGGCTGGCGGTCCGGGTACCGGCTCTGCACCGGTTCGACCACCACGGCGGCGATCCGGTCGGCCGACCGCTCGATCGCCGCCAGGCTCTGCGGGTCGTCGTACGGCAGGACCATGACGTCGGACATCGCCGAGTCCGGTATGCCGGCGGAGACCGGCACGGTGCGCCAGGTGTCGCCGTCGCGCACCCCACGGCCCAGCACCGGGTCGATGTGGCCGTGGTACGACCCGGTGAACATGACGATCAGTGGCCGCCCGGTGTACGCGCGGGCCAGCCGGAAGGCGGCCGAGTTGGCCTCGGTGCCGGTGGTGGCGAAGGCGGCCCGGTCCATCCCGGTCAGGTCGCAGAGCAGTTCGGCCGCCTCACCGGTCTCCGCGCCCCGGGGACCGAGCCGCAGCCCGCCGTCGAGGTGTTCGGCGAGCGCCCGGGTGAGGAAGTCCGGCTCGTGGCCGAAGAGCAGGGCCCCGAAGCCCATGGTGATGTCGACGTAGGTGTTGCCGTCGACGTCCTCCAGATGGGCGCCCCGGGCCCGCCGGGCGGCCAGCGGGTAGAGCAGTTCCTTGGTGGCGCGACGGAAGCCGACCACGGCCCGGCTGTCGGCCAGCCGCCGCCGGTGCCGCTGGGCGAGCGCCTTGGAGGTCGCGGTCCGCGCGGTGTAGCGGCGGACCAGGTCGGCGAAGTGCTCCTGCTGCCGTGGGTCGAGGCGGCCACCGCCCAATCCGGCGCCGACCCGGGTGGGTCGCGGGCCGACCTGGGCCGGGATGGTCGCCGGGTCGGTCCGCGCCGACGTCGCCGGTGCGTCGGTGCCGCCGGCCGCCGACCCGACACCGGCGGACCCGGCCGGCGCGGACGTCGCCGGGACGGACGTCGCCGTGGCGGACGTCGCCGTGGCGGTGGCGGACGTCGCCGTGGCGGTGGCGGGCGGCGGCGTGGCGGTCGGGGCGGGCAGCGTTGTGGCGGGCGGAACGGCGGCGGCGGGTGGGGAGACGGCGGCCAGTGCGGAGAGCTGGCGGGCCATCAATTCGGTGAACTGTCCCATCAGCGCGAGTTGCCCCCGGAGCAGCTCACCGGCGACGGGGTCACCGGCCGGCGGGACCGAACCGGCCGGCGGGACGGCCACCGCCGGCGTCGGGACAGCGGCCGGCAGCGCGCCGGACATCGGCGGCACCGGGGTGGGCACCGCCGCCACCACCGGCGCGGACGGGACCGCGCCGGGCACGGCGGGGACGCCGGTGACGGACGGCGTGTCGGGGCGGTCGGGGGCGACGGCGTACCCGGACGGCGCGGTCGCCGCCGGGGCGACACCACCGGACGCCGGGGCGACCGGCGGCACGTCCACCGTGCCGGACGGGGCATCGACCGTGGTCGGCGCGCCCAGCGCGGCGAGCCGCTCCGGTGCGGCCCGCTCGACGATCGCCGCCGTCAGCCGGCTCGGGCTGTCGAGTTCCTCGAACAGTTCCCGCATCGGGACCCGGATACCGAAGGTCGTCTCCAGTTCCCGCAACAGGTTGATCATCAACAGCGAGTCGGCGCCGAGGTCGAAGAAGGGCGTCTCCTCCGGCACCCGGTCGACGTCGGTGCCGAGCTGGTGGGCGGTCAGCTCCCGCACCCGGCGCAGGACGAGCGAGCTGGCGGCGGGGGCCGGAGTGGCGGCCGGGGACATGACGGGACCTCCTGCGACCGGGGGGTCGGACGGGGCGGACGGCACCGGACGGGGCACGGCGGCCCAGTGCCGGGTCCGTTGGAACGGATACGTGGGCAGGGGCACGCGGCGGCCGGTCGGTGCCAGCGCCGCCCAGTCGACCTCGACGCCCCGGCAGAACACCTCGCCCAGGGCGGTGAGCACCTCGGCGGCCCGGTCGCCGCGTCCCCGCTGGACGGGAATCCACCGGGTCTGCGGCCACTGCCGGCCGAGCATGGTGAGCAGCGCCTCCGGGCCCAGCTCCACGAACGTGGTGCAGCCGTCGGCGACCAGCCCGGCGACGCCCGCGCCGAAGTCCGACCGGTCCCGCGTCTGGCGACGGACGTGCGTGGCGTCCGGCAGCGTGCCGGGGGCCAGGCGCGCACCGCCGAGCCCGGTGACCAGCGGGATCCGCAGCGGTCGCCAGTCGAGCGTGGCGGCGTGGGCGGTGAGGTCGTCGAGGACCGGCTCCAGCAGCGCGGAGTGGAACGCCCGGTCGATCGGCAACGGCCGGTGCCGGACGCCGACGGCGTCGAGCTGCCGCCCGAAATGGCGCACCGCCGACGGCGGCCCGGCCACCACGTGCCGGCGCGGCCCGTTCGACACGGTCAGTTCGACCTCGGGTGCCCGGCGCAGCAACGGCTCCAGTTCGGCCTCGTCGGCCAGGACGGCGAGCGCCGCCCCCGGGGGCGTGCCGCGCTGCATCAGCTCACCGCGCACGGCGGCCAGGTGCAGCCCGTCCTCGACGGAGAGCGCGCCGGCCAGGCAGAGCGCGGCGTACTCCCCCGCGCTCTGCCCGATGACGACGTCGGGGCGGACGCCGACCGACTCCAGCAGTCGGGCCTGCGCGACCTGGAGGGCGAACAGGGCCGGCTGCACGGTGGCGGTGTTCCACTCGTGTGCCGCGCCACGCAGCGCCGCCAGCAGGTCGATGCCCCAGTCCTGCCGGTACCGGGCGGCGAGGGTCTCCAGCACCTCACGGGCCGGCTCGTACGCCAGCAGGCCCACCGCCGCCGCGCGCAGGTCGACCCCCTGTCCGGTGCAGGCGAGCACGACCGGGCCGGGCCCGGTGTCGGCGACCGCGCCGGTGACCGAGCCGGCCGGGTCACCCGCCTCGTCCGGTCGGCCCCGGAGCACCGCCGCCGCCTCGGTGGGCCCGGCGGCCCAGGCCACCAGCCGGTGGCGTCGCCGCTGCCGGCCCGTACCGAGGGTGACCAGCACGTCCTCGGGGCGCGGCGGGTCGGTGGCGAGCCGGTCGGCCATCCGCTCGGCCAGCGCGGCCAGGGCGGCGGGCGTCTGGGCGGTCAGCGGCACGACGGTGGGCGTGTCCGGGGCGGCCGGTGGCGCGGGGGCGGACGGGGGTTCCTCCACCACCACGTGGGCGTTGGTGCCGCCGACGCCCAGCGACGAGACCCCGGCCCGGCGGGGGCCGGGCACCGGCCACGGCTGAACGGACGTGGGCAGGTCGAACGGCCCGTCGGCCAGGCGCAGTTCCGGGTTGGGTCGGCGCAGGTTGGCCACCGGTGGGATCCGGCCGTGCCGGACCGCCAGCACGGCCTTGATCAGCCCGGCCATCCCGGCGGCGGTGTCCAGGTGGCCGATGTTGGCCTTCACCGCGCCCAGCGGCAGCGGGGCGGGACGGTCGGCGAAGACCGTCCGTAGGGCCGCCAGCTCGATCGGGTCGCCGACCCGGGTGCCGGTGCCGTGGGTCTCCAGGTAGCCGATCGACGCGGCGGGCACACCCGCCACGGCCAGGGCGTCCCGGATCACCCCGGCGTGGCCGTCGGCCGTGGGCGCGGTGTAGCCGCTCTTGGCGGCACCGTCGTTGTTGACCGCCGAGCCGAGGATCACCGCGTGCACGGTGTCGCCGTCGGCGATCGCGTCGTCGAGGCGCTTCAGCAGGACGGCCGCGACCCCGTTCCCCCCGACCGTACCGTCGGCGTCGGCGTCGAAGGCCCGGCAGACGCCGGTGCGGGAGAGGATCGAACCCTCCGCGTGCCGGTAGCCGGCCACCCGGGGCACGTGCAGCGCGGCGGCGCCGGCCAGCGCCAGGTCGGATTCCCCGGCCAGCAGCGACCGGACGGCCAGGTGCACCGCGACCAGTGAGGTGGAGCAGGCGGTCTGCACGCTCAGCGCCGGCCCGGTCAGCCCCAGCCGGTACGCCACCCGGGTGGCCAGGAAGTCGGGCTGGTTGCCGATGGTCACCTGCAACGCGGTGAGGTGGTCGACCGGATCGGTGCCGGCCAGCTGTTCCAGCAGGTAGGAGCGGAGCGAGTAGAGGTGCATGCCGGAACCGGCGAAGACCCCGACCCGTCGCCGGGTGCCGGCGTACCCGGCGTCCTCCAGTGCCTCCTGACAGACCTCGAGGAAGAGCCGCTGCTGGGGGTCGGTCAGCGTCGCCTCGCGTGGGGCGATGCCGAACGCCTCGGCGTCGAAGCTCTCGATGTCCTCGAGCGCGCCGCTGACCGGGACGAACGTCTCGTCGTCGACGAGGGCGGCCGGCCAGCCGGCGGCGAGCAGGTCGGCCCGGTCGAAGCGGCGCACGTCGACCTGCCCGGCGAGCAGGTTGCGCCAGTACCGCGCGGCGGTGTCGGCACCGGGCAGCCGCAACGCCATGCCGACGATCGCGATCCGTCCGTCGCTCGCCGTCCGGGTGCCGGTGCTGTCGCCGGTCCGGTCCGCCGGTCCGGCCAGCAGCTCCACCAGGTACGCCACCAGCGCGGCCGGCGTGCCGTGGGTGAACAGGGCGGTCTGCGGGAACTTCGTGTCCAGGGCCTGTTGCAGCAGGGTGTGCAGGCGCAACAGGTGTACCGAGCCGAGGCCGGCGTCGTGGAACGCGGTGCGGTCCTCGATCCCGGCGGGCAGGGCCCCGCGCAGCACCTCCCGGACGGTGCGCGCCACGGTCAGCGGGTCCCCGGCCGGCGTGCCGGACGCCGTGGGTGGACGGGGCACGGGCCCGGACGGCGGCGTCGGGGCCACCGGCGGAGCCGACGGCGCGGCGCGGGTGGTCGACGGAGCCGACGGCGCGGCGTGCGTGGCCGGTGCCGGCGGCCGATCGTCCGGTACCGGCGGCGTCGGCGGGGACGCCGACGTGCCGTCCGGCGGTTCCTCGGCGGTCCCGTCCGGTGCCACCAGCGCGGGGATGCCGAAGGCGTCCACCGGATCCGGCCCGGACGCGGTGACCGCCTCCAGCGGTCGGACGGGCCGTACCAGGTGCCGGACACGCGCCGCGTCCGGGTCGACGCCGGCGAGGAGGTGCCCCGGGGGCAGGCGCAGCGCCACCCGGGTCAGCGCGAGCCCCTCGGTGCCGGAGAGGGTTCGCAGGTGGCGGCGGGTGGCCTGCTCGACGCCGCCCCGGGTGGCGCTCATCCCGATGCCGCGCCACATCCCCCAGCTCACGCACTGCACGGGCCGCTCCGTGCCCAGGTGCGCGCAGAGCGCCTCCAGGAAGGCGTTGCCGGCCGCGTAGCCACCGGTGCCGACCACCGGCACCAGCGCCAGCAGGGACGAGAACGCCACCAGGCGGGTGCCCGGCCGGTGCCGCAGCAGACGGGCCACCTGCACCGAACCGTCCACCTTGGCCGCCGTGGCGGCCCGCCACCGCCGGGGATCGACTTCGGCCAGGGTGGCCTGCCGATAGTCGCCGGCGAGGTGCAGCACCCCGTCCAGCGGCGCCTGCCACTCCCGCTCGGCCGCGTCGAGCGCGGCCCGCAGGGCAGCGCCGTCGGTGACGTCGGCGGCGGCGTACCGCACCCGTCCGGTGCCGCCGTCGAGGTCCGCCACGGCGGCGGAGACCTGCGCGGCCGGTGTCCGGCCGACCACGAGCAGGCGCAGGTCGAGGTCGGCGGCGAGCCGGCCCAGCACGGCCCGGGACACGCCGCCCAGGCCACCGGTGACGAGCCAGCGGGTGCCCGGGGGGACCACCGGCCCGTCGCCGGTGGCGGCGTCGGTGGCTACGACCCGGTGCAGGGTGCGCGCGAGCGGCCCGTCCCGCCAGGCCAGGACGTTCTCCCGGTGCCGCCAGGCGGTCGCTGCCGCGAGGACGGCGGCGTCGGTGGCCACGTCCGGGCCGGGCAGGTCGAGGTGCCAGGTGCGCACGTCGGGGTGCTCGACGCCGAAGGTCTCGCCGAGGCTGGCGGTGAGCGCGGCCGGGTAGCAGCCGGGTTCGTCGCCCCGGATCCGGTACAGACCCCGGCTGACGGTCAGCACGGTGCCGGTCCAGTCGGTCTCGGCCAGCGTCCGGAGCAGGTGCAGAAGGTGGGTGCCGCACGTCTCGACGGCCGCGTCGACGGCCGCCGCGTCGTCCGGGTCGGGGGTCGGCAGGTAGCTGGGGGCGAAGACGACCAGCGCGGGCGTCCGGCCCGGTGCGGCGAGCGCGTCGCGCAGGGTGGGGCCGCCGGCCGTCTCCGGGGTGCCCGTCGGCGCGCCGTCCCCGGCGGCGGTCAGGCCGTCGACGAGCACGACGTCGGGCAGCACGTCGCGCAGCGCGGTGGCGAGGCCGAGCCGGTCGGTGACCACGAGCACCGGTCCGGGCGGCGGGTCGCCGCTCATCGTCCGGGGTTCCCAGGCCGGGCGGTAGAGGCAGTCGGTGATGGTGTCCGGGCCGGCCTCCAGCAGGTCGGCGCGGCGTTCGGCGGCGGCGTACCCGCCGTCGAGCAGACGGGCCCGCATGGCGCTGCGTTGGATCTTGCCGCTGGTGGTCTTCTCGAACCGGTCGCGGTCGACCGCGACCAGGCGGACCGTGGCGACCTGGAGCCGGTCAGCCAGCCGGCGGCGGATCCGGGTGAACAGGGCGGCGTCCGGTTCGTGTTCGGCGACGAAGAGCACCACGATCTGCTCGGTGCCGTCGGCGTCCGGCGTGCCGACCGCGGCGACGAAGCTCGCCGCGACGCCGTCGACGTCGCCCACCACGTCCTCGATGTCGTGGCAGAAGTAGTGGACCCCGTTGACGATGATGACCTCTTTGCCGCGCCCGGTGATGGTGAGCCGGCCGTCGGTGAGGAGGGCGAGGTCGCCGGTGTCGAACCAGTCGCCGTCGGGGAAGGCGGCCCGGTTGGCCTCGTCGTTGCCGAGGTAACCCGGCGTGACCCGCACCGACCGCACCTGGAGTCGGCCGATGTGCCGGTCCGGCAGGGCGGTGGTGCCGTCCGGGGCGGTGATCCGGAACCGGGCGCCGGGGGCCGCGGCCCCCATGCTGAGGAAGCTGGTGGCACCGGGGCCCGGGGCGTCGCGCAGGGTCACCCGGGTGCCGTCGGCGGCGAGTTCCAGGTGCTGCACCGCCGAGGCGTCGGCCGGTTGGTAGCTGATCGCCGTGCAGGTCTCGGCCATCCCCCAGGCCAGCAGCAGGGTGGCGGGCTCGATGCCGAAGCCGCGTACGTCCGCCAGGAACTGCCGGACCACCGGCACGGTGCACTGCTCACCGGCGTTGATCAGGCTCCGGACGTGTCGCAGGTCCCAGCTGCGGTCCGGCCGCCTCCGCAACGCCTCGGACACGAGCTTGTAGCCGAAGTTCGGCGACCAGCTGTGCTGGATCCGGTGGCGTTCCAACAGGTCGAGCCAGAGCAGCGGGTCGGCGAGCACCAGGGCGGTGGCGACGTGGGTGGTGCCGCAGCCGAGCACGACCGGGCCGATGTGCATCATGACGATCCCGGCCACGTGGTCCAGCGGCAGCCAGTTGAGCACCTCGTCCCCGGCCCGCATCCGGCCGACCTGCCGGGCGCCCCGGGCGTAGTCGACGATGCCCCGGTGGGTCATCGGGATCACCTTCGACCGGCTGGTGCTGCCGGAGGAGAGCTGGAGCATCGCCACGTCCTGCGGATCCGGCCGGTGCAGGTCGGCGGCGGGTGGGTGGTCGCGGCAGTCGGCGACGTCGAGCACCCGCATCCCGTCGAGGCCGTGGCGGTCGGCGTACCGCGTGAGCGCGGTCACGGTGCCGTCGCCGGAGAGCACCGGCGGCCGGTCCAGGCCGCGCCAGGCGTGCTCCAGCTTGTCCAGGGTGGCATTGGGATCGGTGTAACCGGGCGCCTGGGCGACCGCCACGGCGTGCAGTCCGCCGATCAGGCAGGCCCAGAGCGCGACGCAGTGGTCGAGCAGGGACGGCATGTGCAGGATCACCGGATCACCGGCGGTCAGGCCGGCGGCGCGCAGGCCGGTCAGCGTCCGCCGGGCAGCGGCGAGCAGGTCCGGGTACGGCAGCAGCCGGGTGCCGTCCTCCTCTACGACCCGCAGGCCCCGGGTGGGCCACTGTTCGGCGACGCGCACCAGAGCCTCCGGCAGCGTCTCCGGGTCGTCCGGGTGGACGACCGTCGCGGGACCCGCCGCGACGGCCACCGGCCCGTCCGGCGGCGGGGTGTACAACGCGGCGGTGGGGGACGCGGCGGCGGGAGCCTCCGCCCAGCGGTCCGGGAGGTCGATCAGGTCGGCCAGGTGCCGTCGCTGCGCCGGCGATGCGGGTGCCGGCCGGATCGGGGCCCCGACGGTGCCGGCGACCGGCAGCGCCGCCAGCGCGGCCCCGTCCGGGGTGCCGTCGGCGGCCCGGGGGACGCCGGAGACCACGGCCACGGTCACCGGCGGCCCGGACGTCTCACGCCGGGCCAGCGTGACCACCTCGGCGGCCCGGCGCGCCCGGATCGGCGGCACCGTGGCGGCCGGCACCACGTAGGCGATCCGCCGGACCCGCCCGTCGTGGGTGGTCCGGTCGAGCACGGCGGCGTCGACGATCTCGGCGCGACCGGTGAGGGCCCGGACCAGCTCGTCCACGGTCATCGTCCACTCTCCTCGACCGGGGTCTTCGCGGCGACCGCACCCGCCGGGCCGGAGGCCGGGGGCATGATGCCGCCGTTCGTGGCGGCGGAACGGGAGCGGCGGCGCAGTACGCCGGCCACGGCGACGGCGACGGCCAGGGCGACCACCGTGCCGTGCATGACCGCCGCCACCGGCAGCGGTCGCCACAGTTCGAGCAGCCCGGCGGCGAGCAGCATGCCGACGCCCAGTCCCCCGTTCTCGGCCATCGCGGTCGCCCCGAAGAAGTGGCCCCGCTGCGGGTCGGGTTCGGCCTGGAGCCGGGTGGTGTAGCTGATCTCGGTGAAGCCGTCGGCGGCCCCGGCGACCAGCGCCACCGCGAAGACCCAGTAGCCGGGCAGGTCCATGAAGGCCACGACGAAGGCCGCCGACATCACGCAGGTGCCGACGATGAAGGCCGTTTCGCTGCGGCGCGGGTCGTCCAGCCCCGCCCCCCGCCGGTTCAGCCGCTTGACCAGCTGGTGGGCGGTGAGCAGGCCCACGGCCCAGACGGCAAAGAAGTTACCCACGAAGGCGGCCGGGTCCTCGGGGCGCACCTGGGTCGCGTAGATCGGCAGGCCGACGTTGTGGGAGGCGGACCCGAGCGCGTCGGCGGCGCGGATCACCACGATGACCAGGACGGTCGGCGCGGCCACCAGCGCGGCGAGCGCCAGCCGGCGTTGCCGCCGGGCGTCCGGGCGGTCGGCGGCGGTGGCCGGCTCGGCCGGCCGACCCCGGTGGTTCGGGAACCGCAACGGCAGTGCGGCGAGCAGGAGGCCGGAGAAGAGGAACGTCCCCGCGTCGACCAGGAACGCCGCCCGGTAGCCCAGCCAGCCGACCAGCAGGCCACCGGCGGCGAAGCCGAGGGTCATCGCCACGGCCCGACCGGTGACGAGCAACCCGTTGGCGGTCACCCGCTCCGGGCCGGACACCAGGTCGGGAACGCTGCTGCGCAGCAGCACCGACGAGGTGGTGCCGAGCAGCCCGCCGGCCACGGCGACGACCGGGAGCAGGCCGAGGCGCACCGAGGTGGGGGCGACCGCCAGCGCGACGAGCGTGGCGGCCTGGGTCAGGTCGCAGGCCACCATCACCGGACGGCGCGGCAGCCGGGCCGCGACGGTGCCCCCGGCCAGGCCGGCGAGGAACCCGGCGGCCAGCCGCAGGGCCATGAAGGCGCCGGTCTGCAGGGCGCTGCCGGTCGCCTGGTAGACGAAGAGGTTGAGCGCCACCATGTTCAGGTAGCTGCCGAACGCCGAGACCGAGGTGCCGACGACGAGCAGCCGGAACAGCACCAGTTGTCGGGGAACGCGGGTCTCCGGCATCAGGCGTACCGTCCGGCGGAGGCCGGCCGGCCGGCGGCTGCGGTGCGGCGGAGAGATTCCACGTGTTCCACCCCGTCTCGACGTCGATGACGGCCACTGACGGCCGTCGATCATGCGGATCCGCAACAGTCTGCCGAAAAGGACCAGGCGTGGCTAGCGGAAGCCGGTGGATAACTTTGCGTGGCCGCCGTCGCGGGTGGACTCTTCGCCGGGGCCCGCACCGGCTCACGCGTCGGGCACGGATGACGGGCGCTGTCTCCTGTCCGGGCACGCAACAGGAAACACCTTCCTGAGGCATCCGCGCTGGCCAATGCTGGGAAGCACCAGATCGGACGCCCGCTCCCCGGGCGCCGGCGACGCGGGTGGACGCCCGCGTCGGAACCCCCACGACGGCAAGGAGAAGCCCGTGTCCGAGAACCGCACCGCCCGTCGTCTCACCCGGATCGCCCTGGCGACCGGCGCCGCCGGAGCCCTCCTGCTGACGGGGACGCCCGCGTCCGCCGCCGGCCCGTACATCAGCTCCAACTCCGGCGGCGCGAACATCCGTACCTGTGCGAACACCGGCTGCGCCTCGAACGGCTACTACGGCAACGGCACCGGGGTCACCATGGTCTGCTTCACCGACGCCCAGTGGGTGTACCCGCCCAACTCCAACTACGCCTCCAACCGCTGGTTCAAGGTGAACAGCCCGACGACCGGTTACATCCACTCCTCGCTGGTCTCGAACCAGGTCTCCACGCCCGGCTGCTAGTGACGAACCCCGGTGCCCGGCGTCCGCTGTGGACGTTCGGGCACCCGGTCGTGTCGTGCGCCCGATGCCGTGCACCGGCGTCGTTGGTACGGTCGTGCCATGCGACGCCCCGCAGCCGCCCGGTGGGCGGCCGTCGTCCGCCCGTCCTCGACCGTGGGCCGGCAGCCGTGGCGGTGAACGACCCACCCCGCGACGGGGCGGAGCACCCCGAGAGCCTCGGCGAATGCCTGCGACGCCACCGGCAGGCCGCGAATCTCTCCCTGGCCGACCTGGCGAGGCGGGTCAACTACAGCCGGGGGTACCTCAGCAAGGTGGAGACCGGCCGGGCACCGGGGAACCTCGCGTTGGCCCGGCGGTGCGACCAGGCCCTGGCGACCGGCGGCGCGCTGGCCGCCCTCGTGCGACACGCGTCCCCGATGGCACCGCCCGAGCCGACGCCACCAGGTCGACCGGCGGGCGTGGCGACGCACGACGGCTCGGCCGACGACCATCCCGGCGTCGAGTCCGTGCTGCCGACGTCGGTTCCGCTGCCGCCCGGTCTGGCCAGCGGGGTCGCCTTCATGCTCGCCCTGGACGCCACGCACGGCGCTCTCCGCCGGGTCGCCTGCGCGGACCTCTCCCCCGAGCGCCGGTACGACGCAGCCAACCGGGCGGTCCACGACGCCGCGCTGTACGTCGCCCGCGAGCAGTTGCTCGTCTCGGCGACCGTGCCGGTGGTGGCGGCCGGTGAGGCCGCGTTCCTGCGACTCATCGCGGTCCGGGACGCGATCCGGGCGGGTGCCGCTCTCGCCGGCCCGGAGTACCACGCCGCGTACCACCCCTTCGCCGAATCGCTGTGGGCGTTCCGGATGGCCCTGCGGCAGGGATTCGGCCAGGAGCCGGTGACCCCGGCGCTCCTCGACCGGAACGACTGGTCCGATCGGGAACGCTGCGCCGACTGCGGCGCCATCGTGTCCCGTTGATCGAATTCCGGGCGTGTCCGGTAGAGCCCCAAAGGCACCACCGAAGATCGTGAAGGAAAGCGCCCCGATCTGGAATCAGAAATGCAGGAGAACACGGACCAGAGCGCCCGTCCGGGCACGCGCCCGACCCCAACGGGGCAACGCCGACCTGATCGAGGCTTACCGGATAGCCAGTAGTTCCCGGCCGAAACCGTTCAGCGTCCCCCTGCCTGGACCGCCGGGGCGGCCAGCCGCGCTACCGCGTCGGCGACGGTCTGCACAGCGGACTGGCGGGAGAGCAAGGCGCGCGAGGCGCGGAAGCTGTTCGGGTCGAGCGGAGCCCGGACGCCCACGAGGAGGTGTTCAACCTGGTCAGGGACGACGCCACCCGTCCCGCACCGTGGCCGGACCGGGACGGTACGTCCAGCGCGGATCTGTTTGCCTCGATCAGCCACACTCGTCGGGGGTCCCCCTTCCCCTGCGAGCTGATCCGGGAGTCGACTGGTCATGTGGCTGATCTGGCTGACCGGTGGCGTGCTGCTGGTCGCGGCGGGTGCCGCGGCCACGCTGGTGCCCCGCTGGCGCACACGGGAGCGGGACCGGCGGGTCGCCTGGTCGGCGGCCCGGGCGGCGATCGACAGCGCGACGGTCAGCCGGGACGCGGCGCCGCGCCGGGTCGCCGAGGCCGAGCAGCTGATGAGCCGGGCCGAGCTCATCGCCGGCGGGCACGGCGGGGCGGACGCGGCCCGGCTGGCGACCCGGTACGCGGCGCAGGCCGACCGGTTGTGGCGGGCGGGTCACGATGGCTGACCGGACGCTGCGCCGCCGCCTCGACGCGGCGCGCTGGGTGGCCCTCGGGCTGGCCGTGCTGGTGCTGCTGGTTTTCCTGCTCGCCCAGCGGCAGAGCATCGACGTCAGCTACGGCCGCTCCCCCGCCTCGGCCGCCGTGCCGGAGGGGTCGGCCGGGGAGTTGACCGACACGACCGTGCCGTCGGTGGCCGAGATGGACGCCATGGTCGCCGCCGCGCCGGTGGTGCGCCTGCCCGGGTCCGTGGCGTCCTGGGACGAGCAACGGGTCCGCGAGGCGATCGGCGGGCGGGACGTCCGCATCCTCGTCGCCCCGCCCGGCCTCGACGAGGCCGAACGGGAGCGGGTCCGGGATGTGGAGGACGCCACCGTCCGGGTGCTGGGCCTCCAGGTCAGCGGGGGCATCTACCAGGCCGACGCCGACACGCTGCCCGGCTGGCGGACCCAGTTCGCCACCGGGGACGTGACCGACCTGCTGGTGACGCTGATCGCCGCACTCGGGAAGGAACCGAGCCCGCCGGACCGCGACGGGCTGCGGTGGCGTGACCCGAGCGCGACCGAACTCGCCACGGTCACCGCCGACCTGCGCGCCACCGGGCGGCACGTGGCGGACGGCGCGACGCTGACCGCCGTGCCGGCCAAGACGGCGGCCAGCGCGTTCCCGGACGGCGACGCGGTGTACGTGGCGCTGCCCCGGCAACCGCAGGGCGAACCCGTCCCCCGGTACGGTCCCGCGCTGGCCCGGGTCTTCCCGGACCGGCCGATCGTGGTGCTCTACGGCGCCTGGGTCGAATACCACGGTCCCCACGGCGAGGAGTTCGCCGAGGTGACCGCAGCGAGCTTCTACGGCCAGTTCGGCGACCGGCTCAGCCGCTACGAGTACCCGCAGGACAACGTGCTCAACGCCTACCTGGCCCGGGTGACCGACGTGCGGTACGCGGGGTTGTTCGACCGGCCGTTGCCGTACCAGCCGGTGGACCCGCTGCGGGTGGCCCTGCCGGTGCTGCCCTGGATCTTCGCCGGCTGCGTCGTGGGGTTCCTCGCCCTGTCGGCGCGCTCGCTGTGGCGCGGTGTCGGCCGGACCGGCGCGGTACGCGGACCGGGTACGACGGCGCGACTGGCCGGGCTGACCGCGCTGGCCATGGAGGTGTCCCTGCTGACCGACCGGCGCAGCGACCCCGGGCTGACCCGGGGCGTGACGAAGCTCCAGGCGGCCCGGGCCGCGCTGGACGAGGGACTGCCCGACAAACACGTCCGGGAACTGCTCAGCGACGCCGAGGCCGAACTGGACGACACCGCCCGCACCATGGGCATCGCCGGTTACCGGCCGACGTTCTACCTGCGCGGGAGGCTGTCGTGACCGACCCGAAGCAGACCCGGACGCGGAAGCGGAAGCGACGCGGCACCGAGCGGACGGACCCGGGTCAGCAGGCTCCGGAGCCGACGAACCCGGCGCGGAAGATCCCGGAGGGGACACGGGAGCCGCTTCCCGCCCGCGCGGCGCGGTTCCTCGGCAGTCCGTTCGGGCTGGGCGTGCTGGCGTGCCTGGTGCTGGCCGGCTGGGCGCTGTGGACCGGCGGGATCGTCGACGGTCCGATCGCCCGTGAGGTGCGCAACTCCTCGGTCTACGTGGCCCCCGGCGTCGACCTGGACGAGGCGGCGGCGGAACGGGTCATCGGCAACCGCCGGCTGGTCGTGCTGCTGCTGGAGCCCGGAGCGGACCTGCGGGAAGGCTGCCAGGACGTCAAGCGGGCCGCCGACGGCACGGTGGTGCTGGTGCTCAGCCGCGACGACGACGAGTACGACACCTACGGGTGCGCGCTGCTGCCCGACCGGGACGACGAGAACTTCGGCCGGGCCTTCGTGGCGGAGATGACCATCAGCAACGGCATCGACGGCTTCGTCGACCGCCCGTTGGAGGCGTTCAAGGTGGTCACGGTCAACTACGACCGGCTGGTGAAGGCGGGCACCGTGCCCGACGGCACCCGGACGATCAGCCCGTCCCTGCCCCGCTACCTGGTCGCGGCGGCGGCCGTGCTGGCCGTGCTCGCCGGCTCGGCGCTGGTCTACGCGACGGGTCTGCGGGCCGGCCGGCTCACCGCCGACCGCCGGCACCTGCGGGACGCGCATGCCGACCGCCGCAGCGCGTTGAGCGCGGACACCGCCGTCCTGGCCCAGCAGATCATCGACCTCGACCAGCGGTACGCCCGGATGAAACCGACCGCCATCGCCGGCAACGCCGACCACAAGTCCTTCGTCCGCGACTACCCGACACTGGTCACCGACTACGCCGACCTGCTCGACACGGTGACGTCGGCGCGGAACGGGGACGACGCCCACCTGGACGAGCTGGTTAGCCGGGTGGAGTCGCTGAGCCGGCGGGCCGTCCAGCTGTCCCGAACGGCCGAGCTGGCCCGGCCCCGTTCCGGTGCGGCTGCCGCCACCGACAAGCCGGGGTAGGTCGGAAACCGGTCGGCGGCCCGGCCCGGCTCCGGACACCGTGGGAGCCGACGTGGCACACGCGGGTGAACCGGACGTCCGTTCGTATCGGGCGCGCCGCCGTCCGGGGTCCCGACGCGCCGTTGTGACGCAACGGGTCCGGTCGGAAAAAGGACACAGTGGATCTCCAGCCGGTGGTAGAAAGCAGGCGAGTGCCTTACCTCAGGAGATCATCGTGAAACGTAACTTCGTGTCCCGTCGGTCGCTGCTCGCCACCGGCGGGGCCACCGCCGTCGCGCTCGGCCTCGCCGCCTCCCGGCCGGCGACGGCCGCCCCGAGCCAGCCGCCCGTCGTCACCCCGGCCGAGGCGTGGCGCCGGCTGCGCCACGGCAACCACCGGTTCACCACCGGGCACAGCCGGCACCCGCACCAGAGCCTGGCCGACCTGCGTCGACTGGCCGCCGGTCAGCACCCGTTCGCGATCACCCTCGGCTGCGCCGACTCCCGGGTCGCCCCCGAGGTGCTGTTCGACCAGGGTCTGGGCGACCTGTTCGACAACCGGGTGGCCGGGAACATCGTCGACGACCTGCTGCTGGGCAGCATCGAGTTCGCCGTGGAGGAGTTCCACAGCCCGCTGATCGTCGTGCTCGGCCACGAGCGGTGCGGGGCGATCACCGCCACCATCGACGCCATCCGCACCGGCGGGTCCGCCCCCGGCCACATCGGCACCATCGTCGAGAGCCTGCGGCCGGTGGTGGAGCCGGTGCTCGGGCAGCCCGGGGACGAGGTCGACAACGGCGTCCGCGCCAACGTCCGCGCCCAGGTCCAGGCGCTGACCGCACGCAGTCCGATCATCGCCGAGCGGGTACACGCGGGCGCGCTGAAGGTGGTCGGCGCCCGGTACGACCTGGACAACGGTCAGGTCACGCTGGTGGACTGACCCCCGGTCGGTCCCCCCGACCGGGCGGCCTGCGGCGGTCTCGACACCGGCCGGTTCGCGTCCCAGCAGCGCGCGCAGGTCCCCGGTCCGGGTCTCCCGCATGCCGGCACGGGCCAGTCCGTGGAGCCACCCCATCGGCCCCGCGACCTCACCGGCCCGTGCCGGCACGCCGAGCGACCGGGCCAGCTGCGGATACGTCCACAGCGGCCCGGTCAGCTCGTAGGTGCGTCCCCGGTGGCCGGGGTCGACCAGCGCGACGGCGGCCGCCTCGGCCAGGTCGGCGCGGGTGGCCGTGTTCAGGCCCCGCCCGCCGGTGACGTGCACCAGTTCCTCCGCGCCGACGGCGGCGTCGACGAACGGCACCGGTCGCGGCGGTGACGGCCAACAGATGCGGTGACGTACCCCCACCGTCGTCACCGGCGAAGCACGGAGCAACGGGTTTTCCGCCGCCGCCGGACCCACCGCACCGGTCCGGAGCCAGCCGCCGGGTCTCCCCCTTGGGCGCGCTCACATGTTCGCATCCGACGGCGCCGCCCTCCACCGAACGAGAAGCCAGGGCGGTGGCGCGAACCGGCGGGGCGGACCAGGCGAACAGAACCCCGTCGCGAACAAATATCATCGCTCGTCTATTGACCAGGCCTCGCACGCCGGGCAATACTCGCAGATGTTAGCGCTAACATATTTGGTCGTCCATCCCGTCCCGGGCTCGGGCCGCGCCCGGCGATCCGGCGCGTCCACGGCCACCCCGAGAGGCATCCTCCATGGTCCGACCACGTCCCGTCCTCGGCATGGCGACCGCCGTGCTGGTGGCCGCCCTCGTCACCTCGGCCGCCCCCGGGCTGGCCAGGGATCCGGCACCCGAACCGGAGTACACCGTCACGGTCGATCCGGCCGCCCCCGGCACCCCGATCAGCGACACCATGTACGGGGTGTTCTTCGAGGACATCAACCTCGCCGCCGACGGTGGTCTCTACGCCGAACTGGTCCGGAACCGCTCCTTCGAGTTCCTGCCGGTGGACAACCGCTCCTACACCGGCCTGACCGGCTGGACACCCGGAGCGGAGAACGGCGGAACCGGCACCGCGTCCACCGTCGACGACGACGCCCGGCTGCACGAGCGCAACCGCACCCACCTCCGCCTCGACCTCACCAACTCCGGCGCCGGGCGGTACGGCGTCACCAACGCCGGACACACCACCGGCGTGCCCCTGGCCGCCGGCGAACGGTACGACTTCTCGGTCTGGGCCCGGACCACCTCGGCCGCCGGCACCCCGCTGCACGTCACCGCGCACGACGCGGCCGGACGCCCGCTCGCCCGGCCGATCACCCTCACCGTCCGGGGTGACACCTGGCGGAAGTACACCGGCACACTGACCGCCACCGGCACCAGTGACGCCGGTCGTCTCTCGGTCCGCGCCAGCGGCACCGGCACGCTGCGGCTGGACATGGTCTCGCTCTTTCCCCGGGACACCTTCCGGGGCCGCCCCAACGGCCTGCGGCGCGACCTGGCCGAGAAGATCGCCGCCCTGGAGCCCGGCTTCGTCCGCTTCCCCGGCGGCTGCCTGGTGAACACCGGCAGCATGCAGGGCTACGACGCCGCCTCCGACTGGCAGCGGGCCCGGTCGTACCAGTGGAAGGACACCGTGGGCCCGGTGGAGACCCGGGCCGCCAACGCCAACTTCTGGGGCTACCACCAGTCCTACGGGCTGGGCTACTACGAGTACTTCCAGTTCGCCGAGGACATCGGCGCCATGCCGCTGCCGGTGGTGCCGGCCATGGTGACCGGTTGCGGGCAGAACCGCGCCACGGACGACGAGGCGCTGCGGCAACGACACATCCAGGACACCCTGGACCTGATCGAGTTCGCTAACGGTCCGACCACCTCGACCTGGGGCGGGCTACGGGCCCGGATGGGTCACCCGGCACCGTTCGGCCTCACCCACATCGGCGTCGGCAACGAGGAGAACCTGCCGGAGGAGTTCTTCGCCAACTTTGCGAGGTTCCGGGCCGCGATCGAGGCCGAACACCCGGAGATCACGGTGGTCAGCAACTCCGGGCCGGACGACCAGGGCGCCACCTTCGACCGGCTCTGGCAGCTCAACCGGGCAGCCGGAGTGGCGATGGTCGACGAGCACTACTACAACAGCCCGACGTGGTTCCTCCAGCACAACGACCGGTACGACGGCTACGACCGCAACGGCCCGAAGGTCTTCCTGGGCGAGTACGCGTCCCTGGACAACAAGCTGTTCAACTCCCTCGCCGAGGCGGCGTACCTGACCGGCCTGGAGCGCAACGCCGACGTGGTCCGGATGGCGTCGTACGCGCCGCTGCTGGCCAACGTCGACAACGTCCAGTGGAAGCCGGACCTGATCTGGTTCGACAACGACGAGTCGTGGGGCTCGACCAGCTACCAGGTCCAGAAGCTGTTCATGACCAACGTCGGCGACCGGACGGTGCCGAGCCGGGCGACCGGGCCGGAGGACACGCCGAAGCCGATCACCGGATCGATCGGCCTGTCGACCTGGGCCACGTCCGCGACGTACGACGACGTCACGGTGACCACGCCCGACGGCACCGTGCTGTTCCACGACGACTTCTCGGCCGGGGCGGACCGGTGGACCCCGCTGGCCCAACGGGGTCGCTGGCAGGTGGTCGACGGCGCGTACGTGCAGTCCGACGTCGCCGCCCAGGACACCCTCGTCGGCGCGGCGACCATCACCGCGAGCGACTACGACCTGACCCTGAAGGCGACCAAGAACGCCGGCGCGGAGGGTTTCCTGATCGCCTTCGGCGTCAAGGACTCCGGCACGTTCTACTGGTGGAACCTCGGCGGGTGGAACAACACCCAGGGCGCGGTGGAGAAGGCCACCAACGGTGCCAAGGAGACCCTGCTCGCCAAGCCGAACACGGTCGCCACCGGCACCACGTACGACGTCCGGGTCCAGGTGCGCGGCACCCGGGTGACGCTCTTCCTGGACGGCCGGGAGTGGGGCAGCTTCACCGACGACCGGGTGACCCGCCCGTTCGCCCAGGTCGTCACCCGCGACGACGCCACCGGCGAACTGATCGTCAAGGTGGTCAACGCCCAGGACCGGGCCGCGGTGACCCGGATCGACCTGGGCGGCCTGCGGGTCGGGCGGAAGGCCCGGATGACCGTGATCAGCGGCGACCCCGGCGAGCAGAACACCCGATCCGCCGAGCCGATCCAGCCGGTCACCTCGACCGTCGCGGTGGCCTCCGCCTTCACCCGCACGTTCGCGCCGAACTCCGTGACGTTCCTACGCATCCCGACCCGTTGAGGAGACACGATGAGGTATGACCTGAGTCGACGGACCCTGCTGCGCGGTGGACTCGGTGTGGCCGCCACCGGCCTGGCCGGCGGGCTCGGCTCCGCCGCGTACGGCCGGCCGGGGCCGGGTGTCCTCCGGTCGGACGAGGAGATCTACGGCGTCACCACCGTCGATCCACTGATCGAGCGGCGGGCCGACCCCTTCGTCACCCGGCCGGTGAACGGGACGTACTACTTCACCGGGTCGGTCCCGGAGTACGACCGGATCGTGGTGCGCGGCGCGACCACCCTCGCCGGCCTCGCCACCGCCGCCGAGACGGTGATCTGGCGGCGACCGGCCAGCGGACGGATGGGCGGACACATCTGGGCCCCGGAGCTGCACCGGATCGACGGGAGGTGGTACGTCTACTTCGCCGCCGGTGACTCCGACGACGTCTTCCGGATCCGGATGTACGTGCTGGAGTCCGGCCTGGCCGACCCGAGGGACCCGGCCGGCTGGCGACTGCGCGGCCAGCTCACCACCGAGTGGGACAGCTTCTCGCTGGACGCCACGACCTTCGCGCACCAGGGCCGCCGTTACCTGGTGTGGGCGCAGAGCGAGCCGGAGATCGCGGTGAACTCCAGCCTGTACATCGCGGAGATGGACACCCCCTGGTCGATCCGGACCCGACCGGTGCGGATCGCCACCCCCACCCGGAGCTGGGAGCGCCAGGGCTTCGCGGTCAACGAGGGCGCGGCGGTGCTCGTCCGCAACGGTCGGGTGTTCCTGACCTTCTCGGCGAGCGCGACGGACGCCCGGTACTGCATGGGCCTGCTGACCGCCGACGCCAACGCGAACCTGCTCGACCACCGGTCGTGGGTGAAGACCCCGGACCCGGTCTTCGTCACCAACGAGCGGACCCACCGGTACGGTCCGGGGCACAACTCCTTCACCGTCGCCGAGGACGGCGTGACCGACGTGCTCGTCTACCACGCCCGGGACTACCGCGACATCACCGGCGACCCGCTCTACGACCCCAACCGGCACACCCGGGTCCAGCGGTTGTACTGGCACCCGGACGGCACCCCGCTGTTCGGGGTGCCGGTCGGCACGGGCGGGCCGATCCTCCGGCTCTCCCCCGCCGACGCCCGCCGGTCGTTCGTCCGCCACCACGGGTTCGTGGTCCGGGTCGACGCCGACGTCCGGGAGCTGGCCGACTCGCAGTTCCGGTTCGTCCCCGGTCTCGCCGGGAGCGGCACCGAGTCCCTCCGGTCGGTGAACTTCCCGGACCACTACGTTCGCGTCACCGACGGTGCGGTACGGATCGAGCCGGTGCCGGGCGGCAGCGACCCCGCCGGCCGGGCGAGCTTCCGGCGGGTGCCGCGCGCTGACGGCGGCGTCGCGCTGCAACTGGCCGGGGACAGCGGTGCCCACCTGCGACACGAGCAGGGGACGTTGACGGTCGGACCGGCGGCCGGTGACCGCACCACGTTCCTGCTGAGCTGACCTGCCACGCGGTGGCCCGGTCGACGCGGACCGACCGGGCCACCGCTTCGCGGGGTGGCGGACCGGCGGGCGGATTCGGCTTCTTGACCCTATTAATCGGAAAAGATAAATTTGTGGCAATGGGAAAGCGCTTGCCGGACCCGCTGGCGCGTCCGGGGAGCCCACCCGCCACCACCCCCACCGAGGAGCCTTCATGGCACCAACCACCACACCCCGGCGTCCACGGCGCTGGCGGCTCACCCTGGCGGCCACGGCCGCCCTCGCCCTCATCGGTGTCGAGGCGATGGTCATCGCACCCGCCGCCTCGGCGGCGACCGTCGACACCGGAGCCACGTACGTCTTCGTCAACCGGCACAGCGGCAAGGCCATGGACCTCTACGACTGGTCCACCGCCGACGGCGCGCCGGTCAACCAGTACGCCCGCAACGACCTCGCCGTCCAGCAGTGGCGCTTCGTCGACGTCGGCAGCGGCTACTACCAGATCCGGTCGGTGCACAGCGGCAAGGTGCTCGAGGTGCCCAATGCCGAGAACGGCGTCCAGTTGGTGCAGAACCCGGCGGCCAGCGGCAACAACCGGCAGCACTTCCGGCTGGCCGACTCCGACAGCGGGTACGTGCGGTTCGTCAACCGGCACTCGGGCAAGGCCCTGGACGTCTGGGAATGGTCCACCGCCGACGGTGGGATGATCTCCCAGTTCGACGACCTGGGCGGGTGGAACCAGCAGTGGCAACTGGTCACGCTGGGATCCGGCACCGGCTGTGGCAGTGGCTCGTTCCAGGCCGAGGCGGTGCTCAGCGGCAGCACCTGGACCGCCCGCAACGGCAGCAGCACCGTCTACACCGGCAGCGACATGCGCGCCGCCGTCCAGGCCGCGGTCAACAGCCTCAGCGCCGGCCGCACCAGCAAGCAGCGGGTGGTCGTGCGGGGCTCCGGGTCGATCAGCGCCGGGTCGCGGATCTCGCTGCCCAGTTACACCGCGATCGACGTCTGCGGCACCATCAACGTCACCGGCTCGGGCTCCGGCGACCAGGCGCCGATCTACTCCCGTGGCACCACCCAGGTCGAGGTGCAGCACCTCACCGTCACCGGTGCCCCGTTGTACGGGATCTTCATGCGCAACGTCACCGACGTGGTCCTCGGCCAGATCGACATGCGGCTCTCCGGTGGGCTGGGCGTCCGCATCGACAACCGGGGCGACACCAGCCAGTGGAGCCGGAACATCCGCATCGACAACGTCTTCGTCTCCGGTGCCGGATCGCACGCGGTGGAGACGTACGGCGTGGACGGCCTGACCGTCGGCACCGTCACCGCCCGCAACGTCGGCGAGTCCGGCCTGCTGCTCAACCAGACCATCAACGCCACGATCACCACCGTGGACGCGGAGAACGCCGGCGCCGGCACCGGGTACGCCGCGTTCCGGATGGCCAACCGCAACGGCCGGGTCGGCAGCAGCTACCCCACCAACATCCGGGTCGGCACGGTCCGGGCGCGGGGCGGCGGCCGGGGCGTCTTCTGCGTCTCCGAGTCCGGCGGCGCGACCATCGACCGGGTGGACATCGCCAACACCGGCAACAACGCGATCCTGATCGAGAACTGCTACGGCGTGAACATCGCGGCGAACGGCGGCACGATCAGCGGCGGCGGCGAGATCCGGCTCGCCGAGCGCACCGAGTTCCCCGGCAACCGGGACATCACCCTGCGGAACTTCACCCTGGTCAACAGCCGGATCACCGAGAACCCCTGCGCCGACAACCTGACCATCAGCAACGTGACCCTGTCCAACTCCACGATCAACCGGTGCTGACCGGTTGAGCAACGCGACGGTGGTCCGGCCGGATGGATTACCCGACCGGACCACCGTCGCCCCGCGTTCCGTGTTCCGGGTCAGCCGGCGGTGCCGGTGACGGTGCCACCGGACTTCGTGACCCGGTAGGTGACCCGCTCCCCGCTCCAGAAGTGGAAGGTGAGCGTCACCGGGGCGCCGTCGTTCACCTCGGCGAAGAACTCCGGCTTCAGGACGATCCGGTTCCCGGCGTAGTCGGGGGCGAAGGTGACGTCGAACTCCTTGTACGACGTCCAGTTGTGCGGACCGGCGTTGCTGCCGTCGGCGTACTTCGCCTCCATCGTGGCGAGCTGGTCGCCCCGGAACTGGGTGGGCAGGGCGAACGCGCCCGTCGTACCGGTGGCGCTGGCGAGCACCGGCCGGTCGTAGGTGACCACGTCGATCCGCCACGGGACCCCGGCCGAGAAGCGGGCGTGCAGGGTCGCGTTCACTCCGTACGCCCGGCTGCCGTGCAATCGGGTGAGCGCGGCGGCGGTGAGGGTGAGCTGGTCGCCGCTGACCGTGTAGTCGGTGCCCCGCAACAGGTCGGTGGAGCCCTGCCGGAGCCCGACGAACGAGGTGCCGTTCAGGTTCAGGGTCAGGCTCTTGGCGGTGATCGCGCTCGACCGGGCGCTGAACACCTGGTCGGCCGACGCGGTGCCGGAGCGGGTGGTCCAACTCGACTTGATCTGCCCGAACAGCTCCGGGTCCTGCCAGGTGAAGCCGGTCCGGTGGAAGTGCTGACCGTTGTCCCAGAGCATGGTGGTCAGCCGCTTGCTCCGGGCGTAGTGGCCGAGGAACTCGAAGAACTTGAGCTTCTCGCCCTGCTGGATGGTGCCGGTGTGCCGGTCGAAGCCGAGCAGGCCGTACTCGCCGATGATCACCGGGATGCCCCGGGCGACGAAGGTGTCGTGCACCCGGTCGAAGGAGTCGGTCAGGTCCTTCTGCACGGTGGCGTCGAACCGGGTGCCACCCGCGACGTTCACGCTGAACGGCCAGTACCCGTAGAAGTGCACGGTGGCGATCAGGTACGGGTCGTTCAGCGCGGTGAACGTGCTGCGCAGCTCGTCGAGGCGGGCCTGCTCGGACGAGGTGTGCAGGGTGGGCAGCACCAGCAGCCGGTTGGCGTTGTTGCCGCCGGAGGCCCGGACGATGCGGTGGAACGAGGTGTTCAGCTCGTTCAGCAGGGTGGCGTTCTGGGCGTCACCGGAGCTGCCGGTGAACTGCGGCTCGTTGACGCTCTCGAAGACCAGCTTCGGCGAGGAGCCGCGGAACGTGGTCGCGAGCTGCGTCCAGAGCGCGTTGTACCTGTTCAGCACGTTGGCCCGGTCGGTGGGCATGGTGTTGATCCACTGCCAGGAGTCGTGATGGATGTTGACCATCACGTAGAAGCCGTCGGCGAGCGCCCAGTCCACCACCTCCTTCACCCGGTTCAGGTACGCGGCGGCGATGGTGTGGTTCGGCGCGCCGCCGGTGTGCGCGCTCCAGGTGACCGGGATGCGGATGCTCCTGAAGCCCTGGGCGCGGACGTTGTCCAGCAGCTCCGGGGTGATCCTGGGGTTGCCCCAGGCGGTCTCGTCCGGGCCGACCGCGTCGAGGGAGTTGCCCAGGTTCCAGCCGGGCTGCATCGCCGCGACGGCGGTCATCGCGTCGGTGGCCGGCGGCGGGGTGGTGGGCGGTGGCGTGGTCGGGGGCGGGGTGGTCGGCGGGGTGGTGGCCCCGGTGCAGGCCACTCCGTTGAGCGCGAACGCCGTCGGCGCGGTGTTGGTGCCGGACCAGGAGCCGTTGAAGCCGAAGGAGGCGGTGCCGTTGGTGGGGAGGGCGGCGTTGTAGCCGACGTCGGTGGCGGTGACGTTCGCGCCCGAGGTGGTGACGGTGGCGTTCCACGCCTGGGTGACCTGCTGGCCGGAGGGGAAGGCCCAGGTCAGTCGCCAGCCGTTGATCGCGTCGCCGAGGTTCTTGACGGTGACGTTGGCGCTGAAGCCGCCCTGCCACTGGCCGCCGACGGCATAGGTCACCTGGCAGCCGGCGGCGGCCTGCGCGGTGCCGGTCGCCGCCAGGGCGAAGCCGGTGGCCAGGGCGGTGACCACACCGGCCGCCGCGCCGATCCGCCATCGTGTTCGTCGTAGGGTGCCGCGAATACCGGTCATGTCGCTCCTTGCCGGGACGGGTGCTTCGGTGGGGGGTACGACCGGGACGCTCGCCGCCCACGCCGGCCACGTCCGTGTCCCGCGCAGGTTAAGTTTGGAATCCAAACTTTGTCAATCGCTCAACGCCGATGTCAGGCACCCGTTCGTCGCCGGGTACGGGCCGGTGCCGACCCCGTCAGGACGTCCGGTGGTCGGCGAAGGGACGGCCCCGGCCGAGCGCGTCGGCGTAACCCCACCGGCCCCGGATGTCCAGCAGTTCGATCTGACCGATCCCCTCCGGCACGGCGGCGTCGATCGCCAGGTGGTCCTCGTACGGTTCGAGGCCGAGCAGCACCCGCAGCAGCAGCAACGTCGCCCCGGCCGAGGGGGCGTACGGACTGTCGGCGAACCGGTGCGGCACCGGGACCCGGGTCCGGTCCCGGTCGTACCCGGCGAAGAGGGCGGGCAGCCGACCGTCGAAGTACCGTGCCGCCTCGAGCAGGTCGCAGGCGATGCGGCCGGCCTCCTGCTTGAAACCGTAGCGGCGCAGCCCCCAGGCGATCAACGAGTTGTCCGCCGGCCACACCGCGCCGGTGTGGTGGCCCAACGGGTTGAACTCCATCTCGGTGGCGGCCAGGGTGCGCACCCCCCAGCCGGAGTAGAGGGCGGGGCCGAGCAGGTGCCGCGCCAGGTGCCCGGCGCGCTCCGGCGGGACGATGCCGCTGAACAGCAGGTGCCCGAGGTTCGACGCCAACGCGTCGACCTGCGTCCCGTCGGCCTGCAGGGCGAGCGCGTAGTGTCCGCGCTCGGGCATCCAGAAGTCCCGGTCGAACCGTTGCCGCAGGTCGGCGGCCTCCCGGTCGAGGCGGTCGGCCCATTCCGGGTCGCCCCAGAACCGCCGGGCCATCCGGGCGGCCCGCCGTTTGGCGTCGTAGGCGTACCCCTGCAACTCGCAGATCGCCTGTGGGAACGTGGCGGGCCGGCCGTCGCGGAAGCAGATGCCCCGCACCGAGGCGCGCCAACTCTCGTTGGCGTGCCCGGTCCGGGTGCGTCGACGGACGGACCAGACGTAGCCCCGGCCGACCGGGTCGGCGTACCGGTCCAGCCAGGAGATGGCCGCGCGGACCTGGAACTCGTACGCGCGGACCACGTCCGCGTCACCGGTCCAGCGTTCGTACTCGTCGAGCAGGACGACGAAGAGCGGGGTGGTGTCGGCGGCGGTGAAGGCCGCGGCTTCGGGGGCGTCGTTGAAGGCGGCGGACTCCCCGTACCGGCTCTCCTGGAGAATCTTGCCGGGCTGCTCGCCCCGGAACGGATCGTGCCGCGCCCCCTGGCTCAACGCCAGGATCCGCAGGGTGGCGACCGCCCGGTCCGGCATGAAGGGCAGCGCCTGGAAACCGCTGATCAGGTTCTCCCGGCCGAGCAGGGCCATCGACCAGGGCAGACCGGTCGCCGGCAGCCGCATCCGGTAGTTGAGCCCCTGGTAGTGGAGCGCGGCGAGGTCGCGGACGCTGCACGCGTAGGCGTCGGCGAGGGGCTGGTGGTCGGCCCGCAGCCGGGGCACGTCGGCGACGGCGGCGTCGATCTGACCGGCCGCCTCGGCGCGTGAGCGGCTGGTCGCGCCCTCCAGTCGCTCACGCAGGTCCCGGTGGCGAAGGTCCCGGACGAGGGTGAGCACCCGCAGGCTGGTCGACCACGTGCCGTGGGGCGCGACGGTGACGGTGTAGGTCAGGCCGTGCTCGTCCAGGTCGGCCGGCTCGCTGGTGGAGATAAGCGTCTCCCGGTGCAGCGTCTGCCGCCGGTAGTGCAGCCGCAGCGTGCGCTCGTCGACGGTGGCGGACACCGGACGGTCCCGGCAGAGGCTCTCCCGGATCTCCTGCACCTCGGCGAAGTCCGCGCCGACGTCGAGCCGGACCACGTACCGCAGCGGTTCCGGCGCGAAGTTGATGAGCGTGATCTCCTCCTCGAAGACCTGACCGACCCGACGGTGCCGCAGGACCGACGTGGTCGCGTTGACGTAGTGCGTCGGCTGGCCGGGCACCAGCGCGAACTTCGCCTCGGCGGAGCTGATGTCGTCGACCGAGAGCGCCGACAGGCGTTCCCCGTCCACCGTGACCCGCCAGGTCGACAGGAACCGCGTGTCGAAGAAGAAGAGGCCGAGCGGGCTGTTGGGGTTCGGGTCGACGTCACCGTGGTGGTCACTGATCATGAACAGGTCGCCGGAGAAGACGTTGGTGGATCCCGGCAGCCCCACGCCGCCCCGGCCGGTGCAGTCGGGTGACCCACGCACCGGTTCGGGACTGGCGCTGTCGGCCGTGGGCGGCAGCAGCCGACGGAAGGTCAGGAACAGCGACAGGTCACCCTCGACCGACAGGACACCCCGCAACAGCATGGCCACCACATGGTCCGTACCGTCGAGCAGCCGGACGAACATCTCGGGCGGGATCGCCACCACGCAGTCGGCCCGGTCGCCGGTGCGGTCCACCCGGACCCGCCCGGCCCGCACGTGCGCGAACCAGATCGCGGTCCGCGCGTCGGCGCCGACGACGTCGAACCGGATGGTCCCGCACGACGGGGGCGGCAGTCGGCCGGGGGCGGACTCCGCCAGCTCGGCGAAGAACCGGGTGATCCGGTCGACCGCCGGTGAGCCTGTCGCCATGCGTCACGACCCCCCTTCCGCTACACATCGCAAAACGGGAGTATCGACACAAAGGCGAGCGTACGCTCCAGGGCACCGGAGCGAGCGCGCTTCAGTTGGAACGAGCGGCCACGCCCGACCGGGTGAGCGCGATCGGACGCTGGCGACGACCTCCGGGAGGACCCATGTCGGATCGGCACATCGCCGCGGGAATGCGCTATTGGACGTACGGGCACGGCCGCCGCGACACCTTCCTGCTCGTCCACGGCTGGTGCGGCAACCACGAGTTCATGGAACCGGTCGCCCGGCACCTCGCCGACCGCCACGCGCGGGTGATCGCCGTCGACATGCCGGGACACGGCGAGAGCCCACCGTCCCCCGACGGGTACGGCGTGGAACACCTGGCCGGACGGCTCCGCGCCTTCGCCGTCGCACTCGACCTGCGCGACGTCGTGGTGGTCGGCCACAGCCTGGGCGGGGTCTGGTCCCTCGCCGCCGTCGCCGGGGACCGGGACCGCTTCACCGGCCTGACCCTGCTCGACTCGGCCGTGGCCGGCGCGCCCGGCGCCGCCGACGGGGTCGAGCAGGTCGCCCGGTCGCTACGCGACGACACCTCCGGGGCGGTCCGGGAGTCGATCGTCCGGTCCTACTTCCTGCCCGGCTCGGATCCCCGGCTGGTCGCGTGGGTGGTCGCGCAGATGGCCGCGCCGTCCACCGAGGTCGCCTACGAACCCATCGCCGGACTGGCCGCGTACCTGCGCGCCGAGGAGGACGTCGCGGCGCTGACCCGCTGGGACCGGCCGCTGCTCTTCGTCGGCAGCAACGCCCCGTTCGCCGACTACGCCCGCCTGGCCGAGCTGGCGCCCCGGGCCGACATCGGACAGGCCGCCGGCTCCGGGCACTTCGTGCAACTCGAGGTGCCGACGCAGACCAACGCCATGATCAGCCGGCACCTCCAACTCACCCGCTGACCCCTGTCCCGGCGGTCCACCGGTCGACGCCGTTCACCGGCGGCCCGGCCGTCGCGCTCCCACGGCGGCGGACCAGACGGCCGGGGTCAGCCCGTAGGCCCGCCGGAACATGCGGGTCAGGTGCGCCTGGTCGGCGAAGCCGGCCCGGACGGCGACGTCCGGCAACGGGACACCGGCCCGGATCAGGCCCCGGGCCAGGTCGAGCTGGCGCGACGTCCGGTAGCGGGTGGGGCTGGTGCCGTAGGCGACGCGGAACTGGCGGGCGACCGACCAGCGGTCCAGCCCGGCCACCAGTTCGAGGTCCCCGGCCCGGTGCCGCACCGTCGGCTCCTCGGTCAGCAGCGCCCGCACCCGCGCCACCGCGGCGAGGTCGAGCGACCGGCGGCGGCCCCAGGCGGGAGCCGCGTGCGCCCGCAACAGGTCCGCGATCGCGGTGCCGACCTCCACCGCCCCGACCTCGTCGAGCGGCTCGTCGAGGTGGGCCAGGGCGTCGGCGAGGACGCGGGGCACCCCGACCGGCCGGATCACCGGATCGGCGACGAAGGGCAGCGGATCCCCGTCGAGGGCCGCCCGGACGACGGCCGGATCCAGGTAGACGATCCGGTAGCCGAAGCCCTCGTCGGTGCCGCCCGCGCCGTCGTGCGGTTCGTCGGGATGCAGGACGTGCCACTCGCCGGGCAGGCAGTGGTGCTGTTCGGCGCGGTAGCGGAAGGTCTGCACACCGGCCAGCGTGACGCCGACGGCGTACCGGTCGTGGCGGTGCGGGGAGAACGCCTCGCCGCGCAGTTCGGCCGCCAGACGCTCGATGCCCGCGCCGCCGGCCCCGGGGCGGATCCGGACACCCGGCACACGGCGCTGCCGCTCCCGGCCCGGCGTGAGATGACGGCGCAGCAGGTCGCCGCCCACGCTCCCGGACGACCGGGAGTCACCCGGGTTCACCCGGCCGCCGCCGTCCCCTCGGCGGGGCCGAAGACCACGAGGACGGTGAGCTCCTCGGTGACGTCCACGAACCGGTGCTCCTCTCCGGCCGGGACGAACACCACGCTGCCGGGCCCGACGTCGACCGCCTCGTCCGGGGTGCGGAGCCGGCCGCGTCCCCGCAGCACGACGTAGATCTCGTCCTCGGTGTGCGGTCGCTGGGGGTCCGGCGCCCCGACGGGGATCACGTACGTACCGAGGCTGAGGTGGGGCACCCGCAGGTGTTCCACGTACGTGGCGCCGGTCTCGACGTGGTGCCGGCCGGCCTCCGCGATCACCCTCATCCCGTCCCCCTCCCCGGGGCGCTCCCCCGCGACGTGCGGCGGGCCGGTCGCCGTCCGAGCCCCGCGTCCCGTCGGCGCCGTTCCCGCCGATGCCATCCCATCGCAGCCGGCGGCCCGGTTCACGGTCCAATCCGCCGGTCCTGGACTGCGCACGATCGTTCAAGACGTGGTGCCGCCGGCCCGGCTACAACCGTTGCGGCGGCACCGGGGACCGCCCGTGCGCAGGCGTGGAGGTGACCGCGACGATGGACAGGGTGGGCTTCGTCGGGCTCGGGGTGATGGGTCAGCCGATGGCGGTGAACCTGGCCCGGGCCGGGGTGCCGCTGGTCGTCTGGAACCGTACGGCGTCCCGGTGCGACCCGGTGGTGGCCGCCGGCGCGGAACGGGCCGGCGGGCCGGGCGAGGTGTTCGACCGCGCCGGTGTGGTGGTGCTGATGCTCGCCGACGAGCCGGCGGTCGACGCCGTCCTGGCGCGCGGAACCCCGCAGTTCGCCGCCCGGGTGCGGGAGCGCACGGTGGTGCAGATGGGCACGTTCGCCGCCGGCTACTCGCGGGACCTGGCCGACGACGTGACCGCCGCCGGTGGCAGCTACGTCGAAGCGCCGGTGTCCGGCTCGCGGGGCCCCGCCGAGGCCGGCGAGCTGGTCGCGATGGTGGCCGGCGACGAGGCGGCGGTGGCGCGCTGCCGACCGCTCCTGGCACCGCTCTGCGGCGCGGTGTTCACCTGCGGCGCGGTGCCCTCGGCCCTGGTGATGAAGTTCGCGGTCAACCTGTTCCTGATCACCATGGTCACCGGGCTGGCCGAGGCCGTCCACTTCGCGGAGGAACACGACGCGGACCCGGCGCTGCTGGCCCGGATCCTCGGCGCGGGCCCGATGGCCTCCACGGTCTCCCGGGCCAAGGCGGACAAGCTCGTCCACGGCGACTTCGGGGTGCAGGCGTCGATCGCGGACGTGCTGAAGAACAACCGGCTCATCGCCGACGCGGCCCGCGCCCGGGGCACGGCGTCGCCCCTGCTGGACGTCTGCCACGCCCTGTACGGCGAGACGCTCGGGTTGGGCCACGCGGGCGCGGACATGGCCGCCGTGATCCACGCCCTGCGGGCCCGTACCCGGTCCGCGTGACGGCCCGCGGCGGCTCTCGGGCCCTGGTCTGTCACCGCGCTGCTGATGACAGGTGACGGTCAGTCCGACCGGACCTGGTCGGCACATCGGGTGACCCGATACGGGGGTTGCCGGCAGGCCATGCCTGCGGAACCCTCTCCGCATGGTCGATGTACGGGTGCTCGGCGTGGGCGATTGGAAGTTGTGGCGGGAGTTGCGGCTCGCCGCGCTGGCGGAGGCCGGGTACGCCTTCGGCGCCCAGCTGGCGGACTGGCAGGGCGACCGCACGGCTTCCGTGACACCGGTGAACTCGGTGACCTCATGCCCGACGGCGTGCGCCGCGAGCTTCTCATGATCAAGAGCATCGTCGGTTGACCGCCACCACACCCGTCTCCGGGCCGTCGGCGAATGCCCCGTCGCCATCCTCAAGACCTGAAGGATCTTGCCCCGGGGCCCTGACCTGGAGGTGGAGCTGGGCCCGCCGCAGCGGTTAGTGTCGGTGTGCCGCCATGAAGGTGGCGGCGGTCGTCGCCCCCTCCGCCGCCTGTTCCCCCACTCCATCGTCCCAGCTCATCGAGCACCCTGCGACGGAGCGCGGTGAGCTGATCATCGGTCCGTGGTGGCCAGCCATGGAGTACTTCCGCAGAATGAGATGGGCATCGATCAGCGCAATCCCCATACTGGTCCTATCTGAACAGGCCAGATGATCGGCTTATGGAGAGGGCAGTGCAGGTGACGCAGACGGTGGTGAACACTCGGGACTGCCCGCCTGGCGAACGGCTCGAGTTCTGGTGTGAGGCTCTCTCCTCACTAGGAGAACGGGACATCCGCACCGAACACCGGTCGGACTTCGACGCCACCATCCAAATGATCGACTTGGGCGCGGTCGGTTTGTCGATCTTCCGGAACCCGTCGATGGAAACCCGACGCACAGCGAAAATGTTGAGACAGTGCGATCCGAAGATCTACAGCCTCAACCTGACCCTGCGCGGTCACGGCTCCATCCACCAGGGCCGGAACGGATGCGTCGCACACCGCGACGAGTTCAACATCCTTGACCTTTCAAGACCACATCACGCCCGGTACGTCGAGGACCGCGTCGGCGGGGCGGACAGCAGCACGGCCATCAGCATCCAGATCCCGCATACCCTGCTACCGATACCCGCGAACAAGGCCAGGCAGCTCGACGCGGTAGGGATGATGTCAGGCCGGACCGGTGTCGGCGCACTGTTGGCACACCATCTGCGCCAGCTACCCCGGCACATCGACGAGCTTCAACCAGTCGATGTCGCCCGCGTCGGCACGGTCACCCTTGACCTCGCCGCGGCCATGCTCGTCCACCACCTCGGCTTCGAGGCGAGCGTCCTCCCACCCGAGACCCGACAGCAGGTCACCCACACCCACGTCCAGGCGTTCATCGACCGCCATCTCGCCGACCCGGAGCTGACACCACAGGCGATCGCTGCCGCCCACCACATCTCGCTGCGCACCCTGCACCGGCTGTTCCAGTCATCCGGCACCACCGTCGCCACATCGATCCGTCAGCGCCGGCTCGACCGCTGCCGACGCGACCTCGTCGATCCGGCCCTCCACGGCCAGTCCATCCAAACCATCGCCAGACGCTGGGGACTCCTGGACAACGCACACTTCAGTCGAGCCTTCAGCGCAGTCCATGGCATGAGCCCGCGAGCCTACCGACACCACCACGAATCCAGACAAACCGACGGGACAGTTGCGGCGGCGGCCCTGCCCACGCCGACCACCCACGACGGGTCGGTGACCGAAGCGACGGCACGCGTCATCAAGAGATAGGCACGCATCTCCAACGACCCGTGACAGTGCACGACGCATGCTGTGGTCGTCGTCGTGCAGGGCCGGTGGTGCGGGCAGCCATCGGGCAACCCATTGAGGGTCCGAATTGCCCGGTAGGGGGCAGTCGATGGGCAAGTGTGAACGGTGTGGGGCGACCGGGCTCGACGCCGGTAGGACGCTGTGCGATCACTGTTTGCGGATGATCGGGTCGGCCATGCAGGAGTTGGAGCGGCAGGGCGTCGACCCTCTTGACCCCGATGACCCTGCCAACCCGTTCGCGCCTCCGCGGTCCCGACCGAGTAGCGGCGGATGCGTGGTCGTCGCCGCCAGTCTCTTGGCGATCCCGCCGGGCATTGCCGCCATGGCGTTCCACCTCATCGGCTGAGTTCGCCCGAACCCGGCTTGCCGACGGACGACGAAACCTGCAGAAGGGGGGTCCGGGTGCCCTCGAATGCGTCCCAGCGGTGTCCCCGCTGCGAACGACCGGTTTCGCGGGTCGGACAGCTCTGCGACGTGTGCGAGAAGTGGATCGAGGACGTGACAGCGGAGCAGGTCCGTCGCGGTGTGGTGATCCACGAAGAGTGGAAGCGTCAGGATCGTGGCGCTACCGGCTGTGTGGTGGCCGCGTTCGGCTTCTTGACCGCCTCCGTCGGCTTGACCGCCGGCCTGATCACCATAGTCGCGTAACGCGGGGCGGCGACGGACGCTGTGCGTCGACGATCGGTCGAGGACGCTGATGGGATGAACACCAGGGCAAAAACGTCGACATTGATTCAAGCGATCGATGGACTTGGAGGTCCGGTGCCTGAGCAGATCTCCCCGCAGGTGCCTGAAGCCGCCACGCACGGTGCCGAAGCAGGGTACGAGCTCGTCTTGATGGTCTCCGAGCCGGCCGACGTCGGTCCATTGTTCCGCCGCCTCAGTGCCGTCCCGGATACGACCGTCGTCAGAAAGCGTTCCGGTCCGGGTACGGGCGAGCTTGGCGTCTCCGAGGTGTTGCAGCTGCTCGTGCCCTCTTCGGCTGTGCTCGCTGTCGTGATCCGGACGCTGCCGGCATTCATCAGGTCCCGGCGGTCGTCCGTAACCGTGACGGTGAACCGGAAAGACCGAACCGTGACCATCACCGGCAGTAACGTACCTGACCTGGAAAAGATCATCGAAAGCGCCGATTACCTACTCGGTGATGACTGACCCGGCGAGCCGGGACCACTCCCGGTCGCGCGCGGTCCTCATGGGCACCTGGGATTACACGGACTTCGACAACGTGCCCGCGGTCGAACGCAGCTTCTCCAGGATGCGGAACCTGCTCTCGGATCCGGTGTGCGGACCATGGCCTGAAGAGTCCGTCACGCTGTTGAAGAACCGCGACCTCCGCACGCTCGGCACGACCCGTGTCCAGCTCATCGATGCGTTCGTCCAGGCAACGGATGTCGCGTTCTTCTACTTTGTCGGACACGGGATCTACGATCACCGCGAGCGGTTGTGCCTCACCGTAAGCGACACAAGAATCGATTCGAACTACACAGCCGCCACCGGGCTGCCGTTCGAGGCGGTACGGGACGCGTTCCACGCCAGCCGGGCCAGGATCAAGATCGCGGTACTCGACTGCTGCTACGCGGGGCTCGCCACGGAAGAGTACGGTCTCCTCTCCGCCAGTCGCCTACCCCCGGTTGCCGGCGCGTACCTGCTGATGAGTAGCAGCGCGTTCGAGACATCCTGGTACGAGCGTGAGTCCGTCGCCGATGCGCAGACGTACTTCACGAAGGCCATCGTGGATACCGTACGGGAGGGTGTCCCCGGCGGTCCGGCTGGCCTCACGTTCGATCACATCTTCGGCGTGGTCGCCGATCAGCTCGTCGAGAACGGCAGACCCGAGCCGCGCCGACGCGTCGAGGATCACGCCGCCAGCTGGGTGTTCGCCTACAACAACGCCCCTGACGCCCCACCTGCACCCGGCGTGGACCCGGACGTCGTCTTCCGCGAGGCGTACCGCCGTGAGACCAGGGAAGGCGTCGAGCGACTGCCTGCCATCACTGCGGCGTATCGCGCTGCGGCAGCAGCCGGACACACGCCATCGATGAACCGGCTCGGGCAGATAGCCGAAGGCCGAGTCCAAGCGAGGATGCAGGGTATCGAGCCGGGCCCCGTCAACGCTGCGGCGCTCCTGGAGGCGACTCAGTGGTACACGCGAGCCTCCGAAGCCGGGGACCCCGTCGGCCCACTGCACCTCGGACAACTCTACGAAGAGCAATACCAGGACCAAGGCCAGGCGTTGTACTGGTACAGCCTCGCCGCGCGCCGAGGCAACGACGCGGCGCGGGAACGGCTGACCGCACTGGAGCAGCGCGTCCGCCTCGGAATCGACACCTCCCGGCAACCCGACGGCGGGGGCGCCGAGGAGCCAGAGCGACAAGCGTCCGCGACCGACGTCACCGTAGCTCGCCTCGCCGCCGACGAACTGCGCCAACGATGGCTGGCCGACTGGAACGGTTCGGAGCCGCTGGCGCTTGCCCAGTGCCTCGACGTCCTCGTCGACGCGTACGGCGGACCCTACGGTGAATGGGCAGCCCTCACCGATGCGGAACAGGGACGCGTCATCACCGACTTCGTCGCACGGCTGCCACGCAGGGCAGACCTCGCAGGCGCGGCGCGCCGGTACCGCGAGGACGTCGGCCCGGGGAACCTCCGGAACCACGCTGCCGGACTCCGTCGCTAGGCCAACCACGAGACAAGGGAGGTGCGACATGGCGATCCCGGAAGTCAGCACGGCACTCCGGCGATCCCTCGAACGCCACCGCTTCGCGCTCCGGCTCCAACCCGGAGTGCGCCCTGGCGAGGAAACCGTCCACGTCGTCCTCGACGGGGGCGACGATCCGCTCCACGCCGGCCATGTGACTCACTACCTGGGGCTGTGGTGTGCGTTCGCCGTCGTGCGTGCCCACGGTCTCTTCCGTTCCGACGAGGTCGGCCGGCACGAGACGTTCGAGGACGCCGTGCTCGCCGTCCTCATGAGTTTCACCTACGTCGAGTGAGGAGCGCCGGATTGCATGTCGAACCACGGTTCTGCGACCAGGTCAGATGCCTCGTCCTCAGGGACCGCAGGGCGAAGGATCTCGACGAGGCCCTTCTGCCCGACGACAGAGTCACCTTCAACGATTTCCTCGTCTCGGTGATCGCGGTACTCCTCACACCACGGATCGGCGACCGGAGCGAGATCGAAGACCTCGCCGCGTTCAGCGACGAGGTCGCCGCCGCGCACCGCAGCGAGCGGCGACCAGTCAACGAGTTCGTCATCGAGGAACTCGTTCGCCACATCTACGGACTGCCGCCACTCTTCCGAACGTTCCCTGCACCCCCTACAGCTGTCTCGGCCGCAGGCGCGGCCATCGTGCGATACCTGAACAACACCGACACCAGTATCGCCGCCGACATCGACCACATCCTCGACACCGCTGAAGACCTCCACCGGCATCGCACTCGACATTGATGGTCCGTCACCGTCTTCCGGGTCGGGCTGCGCAACTCGTACCTGGCCGCTGCGACGATCCGGGACACGACTCCAGCGCAGCAGGGAACGCGCGCACAACGGCCCTGTGCCTCATCCGGCAGGAATGCGCAGACTCCCGTGTTCGACCTGGGTGCGGTCCATCCGACAGGACGTCGATCCGGTCAGAGGCTCTAGCGGCGCGTCGGGCGGACGACGGTGAACACCGCGCCGTTCGGGTCGGCGAGCGCGGCGACCCGCCCGGTCGGCACGTCGCGGGGTGGCACCAGGAGTCGTCCACCCAGCCGGGGCGCCCGGGCGGCGGCGTCGTCCGGGTCGGACACCGCGAAGTAGACCATCCAGCCGGTGGGCAGCACGGCGGCCAGTGGCGCGGGCAGCGCCAGGCGGCCGGCGACCGGACGGTCGTCGGCGGTGAGCAGCACGTAGGTGTCGTCGGGCGCGCCGGGTGGCGGGGTCGCGCGCAGCCTGAGGGTCTCGGCGTGGAACCGGTCGGCGTCGCCGGGGGCGACGGTCATGTACTCGTACCAGCAGGGTCGGCCCGGTCCGGGGGCCACGGCCGTCGCCCCGGCGCGGACCCGGAAGCAGCCGCCGAGGGGGTCGTGCACGTCGTCGCCGTCCACTCGGGCTCCGGCGCCGGCCGCCGTGGCCCGGACCGCCGCGGTGTCGTCGGCGACGAAGACGGGCCACCAGCGGGCTGTCGCGCCGTCGCGCAACTCGGCGACGGGTACGCCGTCGGCGAGCGCGGTGGCTCCCCCGGCGGTGTCGGCGTACGTCCAACCGAACAGGTCGGTGTAGAAGGGACGGACGGCGTCGACGTCGGTGGTGACGAGTTCGACGCGGTCCGGTACCGCCGGGGTGGTGGGTGCGCTCACCTGGGTCTCCCGATCAGAGGGCGTGGTCAGTGGTCGGGATGTCGTACCACGGCGTCGACGGTGGTGGAGGCATGCCCTTCGTCACGGACCCGCTGGAGCAGGAGATCCAGCGGAACCGGACGGCCGAGGTGGAAGCCCTGCCCGGAGTCGACCCCGAGTTGGCGCAGCGCGGGCACCAGCCCGGCGTGCTCCACCGACTCGGCGACGGTGCGCATGCCCAGGCCGTGCGCGGCCCGCACCACGGCGTCGATGAGCACCGGGTCGGCTCCGCCCCGGTCGGCGTGCCGGACGAAGTCACCGGCGATCTTGACGGTGCTGAACGGCAGGTGCTTGAGGTAGGCGAAGGAACCGAACCCGGCCCCGAAGTCGTCCAGGCTGAGCCGGCAGCCGGCGTCGCGCAGGGTGCCGGCGAGGTTGCGGACCGCGGCGACGTTGGTGATTGCCGCCGTCTCGGTCACCTCCAGGCCCAACCGGTCGGCGTCGACGCCGACGGCGCGCAGCCGGGCCACCACCCAGTCGCCGAACCCGGGCGACTCCATCGACCGGGCGGAGATGTTCACGTCGAAGCGCAGGCCGGCCGCCGAGGCGGCCGGGTCGGCCAGCGCCGAGGTGGCGGTGGTCACCACCCACCGGTCGAGTTCGCCGATGAGGTCGTCCCGCTCCACGGTCGGCAGGAAGTCGTCGGGGGCCAGTGACGGCTGCCGGCCGTCGCGCAGCCGGATGAGCAGTTCGTGGCTGACCACCTCCCCGGTGAGCAGGTCGACGATCGGCTGGGCGTCGAGCTGCATCCGGTGCTCGTGGAGCGCGCTGCGGACCCGGGTCACCACGTTGACCCGTTGCACCGCGTGCCGGTAGTGCTCGGGCAGGTAGAGCCGGGCCCGGTTGCGTCCGGCGTTCTTCGCCTCGTACAGCGCGAGGTCGGCGTGGGCGAGCACCGCGTCCCGGGTGTCGCCGGGCTCCAGCGGGGCGGCCCCGATGCTGAGGGTGACCCGCAGTCCCGCGCCGGCCAGCGGTACGGGCGTCCGGGCGGCGACGTCGCAGAGCGTCTCGGCGACGGTGAGGGCGTCGCCGGCCGCGGTGTCCGGCAGGACGACGGCGAACTCGTCGCCGCCGAGGCGGCCCAGCACCGTGCCGGCGGGCAGGTGACGCACGAGCAGCCGGGCGAGCACCCGCAGCACGTCGTCGCCGACGGCGTGCCCGTGGACGTCGTTGATGTCCTTGAAGTTGTCGATGTCGATCAGCAGCAGGGCGCCGGACGGGCCGCCGCCCTGGGCGAGCAGGTCGTCCAGGCGGGCGAGCAGGGCCCGCCGGTTGGGCAGGTCGGTCAGCGGGTCCCGTTCGGCCAGGCGGGTCAGCTCGTCCTGGACCCGCCGCATCTCGGTGATGTCGTGCGCGGTGCCGAGCACCCGGACCGGGGCGCCGGCGGCGTCGGTGAAGACCTCGCCGTAGCACTCGAAGACCCGCAGGGTGCTGCGGTCCGCGAGGTACATCCGGTGGGTGTAGGCGAACGGACCGCCGGCGCCGAGCGCCCGCTCCAGGGTCCGTTCGATCAGGCCGACGTCGTCGGGGTGGAGCAGTTCGCGGTACGACGGGTAGTCCAGTTCGGTGCCGGGCGGATAGCCGAACATCTGCAACAGCACGTCGGACCAGATGACCGAGTCGGTGGCGATGTCCCACTCCCAGGTGCCCACCTTGGCGAGTTGCTCGATGTGGGCCAGGCGCCACCGGTAGTTGCGGCCCGCCTCGCGCTCCCGGCGTTCGACGCTGACGTCGCGCAGCTCGTACAGGCGCAGGAGCTGCCCGTCGTGGTCCACGCGGTGGCAGCGCACCTCCAGCCAACGGGTGGGGCCGTCCGGCTGCGGCCAGGGCAGCTCGACCGGGGAGCCGTCCGGGGCGACCTCGGCCAGCGGCAGGTCGTGGACCGGTGCCCCCAGGCGGCGGGCGGCCGGATTGGACCAGAGGCATCGGCCGTCGGCGGTGAGCATGGTCATGGCGGTGGAGGCGACCTCGGCCGCGACCGCCGGCAGGCTGCTCACCTGGTGGCCACCCCATTTCCTCGCCGACCACGGCACCGTCCCGTGGCACCGACGCACCGTCGTCCCACCGCGACGCGGAGTCTACCCACGGGCGTGGCGGACGTGTGTCGGGCCGTCACCGGACCGGGTGGCGACCCCGTGCCGGATCGGGTGGAGTCGTCGTCCGGACGGCAGACAGCGGGGGGGGGGCCCCCGGGGGGGGGGGCCCCCCCCCCCGGCGGCGGCGGGGCAAAAAAAAAAAAACAAACAA
>NZ_JBITJH010000002.1:458705-612241 GCF_044459745.1 Micromonospora sp. NPDC050187
GGGGGGGCCGCCCCCGGGGGGGGGGGGGGGGGGGGGGCGGCCCGCCCCGGGGGGGGGGGCCCCCCGGGGGGGGGGGGGGGGGGGGGGCCGCCCGGCCCCCCCCCCGGGGGGCCCCCCCGGGGGGGGCCCCCCCCCCGCTGCGGGGGTCGGACGATCAGATGATCTCGACGCCGTAGACGCTCAGCGCCTCGGTGACCGGCTGGAAGTAGGTGGTCCCGCCGGTGGAGCAGTTGCCGCTGCCGCCCGAGGTCAGGCCGAGCGCGGTGGAGCCGCTGACCAACGCGCCGCCGCTGTCGCCCGGCTCGGCGCAGACGGTGGTGCGGACCAGGCCGGTGACCGTGCCCTCGGCGTAGTTCACCGTGGCGTCGAGCGCCTGGACCGTCCCGTTGTGCAGGCCGGTGGTGCTGCCGGAGCGCTCCACGGACTGACCGACGTAGGCGTCCGCGGCGCCGGTGATGTCCCGGGTGGTGCCGTCGTAGAGGTAGACGCTGCCGTCGGCGGCGGACGCGGCGGTGTGCTGCACGATGCCGTAGTCGTCGCCGGGGAAGCTGCCGGTCCCGCCGGTGCCGAGCAGGGCGCTCTGCCCGGAGTCGGCGTACCAGTTGCCGGTGATGTCGGTGCAGTGGCCGGCGGTGAGGAAGTAGTGGGTGTCACCACTGCGGACGTTGAAGCCGAGCGAGCAGCGTCCGCCGCCCTCGGCGTAGATGGCCTCGCCACCGGCGGCCCGGGTGCTCAGCACCCCGGACTCGCGCTCGACGCGGACCGTGCCACCGAGCCGTTCGGCGACCGCCTCGACGCGCTTGAGCTTCGCGCCGGTGACCGTGCTGTCGACGGAGACGACCACCTGGTTGGTCGCCGGGTCGGTCCACCACGCGGTGCCGGGGATCCGGGCCGAGCGGTCGAGTTCGGTGGTGGCCCGCTTCAGGTCGTCGGCCCCCCGGGTCACCAGCTTGGGGGTGGCGCCGGCCGCGCGGACCTTCTTCGCGGCGGCCTCGTCGGTGACGGTGACGACCATCGAGCCGTCAGCCTGGGCGTACGTCCCGGCGGAGCGGTCGCCGAGGGTGGCCGCCAGCTTGGCGGCCTGGTCGGGGGAAGCGGCTGTCTCGGGGGCGGCCTGAGCGGGTGCGCCGGTCAAGGAGCCGATGACCAGCACACCGGCCACCGCGGTGGCGGTGACGTGGCGCAGCGGGGACCCGGAGAGTCGCATGTGCTTACCTCCATGTACGAGGGCGGGCCGCCGAACAGGCAGCCCCGGGCAACCTTTCGGCTGGTGAGGCTCAGCCGATCGGGGTGCGTCGAAGTATTCACACGTCTGACATCCGTCGCAAGCGTGCCGGTTGGCCGGACTAGCGGCTCTTCGCTGCTTCAGTGCCGACAGTGGCCTGTCGGATGTTTAGTGGCGATTAAAGCTATCTGCGCAGGTCAGCACGGTTGCGATGGAACCCGTCGGTAACATCGGCGAGCTGTCCGTCGGAGCGCTCCCAAAAAAAGTCGAATTTTCTGCCGGACACCGCCCTCGGCGGTGCCGCCGTCACCCGCCGAGGTGGCCCAGGTAGTCGTCGAAGGTCCGGTCCGGCCGGTACCCCCGGGCGCGGGCCCGGCCGATGTCGAGGACCATCCCCCGGGCGAGCTGGTCGACCGCGTACCGGGTCAGCAGCGGCGGCCGGCGGGTCAGCCGGGCCACGGTGGTCGCCACGGTCGCCGCGGCGTTCGCCACACCCACCGGCAGGTGGGCCAGGCGCGCCGGACTGCCGGTCGCCGCGAGCACCCCGCGCAGGACCGCGTCACGCGAGTACGGCCGATCGTCGGCGACGTTGTACGCCCCGCCCGGCCAGGCGGACGCCGCCAGGCAGGCGTCGGCCAGGTTCTCCACCGCGGTGAGGCTCAACCACACGTCCGGACCGGGCACCGGCAGCCACCGCCCCCGGCGGGCGGCGAGGAGCCGGGGCAGCAGGTGCGGGTCGCCCGGCCCGTAGACCGCCCGGGGACGCAGCACCACCGCACCGGCCGCCAGGGCGAGCCGTTCCCCGGCGGCCTTGGTGCGCCCGTACGCGGTGAACTGACCGTCGACCGGATGGTCCTCGTCGACCGGCCCCGCTCCCCCGGGCCGGTAGACGCTGGCGCTGCTCACCCAGACCAGCAGACGGTCGCCGACGGCGTCGAGCAGCCGGGCCGTACCGTCCACGTTGACCGCCCGGTAGGCGCGTTCGGCCGCCGGACCCGGCACCGGGTCGCCGACCGCCGCCGCGAGGTGGACCACCACGTCCGCCCCGGCGAGGTCGGGGACCTGCCGGGAGGCGTCCCACGGCACGTGCCGGCCGACCGGTCCCGGGCGTCGGCCGAGGCACCACACCCGGGCTCCCGCCGCCTCGGCGGCCCGCGCCACAACGGAGCCGCAGAACCCGCTCGCCCCGGTGACCGCGACCCGCACGCCGGTCAGGTTCACCCGGGAGCCCGGACCACCAGGCGTGCCCAGCCGGGCAGCGCGGCCCGCCCGTCGGCACGGGCCGACACCACCACCGGCCGGTACGGCGCCAGGGCGGCGAGGACGTCGGCGAGCTGTGCCCGGGCCAGCCGGGCGCCGGGGCAGGAGTGCGCCCCCGCCCCGAAGACCAGCCGTGCGGTCCGGGTGGGCGCGGGCGCGGCACAGTCCGGTCCGGACCGGTGCGCCCCGGCGGCGTGCCGGGCGACCAGCAGCAGCCGGTCCCCGGACCGGACCGGACAGCCGGCCGCCGTGCCGGCACCGGCGGCCACCCGGGGCAGCAGCGGAGTCGGCGCGGTGACCCGCAGCAGTTCGTCGACGAGCACGTCCCGGGTGTCGGCGTCGGCCGCGGCATCCCAGAGCCGGTCGTCGGCACACCAGGCCACCGCCCGGGGGACGCCGGCCACCGTGGTGTTCACCGCCGCGACGGCGAGCATGCCGGCCAGCGCGGCCCGCTGCGGGGGCAGGCCGAGCAGGTCGGCCAGGTCGGCGACGGCGCGGCGGGCGGCGCGGGCGCTACCGGGCCGGCGCGGGCCGGGCAGATGCTCGGCGGCGGCCGTGGCGGCCGCGCGGCGCGCGGCGTCGGCCAGGGCGAGCGGATCGACGTCCACCCCGAGCAGCGCCGCCGTGGTCGCCCCGGCCAGCTCGGCCACCACCGGCACCAGGTCCACCGCCGCGCCGTCGTCCAGCGGGGCCAGGCGCTCGCGCAGCACCCCCGTCCAGACCGGACGGAGTTCGGCGACCCCGGCCGGGCCGAGCCCGTCGGCGAGCGTCCGGCGGGCGTGCCGGTGCCCGGCGCCCTCCTGGTCGAAGAGGAGACCGTCGGTGCCGAGCCGGCGGGCGGTGCCGCCCACGGTGCCGGCGGCGAGCCGGTCCAGCGGAATCCGGGTCAGCGCCGCGAGGTAGGCGTCCGTGTCGTGCACCAGCACGGTCCGGCCGATCCGCAGCGCCGGCCAGCGGCGGGTGGCGGTGAGCAGGGTGAACAGCACCGGATAGCGGCGCAGGTAGACCCGGCGGTCCCGGCGTCGCCCCCGGCCCGGCCCCGGGTGCCGCCGGTCGGCGGAGACGCTCGGGTCAGTCACGACGGTACCGCCGGCCGGTCGGTTCGGCATGCCCCGTACGGGCGGCGGCCAGGGCCGCCGCGGCGGCCCGGTCCGGTTTCCGGGACCGGCCGGAGGTCGGCACCGTCGCGACGACCAGCGCGTCGGGGCGGGCCGCCCCCATCCGGGTCAGCACCGGGTCGAGGCAGCGGCGCAACCGGTCCGGGTCGACCCCCGGTTCGGGTTCGACCACGGCGACCAGCCGCTCGTCCCCGTCGCCGGCCGGCACTCCGACCAGCACCGCCAGGTTGACCCCGGGCACGTGCAGCCCCGGCTCGTACAGTCCGGGATAGATGTTGACGGCACGGCGCAGGACCATGTCCTTGCTCCGGCCGGCCAGGACGAGGCGTTCGCCGTCGTAGCGGGCCACGTCCCCGGTGTCCACCCACTCGGCCGGTGGCTCGCCGAGGTAGCGGTGCGCCTGGCCCGGCCCGGCGAGCAGCAGTCGACCGTCCGTCCCGATCCGGGTCCGTACGCCCGGCAGCGGCGACCCGACGAGGTCGCCGGCACCGGTGAAGGCGGACTTCTCGGCCGACTCGACAGCGGCGGCCGGGAAGAGTTCGGTCAGCGCGTACACCCCCCAGGCCTCGTCCGCGCCGGCCTGCCGGACCCGGTCGAGCAGGGTGGCGCTCACCGGGGCGGAGCCGCTGTAGAACCGGCCGCTGAGCCGGGGCCCCTCGGCCAGCAGGGCCCGCACCTGCGGCGGGGTGAGGTAACTGGCCTGGGGACGCAACCGGTCCAGCTGACCGGCGAGCCGCCGGGGTGACCGGGCCGGCAGCGCGACCGGGGCGCCGCTGGCCAGGGCGGGTATCAGCACGAAGAAGGTGCCGCCGAGCACCGGCTGGTCCGGTCGCGGCCGGACCAGGTCGGCGACGGCCCGCATGCCGGCGTCCAGACCGGAGCGGCGGTGGACCACCGCCCGGGGTCGGCTGGTGGTGCCGGAGGTGAAGATGATCACCGCGTCGCCGTCGTCGTCGACGGGCGTGGGGGCCGGTCCCGGGCGGGGTCGCAGCGCCGGGGCGCAGCCGGGCAGCCGGCGACCGACGGTGCGGACCGGTCCGAGGTCGGCCAGCCGGGGCAGCGCCAACCGGGCGCGGCCGGCCAGCGGTCGGGCCCAGCCGGCGACCGCCTGGGCGGCGGCGTCCGCGACGACCAGGGCGGGACGGGCCAGGGCCAGCCGCGCGGTGAGCACCTCGGGGCCGGCAGAGGGGTCGAGCACCGCCACCCGCAGTCCGAGCCGGTGCGCGGCGAGCAGGACCGCCAGCGACCGGGGACCGGGGCGCACCGCCACCCCGAGGGTGTCCCCGGCGACCAGCCCGTGGTGGTGCAGGGCGGCGGCGTAACCGTCGGCGAGGTCGGCCAGGTCGCCCCGGGTGGCACGGACCCGGGGTCGGCCGGAGGCGGTGGCGGTGAGCACCGCCGGGGCGTCCGGACGGCGGCGGAGGGTGGCGGCCAGTTCGTCGAGCACGGATGTCTCCCGGTGGGGCAGGGTGAGGGGGTCAGCGCGGGTCCGGGGAGAGTTGGCCGCTGCCCCGGTCCAGGTACCAGGCCGCGCTGCGCAGCAGTCCGTACGCGCGCAGCCGCCGGGTCGAGTTCTCCACCACCATCGTCCGCTCCTGGACGATCGCGTCGGTGACCCGACGGACCCGGTTGAGGAACTCCCGGTCGGTCGGGGACGGCCGGCGGGGCATCCCGCCGGCGGCGAGGTAGGCCCGCGCGGTGATGGCCATGTTGTTGCCCGCGTGCATCCGGTACGGGGCCCGGTAGCCGGAGCCCCGGTGGGCGGGACGCAGCCGCCCGAAGGTGGCCGCGACGGTGACCACGCAGCGGAACCCGGCCCGGCCGAGCGGGCCGTGCTCGTCGCGGCGGGCCTCGATCCGCCCGCACGCCATGGCCGCCCCGGCGGTGAGCGCGCGGCGGGCGGCGGCCACCCATCCGGGTCGGGGCAGGCAGTCGGCGTCGGTCCGGGCGATCAGGGTCGCCCCGTGCGCGATGGCGTACCGGAAGCCGGTGTCCACGGCCGCGCCGACGCCCTTCTGCCGCTCCTCGATCAGCAGGGTCGGCACCGGCGACCGGGCCGCGAACCGGCGGACCACGTCGGCGGTGCCGTCGGTGGAGGCGTTGTCCACCACGAGCAGGGTGAACTCCCTGTCGCTCTGCACGGCCAGCGCGTCGAGCGTGGCACCGATCCGGGTGACCTCGTTGTACGCGGGCACCACCACCCAGAGCGCGGTCACGACTTCTCCCAGACCATGGTCATCAGGCTGACCCCGCCGCCGAGGCCGATGAACAGCACCCGTTCCCCGGGGCGCAGCGCGGCCTCGACCCGGGCGAGCTGGACGCCGAGCGTGGCGCTGGCCAGGTTGCCCAGCTCGGCGACGGTGACCTCCAGCTTGTCCTTCGGCACGCCGGTCACCTCGACGAACCGGTCGAGGTACGGCAGGGTCACCTGGTGCACCAGCACCCGCGCGTAGTCGGACCAGTCGAGGCCGGTGCGGTGCCGGACCCGGTGCAGGATGTCCGGTCCGATCTTCTCGAAGACGTCCCGCAGGGTCCGCCCGTCGCCGGCGAAGTAGGTGTGCTCGTCGCCGCGCGGATGCCGGGAGCCGCCGCCGGGGATGCCGCCCACCGTCCAGTGCTCGGACCACGTCTCGGTGTCGACGTCGAGGATTCCGCCCCGGTCCACCGGCTCCACCAGCACGGCCGCGCCCGCGTCCCCGAAGGTGTAGCCGGCGAAGGCGCGACGGGCCTCGTCGAGGTCGGTGATCCGGGTGCGCATCGCCCGGGTCGGGGTCTCCCCGGTCACCACCAGGGCCCGACGGGCGCGACCGGCGAGGATGCTGGAACGGGCCAGGTCGATGCCGTTGAGAAAGCTGTTGCAGGCGTTGGTGACGTCCAGGGCGTGCGCGTGGCCGCCCAGTTCGGCCTGCACGATGTGGGCGGTGGCCGGCTCGACCATGTCCCGGGTGGCCGAGGCGAAGAGCAGCAGGTCCACCTCCTCCGGCTCGCGTCCGGCGGCGGCGAGCGCCGCCCGGGCGGCGCGGACGGCGAGAGTGGAGGCGTACTCGTCGTCGGCGGCGATCCGGCGGGAGGTGATCCCGGTCATCCGGGTGAGCAGCCCGGCCGGCAGGGGCAGGCCGCTGGCCTCGGCGATCCGGCGCTGGAGTTCGGCGGTGGAAACGACCTGGTCCGGCAGGCTGGCACCGACCGCGGTGATGCCCACCCGTCCCAGGGGCCGGTCGAGGGGTGACGTGGGGTCGGTCATGCGTCGAGCTTGCCGAACACCGCTGGCGGGCGGATGAGTAGGGGTGCTCATGTCCACCCGCCAGCGGACGTCGGATCACCGCAAACCGGGTGGCCGGGCAGGAGTCACCTGGCTTCCTGGCCCACCGGCGGTCATGGCAGGGGCCTCCGGTGGCGTCAGCACCAGCCGTTGACCGGGCCGTTCAGGCCGCTCCACACGAAGGCGTCGCTGACCCAGGTGCCGTCGCTGAGCCGGTTCCACAGGGCGGTGGCGCCGTACCGGCCGGTGTGCGTGGTGCCGTTGGCCGAGCAGGAGATGGTCACCGTCGCGCCGTCGCCCACCGAACCGGCCACCGCGTAGCCGGTGCCGGGGCCACGGCGCTTGTTCACCGAGCCGCCGCCGTTGGCGTCGACGATGGCCTGGTTGAAGCCGAGCGCGCCGTAGTTGTACAGCCCGCCGCCGGTGTTGACCCGCGTCGAACCGTGCAGGGCGTACCCCTGGTAGGCGGCGCCACCCTTCATGAACACCCACTTGCCGAGGCTGTGGTCGTGGATCTGCACGTACGCGCTGTTCTGCCGCAGGCCGAAGTGCACGTGCCGGCCGTAGGCGGCGCCGCCGCAGGTGACGTCGGTGCCGGTGTCGCCCAGGTAGGCGCCCTCGCCGACGCTCGCGCCGTTGACGTTGATGCTGTTCCACAGGTGGTAGTAGTCGGTGGAGTAGCCCCGGTCGTGGATGACCCGGATCCAGCCCCGGCACATGGTGTAGGCGGTGCCGCCGCGCGCGGCGAGCACCCGCTGGTCGCCGCCGGCCAGGTCGATGGAGCTGTACGGCAGTTCGCTGCCACCCCACCCGTGCGGTCCACCGGTGTACGACCAGGTCTGGCCGACGGCGTACGGCAGGCGCATGCCCGTGCGCATGTCACCGTTGGCGAGCATCGTCCCCGGCGACGGCGCGCCGAACACCTCCTTCTCCCGGGCCGACACGACGGTGGACGGGGCGTCCTCGGCGAGTTCGGCGAAGCCGGCCTCACCGTCGAAGGCCACCTGCCAGCCGGAGCGGTCCCGGTGGGCGACGAAGACCGAGCCCTTCGGGTACGCGTCCTCGACCTGCGGGGCGACCACGACGGCGGTGCCGAAGGCCCAGTTCCGGCCGTCGCGCCGGGTCACGGTGATCCGGGTGTCGTCAGCGTCGGCGGTGCGCAGGTGCGGGTCGGCGGTGACGCTCTTCTGGCCGAGCAGCCGGGCGGCCACCGCCGTGGTGACGTCACCGGCGGGGGCGGCCGTCGCGGCGGCCGGGGTGGCGGCGAGGAGGACGGCGGCGGACAGCATGGCCACCCGGACCGGACCTCGGATGTTTCTCCAGGACACAGGAACCCCCATCGTTCGACATCGACGAACTGGATCAGGATGAGGGGACGGTACCGATCACATTCAGGCTTGTCCATATATTGGGGTGGGATCGTCGCCGAGCGGGCGGTAGGGAAGTCGGTGGCGCGGTGGGGCCGGGTTGTGTCAGCGTCCACGCCATGCTCGACTACCGCACCGTCAACCGGGCCAACTGGGACGAGCGTGCCGCCGCCCACGCCGCCTCCCCGGACTACGCCGTCGACCGGTTCGCCGCCGACCCCGACTTCCTCAGCTCGGTGGTCCGGTTCGACCTGCCCCGCCTCGGCGACGTCGCCGGACTGCGGGGCGTGCACCTGCAGTGCCACATCGGCACCGACACCGTCTCGCTGGCCCGGCTCGGGGCGAGGATGACCGGGCTCGACTTCTCCGGGGCCTCGCTCGCCCAGGCCCGCCGACTCGCCGGCAGCGCGGGCGTCGACGTCGACTTCGTCGAGGCCGACGTCTACGACGCGGCGGACGTGCTCGACGCGGGCGGCTACGACCTGGTCTTCACCGGGGTCGGCGCGCTGTGCTGGCTGCCCAGCGTCGAGCGGTGGGCCGAGGTGATCGGGCGCCTGCTCAAGCCGGGTGGGCGGCTCTTTCTCCGGGAGGGACACCCGATGCTGTGGGCCGTCGACGACCGCCGCACCGACGGGATCCTCGCCCTGGAACTCCCGTACTTCGAGATGCCCGAGCCGTCCGTCTGGGACGAGGGCGGCACCTACGTGGCGACCGACGCGACGTTCACCCACAACGTGACCCACGAGTGGAACCACGGCATCGGCGAGGTGATCAGCGCGGTGTTCGCCGCCGGTCTCCAGGTCACCGGGTTCGTCGAACACGACAGCGCGCCCTGGGAGGCCCTGCCCGGCCGGATGACGCTCGGCGACGACGACGAGTGGCGGCTCACCGAGCGACCGGAGCGACTGCCCCTCACGTACACCCTCCAGGCCGTCAGGACCGGCTGAGCGACCCGGCTCCGGGTCCGTCCGGCGGCCCGCGCCGGGGTTGGCCGTCACGCGTCCCGGGCGTGCTCAGCCGGCTTTCGCCGGATCGGGCGCGCTCGGTGTGCGGACCAGCCGGAGGAAGGCGTCGTTCTCGGCCGGCTTCCCGACGCTGACCCGCACGCCCAGTCCCGGGAACGCGCGGACCAGCACCCCGTGCCGCCGACAGTGCGCGGCCAGCGCCTCGGCCCGGTCGCCGACCGGCAGCCACAGGAAGTTGGCCTGGCTCAGCGGGACGGCGAACCCGGCCCGGACCAGTTCCGTCCGCACCCGGTCCCGTTCCCGCCGGATCCGGCGGCACCGGTCGCGCAACTCGTCCCCGGCGTCGAGCGAGGCGAGGGCGGCGGTCTGCGCGAGCGCGTTCACCGCGTACGGCAACGCGAGCCGGCGTACCGCGTCGGCGACCGGCGGCGGGAACACGCCGTAGCCGACCCGGAGCCCGGCCAGCCCGTACCCCTTGGAGAACGTGCGCAGGACCGCGACGTTCGCCCGCGCGCGGGCCGGGACGACGCCGTCGGGCACCCGGGGGTCGTCGACGAAGTCGCGGTACGCCTCGTCGAGCACCACCAGGACGCGGTCCGGCACCCGGTCGAGGAACCGGTCCAGGCGCTCCCGGTCGACGGTGGTGCCCGTCGGGTTGTTCGGGTTGCACAGGAAGACCACCCGGGTGGCCGGGGTGACGGCGGCGGCCATCGCGTCGAGGTCGAGGACGTGCTCGCCGGTCAGCGCAATCGGCCTCGGCACGGCACCGGCGGCCCGGCTCAGCACCGGGTACAGCTCGAACGACGGAGCGCCGGCCACGACCTCGTCGCCCGGTCCGCAGAGCGCCTGGAGGACCTGCTGGCACAGGCTGACCGACCCGTCGCCGACGACGACCCGCCCGGCGTCGACCGCGAGGTGGTCGGCGAGCCGGGCGACCAGCCAGGCGGCGGACGGATCCGGGTAGCGGTTGACGCCCGTGGTGGCCGTGGCCAGCGCGCGGGCCGCCCCGGGCAGTGGCCCGTCGGGCACCTCGTTGTTGGCCAGTTGGACCAGCCCCGGCTCGACCAGGGTGGGCCGGTAGCCCGGTTCGGCGCGGGCGGACGCCCGGGAGGGGACGGTCATCGCGGCTCCTCGTCGTCGCGGGCGACCCGCCCCGACGCGGGTCGGGCCACCGCCGGGCGGGTCGACGGTGGACGGTGGACGGTGGACGGTCAGGCTTCGCCCGGGTCCTTTCCGACGTGCTCGTCGACGGCCGTCTGGCTGCCCAGGCCGGCCCGGAACGCCACCGCTACCACCACCACCAGGGCCGCGCCGGTGGCCAGCATCGGTCGGATGCCGATCAGGGTGGCGGTCACCCCGGCCACCAGCGCGCCGAGCGGGTTGGCCCCGAACCCGATCATCCGGTAGGTGCTGGTGACCCGACCGAGCAGGGCGTCGGGGACCAGTTCCTGGCGGACGGTCACGGTGACCACCATCCAGGTCATCGCGGCGGCCCCGAAGAAGAACAGGGACAGACCGGCGACGACCGGCGTCGGCAGCAGGGCCAGCGAAGTGAGGGTGAGGGTCACCACCAGGACCGCGGCGGTCAGCGCCGACCGGTCGCCCCACCGGGCGCGCAGCCGGGGCACCAGCGGCGCGACGGCCACGTTGCCGAGGGCGAAGCACGCCATCAGCAGGCCGTAGCCGAGGCTGCCGAGGCCCAGGTGGTCGTTGACGTAGAGGACGAAGATGCCGAGCAGTGCCCCGCTGACCAGGGCCATCGCCCCGTAGATGACCGACTGGTCGCGCAGCACCCGGTGCCGGTTGAGCCACCGCAGGCCCTCGATCACGTCCCGGCCGACGCCGGCACCGTCCGCCCCCGGCTCACGGCGGGGCACCCGGATGGTGAGCACGAGCACCGCGGCGAGCACGAAGGTGAACGCGTCCACGGCGAACAACCAGCTGACGCTGAAGGCGAACACCAGGCCGGCGATCGGCGGACCGATGAACTGCGAGGTGAGCACCTGCGCCGCCATGAGGCGACCGTTGGCCGCCCCGAGCTGCGCCGGGCCGACGACGGCGGGCAGGAAGGCCCCGGCGGCGGTGTCGAAGACCACCTGTGCGCTGCCCACGGCGAACGCGAAGGCCACGATGAGCGGAATGGACGGCTCGCCGACCACGAGCAGCACCGCGAAGGCGGCGACCACGATGCCGCGCACCAGGTCCGTGGTCCACATCAGGGTGCGCCGGTCGACGCGGTCGGCCAGCACCCCGACGAACAGGCCGAAGAGCAGCCAGGGCAGCGTGCCCGCGACGGTCACCGCGGCGACGTCGCCGGGAGCGCGGGACACGCTCGCGGCCAGCAGCGGCAGGGCGGTGTAGCGGAGGCCGTCCCCGAGGCCGCTGACGACCGCCGCGGTCCACAGGCGATGGAACGCCGCCGGCATACGGGTGGGTGCGCGGTCGTCGTCCGGGAGGGTCGGATCCGGCGGTACGGCATCGGCGGCGGGACGCTCCTGGACCGTGCCCGCCGATCCGATCTCGGTCGCGGAATCGCCGGGGGTCGTCGAATGATCCACGCGCAGAACCCTTCGCGTTCGGGGAGGTCAACCGGCCCGTCGTCGCAGGCCACGGAGTCGCCGGAGATAGCACCGGCCGACCGTACGTTTATCAGATCACGACCGACCGTAGTCGACATTGCGGGAGAGGGTCAACCTCGGCCATACGCCGAGAGCGAACGCCATTTCGGGCCGGACGGAGACGGATATGCTATCGGAGTCGATGGATGGATTACTGTTGTTCTCCCGCAGTTGTCGTCGGCCGCGTCCGGCCGGATGCGACCGTTCCAGCCCGCAACACCCACCGCGTGCCACGATCCTGCGGTCCGGATCGCCTGCGGCCGGCGTCACCTCTTCTCCGGACCGCCGCCGGCGATGATCCGCTGCCCACCCATCAGGTGGGCCAACACCTGGGTCCGGTTCTTCAGGTTCAGCTTTCCCAGAATGTTCGACACGTGGAACTTGACGGTCTTCTCGCTGAGCGACAACTCGGCGGCGATCTCCGCGTTGGACACTCCGGTGAGCATCAGGTCGAGGATCTCCGCCTGCCGGAGGGTGAGCGGGTCACCCCGGCCGAGCGGTCGCCCTGCCGACCCGCCGGGGCGCCCCGAGCGGACCAGCGGCCGCACGATCACCCCGGCGAGCCGGGGCGTGAGGTAGACACCGCCCTCGGCCACCGACCGGACGGCGAACCCCAGCTCGTCGGCGCCGCCGTCGCGGAACAGCAGTCCCCGGGCCCCGACCCGCAGATGTTCCCGACAGGAGTCCCCGGCGTCGAGACCGAGCAGCACGACCGCCCGGGCGGACCGCTGCGGGGCGAGCTGCGCGACGGACGCCAACACCGACGCGGACCCCAGGCTGTCCTCGTCGTAGACGACGACGTCGGCCGCCCACCGCCGGGCGGCGTCGGCGACCACCTCGGCCTCGGCCGCCTCGCCCACGATCGTGAACGCCGGGGACAGTTCCCCGAGCATCAGGCCGAGACCGGACCGGAATATCGGATGGTTGCCGCCGACGAGTATGCGGATGCGGCCCGTCGCGCCACCGACCGGCGCCACGGATTCTGCGAGACCAGCGCCCACCAGACCCTCCGTTCCGGCTAACTGCGGCGTATCTGTGGACACCGATGAGCCTACACAGGCGACGGGAATCAATCCAACGAAGGAAATTAAGAGTTACCACCGCCCGGTATCAGCGTTTCTGAATTCCTCCACCGAGCCTGCGACACCGCGACGACCTCGACCGCGGTCCGGCCACCAGCGGGTGGGCCGGACCGGGGACGGGGCCGGAAACCGGACCTGGGTCGGAAGACAGGACGCCACCGGAGTGCGCAGACTACGAAGGGTGTCGATCACCTGATCACTTCCCACCTCCCGGCGCCTCCCATTACCGGCGATCTCCGAGCACGATTCTGATTCCCCGTCCGGTCCACCCTGCGAGGAGCACCCGATGAACCGATCCATGCCGAGCGCCGATCTGGTGCTCGACGGCCGTTCGCTGACCATCGAGGAGGTGGTGTCCGTCGCCCGGCCGGCCGGGCAGGTCGCCCTGCGCCTGGGCGACGGGGCGGCCGACGCGATGAAGTCCTCTCTCGACCTCAAGCACGAACTGTTGGCGCAGCGCATCCCGATCTACGGGGTCACCACCGGCTTCGGGGACAGCTGCGTGCGGCAGATCGCGCCCGAGAAGGCCTGGGACCTGCAACGCAACCTGGTCCTCTACCACCTCAACGGCGTGGGCCCGACGGCCACGCCGGAGGTCGCGCGGGCGTCGATGCTGATCCGGGCGAACTCCCTGGCCCGTGGGGTCTCGGCGATCCGACCCGGGACCGTGGAGCTGCTGCTGCGCCTGGTCGAACGCGACGTCCTGCCGCTGATCCCGGAACGGGGATCGCTCGGGGCCAGCGGGGACCTGGTGCCGCTCTGCTACGTCGCCGCCGCGCTGATCGGTGAGGGGGACGTCGCGCACCGGGGCACGGTCCGCCCGATCGCCGACGCGCTCGCCGAGGAGGGACTGGAACCGGTACGGCTGGAGCCGAAGGAGGGCCTGTCCCTGATCAACGGCACCTCGTTCACCGCGGCCTTCGCCGCGCTCGCCACCGCCGACGCCGAGGAACTGGCCTTCGTGGCCGACCTGGCGACGGCGATGTCGTGCGAGGCGCTGCTCGGCAACGCGTCGCACTTCCACCCCTTCGTCCACGACAGCAAGCCGCACCCCGGGCAGGGCCACAGCGCCGGCCTGATCCGGGAGTTGCTCGCCGGCTCCGCGCTGACCACCTCGTACGAGGAGATCCTGCTGCGCCGGGAACCGCTGCGCGAGCGCGGCTACGTCCGGCTCGACCACCGGATCCAGGACAAGTACTCGATCCGGTGCGCGCCGCACGTCACCGGCGTGCTGCGGGACACGCTGTCCTGGGTCCGGCCCTGGGTGACCACAGAGATCAACTCCGCGACCGACAACCCGCTCTTCGACGGCGAGCTCGGCGCGCTGCACCACGGCGGGAACTTCTACGCCGGGCACCTCGGGCAGGCCATGGACAGCCTCAAGGTGGCCGTGGCCAACATCGCCGACCTGCTGGACCGCCAGTTGGAGCTGATCGTCGACGAGAAGTTCAACAACGGGCTGACCCCGAACCTGGTCAGCCCGACCGCGCCGGACGACGCGCGCGCCGGCCTGAACCACGGTTTCAAGGGCATGCAGATCGCCTGTTCGGCCGTCACCGCCGAGGCGTTGAAGACGGCCGCTCCGGCGACCGTCTTCTCCCGCTCGACCGAGGCGCACAACCAGGACAAGGTCAGCATGGGCACCATCGCCGCCCGGGACGCGCGGACCATCGTCGAGCTGACCCGCAGCGTCGCCGCCATCCACCTGATCGCGCTGGCCCAGGCGATCGACCTGCGGGGCGCGACGAACGCCTCCCCCGCCGTCCAGCGGGTGCACGCGGCGATCCGCGAGGTGTCCCCGTTCGTCGACGGCGACCGGCGGTTGGATCTCGACGTCGAGGCGGTCGCCGGGCTGATCCGCACCGGGGCGCTGCGCCGGGCCGCCGGGGTGACCACGCCGTCCGACCCGGTCCCGGTCGCGTGACCGGGCCGACGCCGCCCCGGCGTCCGCTGACCGGGGCGGAGTACGTGGAAAGCCTGCGCGACGGCCGGGAGGTCTGGCTCGACGGGGAACGGGTCCGGGACGTCACCACCCACCCGGCCTTCCGCAACCCGGTACGGATGACCGCCCGCCTCTACGACGCGCTGCACGACCCGGACACCGCCGGCCGGCTCACCGTGCCCACCGACACCGGCAGCGGCGGCCGGACGCACTCCTTCTTCCGGGCCCCGCGCAACGCCGAGGACCTGCTGGCCGACCGGGCCGCGATCACCGAGTGGGCCCGGATGACCTACGGCTGGATGGGGCGCAGCCCCGACTACAAGGCCAGCTTCCTGGGCACCCTGGGCGCCAACGCCGACTTCTACCAGCCGTTCCGGGACAACGCGCTGCGCTGGTACCGGGAGTCCCAGGAACGGGTCCTGTACTGGAACCACGCCATCATCCACCCGCCGGTGGACCGCAACCTGCCGCCGGACGAGGTGGCCGACACGTTCGTCCACGTGGAACGGGAGACCGACGCCGGGGTGGTGGTCAGCGGCGCGAAGGTGGTGGCGACCGGATCGGCGATCACCCACTACAACTTCGTGGCCCACCACGGCCTGCCGATCCGGCGCAAGGAGTTCGCGCTGGTGTGCACCATCCCGGTGGGCGCGCCCGGCGTCAAGCTGATCTGCCGTCCGTCGTACACCGCCGCGGCGGCGGCGCGCAGCCCGTTCGACTACCCGCTCTCCAGCCGGCTGGACGAGAACGACACCATCTTCGTCCTCGACAAGGTGCTGGTGCCGTGGGAGAACGTCTTCGTCTACCACGACGTCGAGCGGGCGAACGACTTCTTCCCGGGCTCCGGCTTCGTGCCCCGGTTCACCTTCCACGGCTGCATCCGGCTGACCGTGAAGCTGGAATTCCTGGCCGGGCTGCTGGCCAAGGCCCTGGAGATCACCGGCACGGCCGACTACCGGGGCGTGCGCAGCCGCTTCGGCGAGGTGCTGGCCTGGCGCAACCTGTTCGCCGGCATCAGCGACGCGATGGCCCGCAACCCGCTGCCCTGGGCGGGCGGGTCGGTCCTGCCGAACCCGGAGTACGGGATGGCGTACCGCTGGTTCATGACCGTCGGCTACCCCAGGGTCAAGGAGATCATCGAGCAGGACGTGGGCAGCGGCCTGATCTACGTCAACTCCAGCACCCGGGACTTCGCCAACCCGGAGGTCCGTCCCTACCTCGACCGCTACCTGCGGGGCAGCAACGGCTACGAGGCGCAGGACCGGGTGAAGGTGATGAAGCTGCTCTGGGACTGCGTGGGAACCGAGTTCGCCGGCCGGCACGAACTCTACGAGCGCAACTACGCCGGCAACCACGAAGGCGTCCGGCTCGACCTGGTCCGCCAGGCGGAGACCAACGGCCGGCTCGACGAGTTCCGCGCCCTGGTCGACCGCTGCCTCGCCGAGTACGACCTCGACGGCTGGACCGCCCCCGACCTGATCGCCTGAGCCGGTGCTCCGCCACCGGCCGGCCCCCCACCGAGGAGGACACGAGATGCCCGAGGACCGGGTCGCCGCCTTCGCCGGCGAACTCGTCGCACACGTCCGGAAGTCCCTGGTCCGTCAAGGGATCAGCTACGCGGACTACCAGACGATCAAGAGTTTCCTGATCGATGTCGGCGAGGCGGGCGAGTGGCCGCTGCTGCTGGACATCCTCTTCGAGCAGACGGTCGAGACGTTCAACGCGGTCGACGGGGCCGGCGCGGGCGCCGTGGAGGGGCCGTTCTACGTACCGGATGCCCCGCTGCGGCAGTCGCCGTGCGCGCTGCCGCAGCGTCCCGACGAACCCGGCCGGGTGCTCCGGCTGTCCGGCGTGGTCCGCAGGCCGGACGGCACACCGTTGCCCGGCGCGGTGCTCGACACCTGGCAGGCCGACGCCACCGGCGGGTACTCGCACTTCGCGCCGGAGCTGCCGGCGTACCTGCTGCGGGCCCGGGTGGTGACGGACCCGGCCGGACGGTTCGACATCCGGACCGTCCGGCCCGGCGCGTACCAGGTCCCGGCGGCCGGCCCGTCCGGCCGGCTGTTCGCCCTGCTCGGCAAGCATCCGTGGCGGCCGGCACACCTGCACTTCAAGGTCTCCGCGCCCGATCACCGGCCGCTGACCACCCAGCTCTACTTCGCCGACGACCCCTGGTTGGACAGCGACGTCGCCGAGGCGGTAAAGGACGAGCTGGTCCTCAAACCCCGTCCGGAGGACCGGGACCTGGTGGCCGAGTACGACTTCGTGCTGGCCGCCGAGGAGTCCGGCTGATCGTGGGAGGTGCCCGCATGGCCGTCGCGCCCCGCGACCTCAGAAGGCTGCTGGGGTCGTTCGCCAGCGGCGTCACCGTCGTCACCTACCCCCTGCCCGACGGTGGGGCCGGCGGCATCACGGTGAACGCCTTCACCTCGGTGTCCCTGGACCCACCCCTGGTGCTGGTCTCGGTGCACCGGACCAGTCGGGCGAACCGGCACCTGCCGACGGTGCCGTTCACCGTGAACATCCTCGCCGCCGGGCAGCGCGACCTGGCCCTGCACTTCTCCGGGCAGCTCCGCCGTCCGCTGGTCGAATGGTGCCGGAACCGCCCCTCCCCCCGGTTGGCCGACTGCCTCGGCTACGTCGACTGCGTGCCCTGGGCCCGCAGCGACGGCGGCGACCACGTCCTGCACCTCGGTCGGGTGGTCGACATCGGGCCGGGCAGCGGTGAACCGCTGGTCTTCTACCGGGGCGGTTTCACCGGCCTCGACACGTCGGCGGGCCGGGTGCCCGCCCGTACCCCGCAGGGAGTGCCCGCCGACGACGGCCCGTCGCGGCGGTGGCCCGGACCGAACGGAGGTGTCCCGTGACCGAACTCCCCGACCTGCGCAACCACCTGGCCGCGCTGGACCGGTTGGGTGAGCTGCGCGTCGTGAGCGAGGAGGTCGACCCGGACCTGGAGGTCGCCGCCTTCGCCCGGCACAGCTACGAGACCCGATCACCCGCCCTGCTGTTCGACCGTCCCCGGGGCGGGCAGGGCATCCGGCTGCTGGCCGGGCAGGCCGCCCTCAGCCGCGACCCGCACCGGCCGCTCGCCCGGGTGGCGCTGTCGCTCGGCATGCCGCCGGAGAGCACCGCCGCCGACCTGGTGCGGCGGCTGGCCCGGGTCCGCGAGCGGCAGCCGGTGCCACCACGGCTGGTGGCGGCCGGACCGTGCCAGGAGGTGGTACGCCTCGGCGCGGACGCCGGCCTGGACCGACTGCCGGTGCCGACCCTGCACCTCGGCGACGGCGGCCCGTACGTCAACACCTGGGGCACGATCGTGGCCCGCACGCCGGACGGGTCCTGGACCAACTGGTCGATCTCCCGCGTGCAGCAGCTCGACGACCGGCGGATGACCGGTCTGTTCGTGCCGGGGCAGCACCTGACCATGATCTGGCAGATGTGGGCCGAACGGGGCCAGCCGATGCCGTTCGCGCTGTTCCAGGGCGGTGCCCCGGCCATCCCGTTCGTGTCCAGCATGCCGCTGCCCGACCACGTCGACGAGGTCGGCTACCTCGGCGCCCACTACGGCCGGCCGCTGGACCTCGTCCGGTGTGTCAGCGTGGACCTGGCGGTGCCCGCCGACGCCGAGCTGGTGATCGAGGGAACCGTCTCGACGGACCGGGACGCCGACGAGGGCCCGTTCGGCGAGTACCCCGGCTACCTGGTCACCGAGACCAGCCGGCAGCCGGTCTACACCGTCACCGCGGTCACCCACCGGCACGACGCGGTGTGGCCGCTGGTCGCCGAGGGCCGCCCGGTGGACGAGTACCACACCGCCGCCGGGCTCTGCTTCTCGGCCGAGGCGCTGGGCCTGCTGCACGCGGCCGGCCTGCCGGTGACCACCGTCTGGTCACCGTTCGAGACCGCCAACCACTGGCTGGTGGTGACGGTGGCCGCCGACTGGCACGAACGGCTGCCGCACACCGGCACCGCCGAGCTGTGCGACCGGATCGGCGAGGTCGTCTGGGCGAGCAAGTTCGGCTTCACCGTGCCGAAGCTGTTCGTGCTCGACGACGACGTGGACCCGGCCGACACCGGGGAGCTGCTCTGGGCGCTCGGCACCCGGCAGCATCCGGTGGACCGGAGCGCGGTCAGCGTCGGCGAGATCCTGCCGATCCTCGCCTGCTACTCGGACGCCGAACGCCAGGCCCGGACCGGCCCCCGGGTGGTGCACGACTGCCTGCTGCCGCCGGTGGGCGCGGGGCGTCTCGCGCAGAGTTCCCTGCGCGAGGCCTACCCCGCCGACCTCCAGGCCCGGGTACGACGCCACCTGGACCGCACGCCCACACCCACACCCGGCTGAGGCGGTCGCCAGGCTGCGGTGGTTGCCGGGGGTGAGGTGGTTGCCGGGGTCCCCTCCTACCGTTTTCTGCCGAGGAGGGGACCCCGGCAACCACCCAGGCGGAAGGCGGAAAGGTCGGGCAGGGAGGTGGGGTGGCGGGGGTGGTCAGGAGCGGCGGGCCGGAAGCGGCACCCGGGGCGGGACCTCCGGGCGGATCGCCGAACGGGCCGCCTCGACCAGCAGTTCCCGCATGATGTTCGCCGAGCGCAGCTGGGTCAGGCCGAGCGGCTGGGCGGTGTGGATCCGCCCGGTCAGGCCGGGCTCCGCGACCGGGCGGGCCACCAGGTCCGCGCGGAGCACCGGCACCGCCAGCGAGGAGACCAGCCCGACGCCGACCCCGGCCGCGACCAGCCCCTGCACCGACATCTGGTCGTCGGTGCGCAGCACGACGCGGGGCAGGAAACCGGCCTGCGCGCAGACCTCGGGCAGCACCTCGTCGACGGGGTTCTGCCGGGTGCCCTGGATCCAGTTCTCCTCGGCCAGGTCGGCCAGGGAGATCGGGCCCGCGCCCGCGAGCCGGTGGCCCACCGGGAGGATGACGTGCAGCGGGTCGTCGAGCAGGTGACCCAGTTCCAGGCCGGTGAGCTGCTTGTGGTCCTGCCCGTCGAAGACGTACACGAGTGAGATGTCGAGCTCGCCGGTGACCAGCCGGTGGGCGGCCTCGGCCAGGTCCACCCGGTGCAGGGTGAGGTCGACCGCGGGGAAGCTGCGCCGGAACCGCGCCACCGCCCGGGCGACCAGGGTCGCGTCGGCGGTGGGGAAGGAACCGAGCCGGAGCCGGCCGCCAGTGGCCGCGGCGATCGCCTCCAGGGTGCCCTTGGCGGCGTGGTACTCGTCCAGGATCCGCTCGACGTGGTCGAGCAGGGCCCGGCCGGGTTCGGTGAGGCGGACGCCCCGGGGTAACCGCTCCAGCAGCACCGCGCCCAGTTCCCGTTCGAGGGCGGAGATGTGCTGGGACACCGCCGAGGTGGTGTAGGTCAGGTGCTTGGCCGCCCGGGTGAGCGAGCCCTGCCGTACGACCTCCTTGAACACAGTGAGCCGCACGAAGTTCATGGTGGTGGCCTCCGATCGCCGGGGCAGAGGGGACGGGGATGGTCAGGACCGGTCGGTGGACGTACCGACCGGTGCTCCCGGTCCGGTGGTGGTGATCTCCAGCAGTGCGCTGGTCCAGCTGAAGCCGAGACCGACGCCCACCAGCAAGACCCGGTTTCCGGCCGACAGGCGACCGGTCCGGCGCAGGTGGGCGAGGTTGGCGAACTGGTCGCCCGCGCCGAGATGACCGATCCGGCGGGCGTTGTCCCAGGAGGTCCGCTCGACGGGGATGCCGAGCGGCTCGAGGAACTCCCACTGCACGAGGTCACGGCCCAGGTTGGGCAGGACGAAGAGGTCCACCGAGGACAGGTCGCCGCCGGCGGCGGTGAGGGTGGCGGTCACGTTCTCCCGCAGCCCGGTGGTCAACCGGTGGGAGAGCTCCGCGAAGCCGGCCCGCTTCAGGTACCGGCGCTTGAACGCGCGCAGGTCCAGCGGACGTCCACCGGGGACCGGGGCGTCGTGGAAACGCTCGACGTCCCGGCCCAGCTCCTCCAGCTCGGGATCGGTGCGCGAGGTGACGGCGTGCAGCCGGGCGAAGCCGCCCCGGGCGGACAGCACTGCGGCGGCGGCGCCGTCGGAGTAGACCACCCCGGCGTCGGTGGCCCATCGGTCGAACCCGGGCAGGGTGAACCGGTCGGCGACGGTGATCAGGGCCGCCGCCCGGTCCGGGTCGGCCAGCAGGTACGCCGCCGCCAGTTCCAGGGCGGCCATGGCGCTGTTGGAGGCGGCCCGCACCTCGTACGCCGGCACCCGGCTGCCGATCAGCTCCCGCAGGACGTAGGTGGCCGGGGTCCAGAAGTCCTGGCCCTGGTAGTAGCTGGCGCCGTGCAGCAGCAGGGCGATCTCGTCGGGGCTGTCGGTGTCGGCCAGCGCCTGCCGGCCGGCGTGGACCGCCATCTCCGCCGGCGAGGCCGACGTCTCGACCAGGACGAGGTCCAGTTCGTCGTCGTCGTGGTCGGCGGCGGCGTAGCGGCCCTCCCGGACCGCGTCCGCCGCCCGGACCGGGGCCGGCAGGTAGCTGCCGACCCCGCTGATGTACAGCTCTCTGTTCCACACCTCGGTGTCTCCCCCGTGTGACCGTGCCGGACGTACTGCGTCCCGCGACTCAGCGGGCCGATCTCGGGCGGATGTCGGTCCACACCCGGTCGATGTGGTCGAGGCACTCCTGTTCGGTGCCCCGGTGGCCGGTGGGCTGCCAGCCGGCCGGCGGCTCGGAGTCGGCCGCCCAGATCGAATACTGTTCCTCGTCGTTGACCACGACCAGAAACTCCCGCATGGCCTCGTTCTCCTCTCGCTGGTGGTGGGTGGACGGATCGGGGCGGCGGCCACCGACGCGACCGCACCGGTGACCGCCGCCGGGTGTGACGCTCATCCCGGGCGGCTGCCCGCAGCGGCCCGGTAGGTGTGGAAGCCCCGGCCGGACTTACGACCGTGGTGGCCGGCGTAGACGAGCTGCGCCAGCAGCGGGCAGGGTCGGAACTTCGGGTCGCGGTAGTGCTCGTAGAGCACGTCGAGGGAGTCCAGGATGACGTCCAGCCCGATCAGGTCGGCGGTCTCCAGCGGGCCCATCGGGTGACCGAAGCAGCGGCGGAAGACCTCGTCGACCTCGCGGGCCGGCGCGGTGCGTTCGTGCACGAGGAACGCGGCCTCGTTGACGGTGAGCATCAGCACCCGGTTGGAGACGAACCCGGCGGCGTCGGCCACCAGCACGCCGTTCTTGCCCATGGCGGCCAGCAGTTCCCGGGCCGCGGCGATGGTCTCGTCGCTGGTGTGCAGGGCCCGGATCACCTCGACGGTGTCCTTCAGCGGTGCCGGGTTCATGAAGTGCATGCCGAGCACCCGTTCCGGATGGCGGATCCAGCCGGCGATCCGGGTGATCGGGATGGCCGAGGTGTTCGACGCGATCACCGTGGTGACCGGGCAGGTGGCGTCCAGGATGCCCAGGATGTCCCGCTTCACCGGAACCCGTTCCGGGCCGCACTCGATGACGAACTCCGCGTCGGCCAGCGGTTCCGGGTCCGCGGTCCAGCACATCCGCTCGGCGGTCCCCGCCGGCTCGACGGGCGGACCGGGTCGCAGCAGCGCGCGGGTACGCAGTCCGGCCGCCAGCCGCGACCGGCCGTCGTCGAGGGCGCCGGGCATCGGGTCGTACACCACCACCCGGTAGCCCGCCTCGACGAGACACTGGGCGACGCCGGCTCCCATGGTGCCGGCGCCCACGATCCCCGCGGTCCTCTGCACGGCTGTCGGTGGGGTCACGACCGTTCCTGCCTTCCGGTGTCGGGGCCGGACAACCGTCCGGCCAGCGCGGCGGCCACCGCTTCCGGGTGGCCGGTGAGCACGGTGTGGTGGTTGCCGGGCACGTCGGCGACGCTGGTCCGGCCGTCCACCAGGGCGGTCAGCTCCGCCACGCCGGAGGGGTCCAGCCGGCCCTGCCGGGCCCGGAGCAGCAGCACGTCACCCCGGACCGGTTGCGGCCGCCACCGGCGGACGGCCTCGGCGTTGACCCGCAGCAGCCGCAGGAAACGGCCCAACTCGGCCGGTCCCATCCCGGCCGGCAGCAGGCCGACCCGGGCGGCGATCCGCAACGACTCGGCGACGGGTGGGCGGACCGGATCGGAGAGGCCGGCCAGTTCGTCGTCCGTCGCGAACGGGCGCACCCCGAGGAAGAGCAGCTCGGCGTCGTCGTCCGGGGCGGCCGGGGCCTCCTCGGTGAGGTCGGCGTCGATGAGCGCGAGCAGGTCCACCCGCTCCCCCTGCCGGGTGAGCTGCGTCGCCATCTCGAAGGCGACCAGTCCGCCGAACGACCAGCCGCCGATCCGGTACGGGCCGTGCGGCACCAGGGCGCGCAGCTGCGCCAGATACCGGGCGGCCATCTCGGGGACGGTCCGGTCGGGCTCGTGCCCCGGCCCGAGGCCGTGCGCCTGGAAGCCGTACAGCGGTTGCTCGGCGTCGAGGTGCCGGGTCAGCGGCTGGTAGCAGAGCACGTTGCCGCCGGAGGGGTGCACCAGGAACAGCGGGGTCCGGTTGCCCTCGGGCCGAATCGCCACCAGGCTGCGGTGCACGTACCGGTCGGCGTGGCGCAGCGCGTCGGCTAGCCCGGCCGGGGTGGCCCGCTCGAAGAGCACCGCCAGGGGCAGCCGGCTGCCGGTGACCGCCTCCAGCCGGCCGACCAGGTGGGCGGCGAGCAGCGAGTGGCCGCCCCGGTCGAAGAAGTTGTCGTCGACGCCGACGTCGTCGACCCCGAGCACCTCCGCGAAGAGACCGACCAGGGTCGCCGTCAGATCGTCGTGGACGGCGGCCGGAGCGGCGGCACGGGGCGGCGCCGGCAGGGCCCGCCGGTCGACCTTGCCGCTGGCCAGCAGCGGCAGCCGGGAAACCGGCACGGCGGTGGCCGGCACCAGGTGGCCGGGAAGCCGGTCGGCCAGCCAGGCCCGGATCTCCGGCCAGGCCGCACCGGGGTCGACCAGGTAGGCGACGAGTCGTTCACCGGCGTCGTCGCGGCGCAGGGCGACGGCGGCCTCCGGCACGGCGGGATGTTCCCGCAGGGCCGCCTCGATCTCCCCCAGCTCGATCCGGTATCCCCGGTGCTTGACCTGGTCGTCGGCGCGGCCGAGGAAGTCCAGCCGGCCCTCGGGCAGCAGCCGGACCCGGTCGCCGGTGCGGTACATCCGCTCGCCCTGACCGGTCGGGTCGACGACGAACCGCTGCGCGGTCAGCGCGGGCCGGCCGAGGTAGCCGTGGGCGACGTTCGCGCCGCAGACGTACAGCTCGCCGGGGACGCCCGGGGGCACCGGGCGGCCGGCGTCGTCGAGCACCCGCAGTCGGGTCCCGGGCAGCGGCCGGCCGATGGTGGGCCGGCGGCCGTCGGCGACGCACTCGGCCAGGGTGACCGAGACCGAACCCTCGGTGGGGCCGTACGCGTTGACCATGCGTCGTCCCGGGGCGAACCGGGCCACCAGGTCGGCGCTGAGCGGCTCGGCTCCCGCGACGAGCAGCCGCAGGTCGGGCAGCGGACCGTCGGGCAGGGACGCCAGCACCGACGGGGGCAGCAGGGTCGCGCCGACCCGGTGGGTGACCAGGAAGTCGGCCAGGTCCCGGCCGACCAGCAGCCGACCGGGCGGGGCGAGCACGACGGTGCCGCCCGCGGCCAGGGCGGTGAACAGCTCGTAGACGGCCGCGTCGAAGGTGCTGGAGGCGAACTGGAGCATCCGGGTGTCCCGGTCCAGGCCGAGCGCCGCGACGGTGCCCCGGACGAAGGTCACCGCGCCCGCGTGGGCCACCAGGACGGCCTTGGGCCGTCCGGTCGAGCCGGAGGTGTAGATCGCGTAGGCGGCATCGGTGGGGTGTTCCGGTCCCTCGGGGACACTCGGGTGCCCGTCGGCGACCGGCGGCGCGGCGAGGTCCTCCGGGCGGATCCGCGTCCCACGCCAGGCCGGCGGCACCGGCACCGGGTCGGCGGCGACCAGGGCGGCGGCGCCGGAGTCGGTGAGCTGGAAGGCGAGCCGGTCGGCGGGGTGGTCCGGGTCCAGGGGCAGGAACGCCGCACCGGCGGCCAGCACCCCGAGCATCGTGGTGACCAGGGTGACCGAGCGGGGCAGCGCGACGGCGACCAGGTCACCCCGGCCCACGCCACGTCGGCGCAGCTCGACGGCGGTCGCGGCGAACCGCTGGTGCAGTTCCCGGTAGGTCAGCGTGCCGTCGGCCGACTCCACGGCGGGATCGTCCGGTGTCGTCCGGGCCTGCCGGGCGACCAGCCCGTGCAGGGTCCGCGCCGGGTCGGCGACCTCGGGCAGGGCCGGTCCGCGCAGGTCGTCGGCCCCGAGCCGGTCGACCAGCGCCGCCCGGACCGGTGCCCGCGGGTCCCGGGTCAGCTCGTCGAGGATCCGCAGCAGGTGCCGGGCCATCTGCTCGACGGTGCTCCGGTCGAACAGCTCGGCGCTGTACTCGATGCCGGCGGGCAGGTCGGTGAAGCCCTCGCGGTCCCAGACGAAGAAGGTCAGGTCGAACTTGGCCATCCCCGGGGCGAGGCCGTTCGTGGCGGTGGTGCCGGGCACGTCGTCGTACATCCGCATCCGCAGGTCGGGCAGGCGGGTGCCGAGGGTGGGCAGGGTCTGGTGCACGTACATCACGTCGAACAGCGGGTTGCGGCCGCCGTCGCGGGCCGGCGCGAGGGCCTCCACGACCTTCTCGAACGGCACGTCGTCGTGTTCCAGCGCCTCCACCACCACCTGCCGGTTGCGGTGCAGCAGCTCGACGAAGGTCGGATCGCCGGAGAGGTCGCCGCGCAGCGCCACCGAGTTGTTGAAGAAGCCGACGACACCCCGGGTCTCCGGGCGGGACCGGCCGGCGGTGGGGGTGCCGACGACGACGTCCCGCTGCCCGCTGTACCGGGCCAGCAGCGCCTGGATCGCGCTGAGCACCACGGTGAACGTGGTGGTGGAGGTGTCCTGTCCCACCGTGCGCAGCCGATCGGCCAGGTCGGCCGGGATGGTGAACCGGATCAGGTCGCCGGTGAAGCTCCGGTTGGCCGGTCGGGGTCGGTCGGTGGGCAGGTCCAGCACCGGCGGGTCGGCCAGCCGTCCTCGCCAGTAGTCGAGTTCGGCGGCGAGCACCGTCCCGGTCATCCGGCGGCGCTGCCACGCCGCGTAGTCGCGGTAGCGGATCGGCAGCGGTTCCAGCCGGGCGACCCGCCCCTGCCGGCGGGCGGTGTACATGGCGGAGAGTTCGGTGTCGAGGATGGCCGGGCTCCACCCGTCGTCGACGGCGTGGTGCACGTTCATGACGAGCAGGTGCTCCTCGGCGGCGACGCGCACCAGCAGGGCCCGGAACAGCGGCCCGGCCGCCAGGTCGAACGGCACCAGGGCCTCGTCGGCCACCAGCGCCGCCGCGACGGCGTGCGGGTCCGGACGGTCGGTGAGGTCGACCTCCCGGAGCAGGCCGGGGATCCGCGCGTCGACGACCAGGTACGGCCGGCCGTCCCGGGTGGGCATCCGGGACCGGAGGGTCTCGTGCCGCTCGACGAAGTCGTCCAGGGCGGCCCGGAGCGCGGGCACGTCGAGCGGCCCGAGCAGTTCGAAGGTGGTCGGGATGTTGTAGAGCGGACTGTCCGGGGCGAGCTGGTGGTGGAACCAGAGCCGTTCCTGCCCGTACGACAGCACCAGCTCCCCGCTCGGGGTGATGACGTCGCCGGACTCCACCGCCGGCCGGGACCGTCGGCCGATCAGCTCGGCGAGATCCTCGGGACGGGGGCACTCGTAGAGGTCGAGCAGCTTGAGTCGGACGCCGGTGCGCCGGTCGATCCCGTCGATGATCTCCAGGGCGGTGATGGAGTTGCCGCCGAGGCCGAAGTAGTTGGCGTCGGCGGGGACGTCGGTGCGCAGCACCTCCGCCCAGACCTCCCGGACGACCGTCGCCACGTCCTCCAGCCCGGCGGGGGTCGGCTCCTCGCCGGGGGCCGCACCGGCCGGGACGGACTCGGCACGGCGCAGCCGGGCGGCGGGCAGCCAGCAGGGTTCCTCGTCGAACGGGTATCCGGGCAGGCTGAGCCGCCGGAACGACGCGTCCGGGCCGCAGGTGCGGTGGTGCACGGCCCAGTCGACCGCGACACCGTGCTGGTAGAGGTCGGCCACCGCGCGCAGCGCCCCGTCGGGGCCGGGTGACACCGACACGGTGACCACGTCGTCGCGTCCCCGGGTCAGTTCCCGGAGCGTGCCGAGCAGCTGCTCGCCGGAGCCGACGTCGACGAAGACCACCGGTCCGTCGGCGGTCAACTCCTCGACCAGTCGGGCCAACTCGACCGCGCTCGCGGTGTCCACCGTCCGGTCCGGACGCACGCCCAGCGACGTCAGGGCCGTCCCCGGTGGACCGTGGTGGACGCCGACGACGGTGGGCGCGGCCAGGGCCGGCGCGGCCGGCAGGGTGCGCAGCACCGACGCCCGCTCGGTGAGCTGGGCGGCCAGGCCGGCCCGGTCGGTGGCGAGGAACGCGGTGCGGTACGCCAGGTCGACCCGACCCTCGTTGAGGACGCGGGCCACGTCGGGCAGGGGCGCGTCGAGTTCGGCGACGGCGGCGCCGAGACGGTGGCAGTAGGCGGCGAGCGCGACCGGGCTGGCGGCGCTGACCGTCACCAGGCGCGGGGTGTCCACCCGGTGTGGGGTGTCCACCCGGTGTGGGGCGTCGTCGGTGCCGGGGGGCGACGGGTCCGCCTGCGCCGCCTCGGCGAGCACGCAGTGCGCGTTGACCCCGACCAGACTGACCGAGCTGACCCCACCGGCCCGGGCACCGCCGGCCGGGGCGGGCCAGGGGCGGGCGGTGGTGACCACCTCGACCCGGGCGGCGGCATGGTCCACCCCCGGCGGCGGCGCGGTGAAGTGCAGCGAGGGGTACAGCTCGCGGTGGTGCAGGCCGAGCATCACCTTGACCAGCCCGGCGATGCCGGCGGCATGGTCGACGTGCCCGATGTTGGTCTTGACCGAACCGATCGGGACCGGGGCGGTGGCATCCGGCCGGGCCAGGGCGATCCCCTCGATCTCCACCGCGTCGCCGAGGCGGGTGCCGGAGCCGTGCGCCTCCAGGTATCCCGCGTCGGCCGGGTCGAGGCCGGCCTCCTGCCACGCGGCGCGGATGGTCTCGGCCTGGGCGCGGGCGCTCGGGGCGGTCAACGTGGCCGACCGGGTGCCGTTGTGCCGCACCGCGCTGCCCCGGATCACCGCGTACACGTGGTCACCGGCGGCACGGGCCCGGGACAGGGTGGTCAACAGCAGGACCGCACCGCCCTCGCCGTCGCCGGTGCCGTCGGCGTCCCGGTCGAAGGCCCGGGACCGGGCGCCCGGCGACATGATCTCCGGGTAGCGTTCCAGGAACCCGTCGGTCGGGTGGGCGGTCTTCACGCTGAGACCGCCGGCCAGCGCGTACCGGGCCGCGCCGGTCCGCAGTTCCTGGCACGCCTGGTGGACGGCGACGAGCGAGCCGTTGCAGCCGGAGTTCACGGTGACCGAGGTCCCGGTGAGGCCGAGCAGGTAGGAGATCCGGCCGGCGACCGCCGCCGGGTTGCCGCCGAGCAGGTCGAGGGTGTCCGGGTCGGCCACCAGGTGGGCCCAGTCCGTGCTGGGCGCACTGAGGAAGACCGCGGTGGGCACCTCCCGCAGCGGCTCCGGCCGGTATCCGGCGTCCTCGACGGCGTGCCAGGCCAGTTGCAGGGTCAGCCGGTGGTGCGGGTCCATCGCCTCGGCCTCGCGGCGGGACAGGCCGAAGAACCGGTGGTCGAACAGGTCGATCCGGTCCAGGTACGCCGCCTGCGGGTAGCCCGCCGAGGGGTCGAGCCCGCAGGCGGTGACGCGTGGAGGCGGCAACGGTCGGACGCAGTCGCGTCCCTTGGCCAGGACCGACCGGAACCCGGCCAGGTCCGGCGCGTCGGGAAACCGCACGGCGGCTCCGATGATCGCGATGTCCTCCCCGGTCACGAGCGGTCTCCTCTCACGTCCGACGCCGCGGCCGCCGGGGCGACGGCCGGGCCGATCCGGTCCCGGAGCACCCGCGCCTGACGCCGCACGGTGCCCAGTTCGAGCAGTTCGGCCAGCCGGAGCCGGCCGGGCCAGGTCTTCTCGATCAGGTCGAAGAGCCGGGTGACCCGCAGCGAGTTGCCGCCGATGTCGAAGAAGTCGGCGCCGGTGGGCACGTCGGGCACCTCCAGCGCCTCGGCCCACAGCCGGGCGAGCTGCCGTTCCACCGGGGTCCGCGCGGCCCGGTCCACCGGTTCGACGGTCAGCCCGACCGGTGGCAGTGCGGCCCGGTCGACCTTCCCGTTGCCGGTCAGCGGCAGCCGGGGCAGCACCACGAAACCGGCCGGCACCATGTGGCCGGGCAGGATCGCGCGCAGGTGCTCGCGGACCGCGTCGGGGTCCGGTGGCGCGTCCGGGTCGGCCGGCACCAGGTAGCCGGCGAGCCCACGGCCGCCGGGCAGGTCGTCGCGGACGGTGACGACCGCTGCGGCGACCGCCGGGTGGCCGGCCAGTGCCGCCTCGACCTCGCCGGTCTCGATCCGGAACCCCCGGATCTTGACCTGCCGGTCGATCCGGCCGAGGAACTCGATCCGCCCGTCGGGCAGGAAACGGCCCAGGTCCCCGGTGCGGTACATCCGGCTGCCCGGCGGGCCGAACGGGTCCGGCCGGAACCGCCGCGCGGTCGCGGCCGGGCGGCCCCGGTAGCCACGGGCCAGGCCGGCACCGGCGATGACCACCTCGCCGGGCACCCCCACCGGGACCGGAACCAGCTCGGGTGAGAGCACGTACACCCGGGTGTTGGGCAGCGGCCGGCCGACCGGCACCGAGGGCGCGTCCGGGTCGACGTGGGTGACCCGCTCGCACGTCGCCATCAGCGTGCACTCGGTCGGGCCGTAGAGGTGGACGAAGGTGAACCGCTCGGGATCGCGCCGGGCGAGCAGCGCGGCGGCGTGCCGGGGCGACATGAGGTCGCCGCCGACGAGGACCCGCTCGACACCGTCGAGGAGTTCCGGTGCCCCGTCGAGGACCAACGGCAGCTGCGGCGAGACCAGTTGCACGACGGTCACCGGATTGCGGGTGATCCCCTCCCGCACCTGGTCGAGGAAGGGTTGGTCGGGGGCGGGGACGGCGAGCGCCCCGCCGTTGAGCAGCGGTGCCCACACCTCCGTGACGGAGGCGTCGAACGCCAGGGAGGCGAGGTGCAGCACCGTCTGACCGGGGCCGAAGTGGCCGTAGGTCACCTCGCGGACCCGGGCGACGAGGGCACGCTGGGCGACGGCGACCCCGTTGGGGGTGCCGGTGGAGCCGGACGTGTGGATGACGTAGGCCAGGCTCTCCGGGCCGCCACGGCGGGGCGGGTCGTCGGCCGGGAGCCGGTCGAGCCCGGCGGCCGGGTCGTCGAGCAGGAGCAGCCGTGCGCCACCGCCGGTGACCCGGTCGGCGTGCGCGAGGTCGGTGAGCACCACCGGCGCGGCCACGTCGTCGACGAGCGCGGCCAGCCGCCGGGGTGGGTGGCCGGGGTCCAGCGGCAGGTAGCCGCCGCCGGCCTTGAGCACGCCGAGCAGCGCGGCGACCGCGTCCACCGAGCGGGGCAGGCAGACGCCGACCACCACCTCCGGGCCGACGCCGAGGTCGGTCAGGGCGGCGGCGATCCGGTTGGCCCGCCGGTTCAGCTCCCGGTAGCTGGTCGCCACGCCACCGGTGTGGATCGCCGGGGCGTCGGGGGCACGGCGGACCTGCTCGGCGAAGAGTCCGGCGACGGTGGCCGAGTCGGGAAACGGCACGGCGGTGTCGTTCCAGGCGTCCAGGACCAGCGCGCGTTCCCCGGCGGTCAGCAGCGGCAGGGTGGCGACCGGCCGGTCCGGTTCCCGGGCGGCGGCGGCGAGCAGGGTGGTGTAGTGGCCGGCGAGCCGGGCCATCCGCTCGGCGTCGAAGATGTCCGCGCGGTACTCCAGCCGGCCGTCCAGCCGGGTGTCGGACTCCTCCACCGCGACGACCAGGTCGGTGCGGGCGAACGGGTACGCCAGGATCTCGGCGGTGGCGGTCAGGTCGCCGAACCGCCAACGACGGGTGCCGACCCGTTCGTGGGAGAACATCACCTGGAACAGCGGGGTGACCCCGGGTACGCCGGGCAGGTCCAGGGCGTCGACCACGTGCTCGAAGGGGACGGCCCCGTGGGCCATCGCCTCGCGGACCGCGCGGCCGGTGGCGATGAGCAGTTCGCGGGTGGTGGTGGATCCGGTGGCGGTCAGCCGTACGGCGACGGTGTTGAGCAGTGGCCCGAGCGTGCGGTGCAGGTCCGGGCTGTCGCGCAGGGTGACCGGCACGCCGACGCAGAGGTCCGGTTGCCGGGTGTAGCGGTGCAGCAGCGCCGCCAGCCCGCCGAGCAGCGTGCCGAACAGGCTCACGCCGCACGCCCGGCTCAGCTCGCGCAGTCGGGGCAGCAGCGGCGACCCGACGGCGAAGCGGTGCACCGCCGCCAGACCGGGCGCGGTGCGGGGCCGGGGTCGGTCGGTGGGCAGTTCCAGAACGGGCGGCACCCCGGCCAGGCGACGCCGCCAGTGGTCCAGGTCGGCGCGGGCGGCGGGTGAGCCGGCCAGGGCGAGCCGACGTTCGGTCCACTCGGCCAGCCCGACCCGGGGTTCCGGCACCGGGTCCGGGGTGCCGGCGACGGCGGCGGCGTATCCGGTAAGCAGTTCGTCGACGAGCTGCTCGACGGAGGAACCGTCGCAGACGGTGTGGTGGACGGTGAGGCAGAGTTCGTGGTGCCGGGTGTCCAGTCTCAGCAGCCGGGCCCGCAGGAGGGGCAGTTCGGTGGGGGCGAAGGGCCGGCGGTGCTGTGCGTCGGCCAGTTCCCGGGCCCGCTCCGCGCGCCGGTGCGGTGGCAGCTGGCGCAGGTCGGTGACGGGGACGGGGACGGTCGGGCCGGGTGGGTCGACGATCACCTGGTGCGGCCGGCCGTCCACGGTGTCGAACCCGGTGCGCAGCGCCTCGTGCCGGGCCACGCAGCGGCCGAGGGCGTTGCGCAGGGTGGGCACGTGCAGCGGGCCGCGCAGGTCGACCCGGACCGGCACCGGATAGACGGCGTGATCGTCGGCGAACCGTTCGGCCAGCCAGAGCCGCTCCTGCGCGGCGGTCGCCGGGAGCAGGCTGGCGTCCAGCTCGGTGAGCCGGTCAGCTTCGGACATCGGTACCACCTCGTCGTACTCGCAGGGTGGAGTCGGCGCCGACGACGGCCCGGACGCGGACCCGTCGGGCGGTCGGCGCCGCGGTGGGGGTGGCCGTGCCGGCACGGTCCGGGGCGGCCGGTTCCCCGGCGTCGACCAGGGCGGCGATCGTGGCGACCGTGGGGTCGAGCAGCACCTCCCGGGCCGGCAGCTCGACGGCGAACCGGTCGCGGACCATGCCGACGAGCCGGGCCAGCAGCAGCGAGTGGCCGCCCAGCTCGAAGAAGTCGACGCGGGTGCCGACCTCGTCGACGCCGAGGAGATCGGCGCAGAGGGCGGCGACCTGTCGCTCGGTGGCGGTCGCCGGACGGTCGACGGGTCGGTCCCGGCCGACCGGCCGGGTGGGGACGGCCACCAGCGCGGCAAAGTCGATCTTGCCGTTGGGGGTGAGCGGAGGGTGGTCCAGGACCGCGTACCGCACCGGGCAGACCGCCTGCGGCAGGGCACGGGCGGCGTGGGTCGCGACGGCCCGCAGGTCCGGGCTGGTCCCGGGTTCCCGGACCAGGTAGGCGGTGAGCCCCGCGCCCGGGCCGTCGGCGGCCACCGTGACCACGGCCCGACGCACCCCGGGGGCGGCGCCGAGCACCGCCTCGACCTCCTCCGGGTCCACCCGGATGCCGCGTATCTTGACCTGTCGGTCGACCCGCCCGAGCAGCACCAGTTGGCCGTCGGGCAGCAGCCGGCCCCGGTCCCCGGTGCGGTACATCCGGCGGCCCGGCGCGGGCGCGTACGGGTCGGGTCGGAACCGGTCGGCGGTGTGGCCGGGCCGGCCCCGGTAGCCCTGGGCGACCCCCGCCCCGCCGATCCACACCTCGCCGGGCTGGCCGACCGGAACCGGCCGCAGCCGGTGGTCGAGCACGTAGACGGACGTGTTGGGCATCGGGGGGCCGACCGGCCACCGGTACGCCCCCGCGCGTCCGGTCAGCTCGGGACCGGTGGTCGGCAGCGCGCCGATGGTGGAGTCCACGGTCGCCTCGGTGACGCCGTAGGTGTTGACCACCTCGGTCCCGGGCGACAGCAGCCGCAGCAGCAGGTGGTGGTCGGCTGCGGTCCACGGCTCCACCCCGAGGGCGACCAGCCGCATGCTGGGCAGGGGCGCGCCGTGGTCGAGCAGCGGACGCAGCACCGACGGGACGAACTCGGCGGTGGTGACCCGTTCCCGGCACAGCAGTTCGTGCAGGCGCACCGGGTCGACGACGTCCTCGTCGGGGACGATCACAAGCCGGGCACCGGAGCAGAGCGCGCGGACCAGCTCCCCGCTGAACACGTCGAAGGCGGGGCCGGCGAGCTGGGCGACCGCCGCGTCGGGCCCGAGGCGGTAGCGGCGGCGCCAGGCCAGGTGGGCGTTGACCACTGCCCGGTGGCTGACCGCGGTGCCCTTCGGGGTGCCGGTGGAGCCGGAGGTGAACAGCAGGTAGGCGGTGTTGTCCGGGCCGGCCAGGCCGGTCAGCTCCGGTGGCCGGTCGCGGCTCGCGGACCGGTCCGGGGCCGGGCGCCCTTGCGAGGCCGGTGGCCGGTCCGGAATCAGGCGCAGCAGTCGGCGGTCGGTGTCCGGCGTCCCGCCGGGGACGTCCTCCAGCGGTTCCGCGCCGTCGTCGTCGGCGAGCCGGGCGGCCAGGTGGGTCCGGGTCAGCAGCAGTCGCGCGTCACCGTCGCGCAGCATGGTCCGCCACCGCTGTCGCGGGTGCCGGGGCTCCAGGAGCAGGTACGCTCCGCCGGCCCTGAGGACGGCCAGCAGGTCGACGACCAGGTCGGCGGAGCGTTCGGCGAGCACCCCCACGGTGGTCTCCGGGCCGACCCCGGCGGCGCGCAGCCGTCCGGCCAGTTCCCCGGCCGCCCGGTCCAGCTCGGCGTAGGTCGTCCGGCGGCCCTGGTCGACCACCGCGACCGCGTCCGGTCGGCTTCGGGCGTGTTCCTCGACGAGTTCGTGCACGGTGCGCGCCGGCACGGTCAGGACCGGCCCGTGGGCGACCGACTCCCCGGCGCGGGAGGCGGCGAGGTCACGGACCGGTCGGGCGGGGTCGGCCACCACCTGGGCGAGCAGGGTGGTCAGGTCGTCGGCGAAGCGCCGCGCCCAGGTCGCCGAGTACCGGTCGGTGCGGTACTCCAGCGCACCCAGCAACGCCTCGCCGCTGTCCTCCACGGTCAGGGTGAGGTCGAACTTGGCCTCCCGTCCGGGGGTCTCGAAGCGGTGCAGGCCCACCGGGCCGCCGTCGAGGGCCCGGACCTCGACGCCGGGCAGCGACAGTTCGTCCGGGGGGAACGAGTGCAGGTCGAACATCACCTGGAACAGCGGGTTGCGGTCGGGGTCGCGGACCGCGCCAGCGGCCTCGATGACCGCGTTGAGCGGGACGTCCTGGTGCTCCAGCGCGCCGAGCACCCGGCGGCGCCCCTGCGCGAGCAGGTCGCGGAAGGTCGTGTCGGGCCCGAGCCGGGCGCGCAGCACGACGGTGTTGACGAACATGCCGATCAACTGGTGGAACGCCGGGCGGGGTCGGTGGGTCAGCGGGGTGCCGAGCAGCAGGTCGTCCTGGCCGGTGCGGTGGTGCAGGACGGTCGCGTAGGCGGTGGCCAGGGCGACGAAGAGGGTGACGCCGGTGGTGCGGCAGAGCTCCCGCATCCCGGCGGCCAGGCCGGGTTCCACGGTGAACCGCAGGAGTTCCCCCGGGCCGTCCGGCCCGGGGTCGCCCGGCAGGTCGCCCGGCACGTCGAGCACCGTCCGGGCGTCGGCGAGCTGGTCACGCCACCAGTCCAGGCGAACCCGCTGGTCCCGTCGCCAGGTGCTCGCCTGGAACTCGACGTACTCCCGGTAGCCGGGCTCGGTGCCGCCGGACCCGGGGGCGGGCACGCCGGCCGCCGCGCGGTAGCCGGTGCCGAGCGCCCGGAAGAGCAGACCGAGGGACCAGCCGTCGAAGGCGATGTGGTGGGCGGCCAGCAGCAGGACGTGCTCGTCGGCGGCGGTGCGCAGCAGCCGGGCCCGCAGCAGCCGGCCGGCGGTGAGGTCGAACGGGGTGTCCCGTTCGTCGCGTACCGCCGCCTCGATCTCGGCGTCCGGGTCGGCGGCGACGGACAGGTCGGTCACCGGCAGCGAGAAGCGCCACGGGGCGACCGGCACCGCGCGGGGCACGCCGTCGGCGTCGAGCCGGTAGCTGGTCCGCAGGGGCTCGTGGCGCTCGACGACGGCCTGGAACGCCGCGCGGAGGGCGTCGACGGAGAGATCACCGCGCAGCCGTACCCCGCCGGAGAAGACGTACCGCGTGGAGTGCGGCTGGGACCAGGCCAGGTACCACTGGGTCTGCTCGGCGTGCGACAGCGGACGGGCCGGGGCCGCCGACGACGACTCGGCGGGGGCGTCGTCGGCCGGCGGCACGGGGCCCACCTCGACGGACGGCGCGGTGCCGGGCGGATCGGCCGGGGCGGTGTCCCCGCCGGACAGTTCGGCGGCGAGGGCGGCGACCAGGGTGTCGATCCGGTCGTGTTCGAGCAGCAGCCAGGGCCGCACCGGGACGCCGAGACCGGTCTCCAGCCGCGCCGCCACCCGCATCGCGCGCATGGAGTTGATCCCGAGGTCGCGCAGCGAACGGTCGGCGGGGAGCTGCCCGGCGTCCGTCCGCAGCACCGCCGCCACGGCCGCGCGCACCCGGGTGGCCAGTTCGGTCGGGTCCAGGGGGCTCATCGGCGGCCCGCCGGTGGTGTCGGGTCGGCTTGGACCGCCGTCGGTGTCGGGTCGGCGGGAACCACGGCCGGGGCCCGCTCCGCGGCGTCGCCGTCGACGATGCGGACGTGGGCCGGAGCCGGGGCGGGCGTGGCGGCGGGGTCGACGGCGAGCAGCAGGACGCCGTCGCGCTCACCGGCCGGGGCGAGACCGGCGAAGCGCAGGTTCACCAGCATGATCCGGTTGACGCTGGACGGGATGAACTCCGCGCACGGCCGACGCCCGGCGGCCCGGGCCCGGGCGACGACGTGGTGCAGCAGGGCGCTGCCGGCTCCCCGGGAGACCACCCGGCAGGACATCAGCAGCAGGGTCAGGACGTGGTCCTCGCCGGTCAGCTCACTGACCGCCAGACCGATCGTGCCGTACGAGCCGTACCGGTCGGTCAGCGAGGCCACCAGGACCTCGTGCCGGGGGTCGACGCACAGCGCCCGCAACTCGTCCATCGAGTAGGTGCGCCCGGTGGTGTTGAGCTGGTGGGTGCGGACGGTCAGCTCCCGGGCCCGGTCCAGGTCCTCCTCGCGGGCCCGGCGCACGGTCATCACCAGGTCGAGCCCGGCGAGGAACTCGGTCCGGTGCGCGCCGGCCCGCTCCTCGTCGCCGCGACGGCGCTGTTCGGCCTGGTACATCGCCCGCCGCCGCCGCGACTCCCCGGTGAGCCGCTCGGGTGTGAACTCCGGCCGGTCCGGCAGGTCGGCGGCGGCGCTGTCCGGGTAGCAACGGACCATGGGCAGGGCGTCGGCCACCTCGTCGCGTTCGGACGGGTCGTTGTCCACGAAGGCGAAGGAGTCCGGGTTCAGGTTGAGCGCGGCGGCGGTCCGGGTCACCGCGACGGATTTCGCGTCCCAGCCGACCTCGATGTGGACGAAGTAGTCGAGCAGCCCCAGCTCCCGCAGGTGCGCGACGGCGCGGTCGTGGTCGCCGCGACTGGCGACGGCGTGCAGGATGCCCCGTCCGTCCAGCGTGCGCAGCGTGTCGACCACCTCTGCCCGGGGCCGGGGGACGTCCCCTTCGAGCAGCACGCCGTCCCAGAGTGTGTCGTCGAGGTCCCAGACCACGCACTTGACTCCGACGGGCTCGGTCGCTCCGCTCACCGTGGTGCTCCTTCCTTCCGGTCGTCGTCGGGCAGGTACTCGAACAGGGCCGAACTCCAGGCGGCCACCGGGCTGCTGTTCATCACCAGCACCCGGTCCCCGGCGCGCAGCGAGGACGTCGCCCCGGCCAGGTTGAGCAGCACGTCGGCGGAGCCGAGGTGGCCGTACTCGCGCAGGTTGCGGGCGCAGACCGGGAGCAGCTCGACGTCCAGGGCCTCCTGCCAGAAGGCGAACGCGCCGGCCGAGAGGTTCTGCATCACGTAGCGCACCTCGTCGGCCCGCAGCCCGTTGCGGGCCAGCAGCCCGGCGTTGAGGTCGGCCAGCCGGCGGCGGCTCTCCAGCGCCAGCCGGAAGGAGTAGGTGTGCGGGTCGGCGCACTCCTCCTGCCAGCGGGACGCGGGGCGGTCGCGGTAGCGGATCCGGAACAGGTCGGCGTACTCGCCGTTGCTGGTCAGGATCTGGTCGACCAGCCGGAAACCACCACTCGGGTACGACGTGACCAGCGCGGCCAGTCCACCGTCGCCGAGCACGGTCATCGGTGGGCGGTACCGGGCCGGGGTGGCCGTGCGGGCGCCCATGGCGACCAGCCCGGTGCGCCAGCCGGGGTTGGCGGCGAAGAGTCCGGAGCAGACCGCCAGGGCGGCCGAGGAGGAGACGCAGCCCAGTTCGCCGACGCCGAGGGTGACGGCGTGGGTGGCCCCGACCAGCCGTTGCACCCGGGTTGCCTCGCTGGAGAGCAGGTGTTCGGGAGCGCGACCCTGCACCAGCAGCAGCACGTCGACCTCGGCCGGGTCGGTGCCGGTCTCGGCGAGCGCGGCGGTGGCGGCCCCGGCGGCGAGCGCCACCTCGCCGAGGTCACCGGCGTCACGGACCCGCTCGACGCCCAACCGGAGCACGGCGGTCCGCTGCGCGGCATCGGCGGCGGCGAGTTCGGGGAGCCCGGCGACGGGGCACACGCGTTCGGGCAGGAAGGTGGCGACCCGGCGGATGTGCAGCGGCATCACCCGGCCCCCTGCCCGGCCGTCGCGGTGCCCGCCCAGCGGCGGAACTCGGCGTCGCAGACGTGGTCCTGGCAGACCTCGTCGGAGCCCTCGATGATCTGCATGATCTTGGCGTCCCGGAAGAACCGCTCGGCGGGGTGGCCCGGCGCGCAGCCGCCCGCGCCGAGCACCTGCACCGCGTCCCGGGTGACCCGCGCCGCCGCGCCGGCCGCGACGTACTTCGCCAGCATGGTCCGGTCCGGGCGGGGCCGGGTCTGCCGCCACCGCGCGGCGTCCTCGCAGACCAGGCGGGCGGAGGTGACCGCGGCGACCATGTCGGTGACCAGGCGGCGGACCAGCTGCCGGTCGGCGAGCACGCCGGTGCCGGTACGCCGGGAGACCGCGTGCCGGGCGCTGAGCTCCAGGCATGCCTCGGCCATGCCCACGCAGCCCCAGGCGACGCTGAAGCGGCCGTGGTCCAGCGCGGCGGCCACCACGTGGGTCAGCCCGCTCCCGGCCCGGGCCAGCTGGTTACCGGCCGGCACCACGACCCCGTCCAGCGTGACGTCGGCCAGCATGGCGGCGCGCAGGCCGAGCTGTCCCCGGACCGGGTGGACGGTCAGGCCCGGGGTGTCCCGGGGCACGAGCACGGCGGTGGGACCGGCGTCGGAGACGCCCAGCACGAGGAAGACCCCCGCCAGCTCACCGAAGGTCACCCAGCGCTTCCGGCCGCTGATCCGCAGGCCGGCCGGGGTGTGGTCGATCCGGGTGCGGACGCCCGCCAGGTCACTGCCCGAGGTGTCCTCGGTGGCGGCGAGCGCGGCGAGGACCGTGCCGTCGGCGAGCCGGGGCAGCCAGGTGTCGCGTTGGGACGCGTCGCCGCGCCGGGCGACCACGTCGGCCACCATGGACTGCACGGTGACGAGGCTGCGCACCGAACTGCACACCGCGCCGATCCCGGCACAGAGCCGGCCGAAGGTCAACGCGTCCAGTTCGGCGCCGCCGTGGGCGGCCGGGACGGCGGCACCGAGCCATCCGTTGCGGCGTACCGCGTCGAGGACCTCGGTGGGCAGCCGACCGGCCCGGTCCCACTCCCCCGCGTCCGGCCGGTACCGCTGGCTGAACTCGGCCAGCCCCGGCACGGGTTCCGTGCGGGCGGGGGCGGTCCGGACGCCGCCGGTCACGGGCGGGGCTCCGGGGCGTCGGTGCGGCTGCGCCGCTTGGCGTCGACCAGGTCGGTCATGCTGGCGATACTGCGAAAGTTGGCCAGGTCCAGGTCCTCGATTTCGAGGACGACAGCAAAGGTGCGTTCGATGAACGTCACCAGTTCGAGGGCGAACAGGGAGTTCACGTAGCCCAGGGTGAAGATGTCGTCCGTGCGACCGAGACTCCGGTCGCCGAATTCCGTTTCGAGGTAGTCACGGATGACCGGCTCCGGGTCGTGCTGACCGGCGACTTGCTCGTCCAATTCGAGTGACAAGGTAGTCCCCAAACACGCGAGGCAACAATTAAGGATGACCCCCTCCATTGGTACACGCAGATTCGACACGAAAACAGCATTGACTTTCACCTATCCCACTGGTACGATTCCGTAACATTGATATTCACCTTTACTGAATGGCTTGTTGAAATTTCGTTAAGTCACTTCGCCAGCCGCCGGCAATCCGGACGGCAAGCGCCCCCGACCATCCGGACCCACCCACTTCCACCTCGAATGACCAGCGCATAACCCCCACCGCCACAGCCTGCGGTGGGGGTTCGCGCGGTATCGGACGACCCGGGTGCCCGGCGGACGGAATGCGCCCCACCGCCACTTCCCCACCCCTGCACAAAACCCCGAACAACCTGCGGTCGACGACGGCCGGGTTTACTGGTGTGCGACGCGGCGTTCAGTGGCACGATATTGTCGATCGATCGATGACGGTGATAGCTTCGGGCCTTGCCCGCAACGGCGACGACTCACACCGCGCCGACAGGCCGCAACCGATTTTCCGGAGGCCGATAATGGTCCTGAGCAACCTGACACCCACGTCAACCCCGCATGCCCGTCCCGCGTTCGACGTGTTCCAGGGTTTCGCGTTGTGCGCCGTCCTGTCGTCGCTGGAGACCACGGGCGCGCTGGACGTTATCGTCCGTGACGGCAGCTGGGACGGTCTGGCCGCCCACGGCGAGGAACTGCTCTCCACCGAACTGCTGCGCTATCTCACCGAACGGGGCATGCTGCACCACCGCGACGGCCGGTACGAGCTGACTCCGCTCGCCGAGGCCATCCGGGCGGACATCGGCTACCTGGTCTGGCTCTGCGGAGGCTACGGCGTCCCGCTGCGGTCCGTGGGGGACCTTCTCACCGGCGCTCTCCGCTACGGCGGTGACATCGGGCGGGACGGGCGCGGGGTCGCCGTGGGCTCGGCGATCGTCGGCGCGCGGGACCTCGTCCCGCCGGCCCGGGAGTTGCTGGCCGGGGTCGGCGTCGACCACGTCGTCGACCTCGGCTGCGGCAACGCGCGGTTCCTGCTGGCGGTCTGCCGGGCGGCGGATGCCGGCGGACTCGGCCTCGACGTGAACGCCGACGCCTGCGCCGAGGCCCGACGCGAGATCGACGCGGCCGGCGTCGGCGACCGGGTCGCGGTCCGGTGCGCCGACGCCGGGGCCCTCGACGGCATCCCGGAGCTGGCCCGCACCGACCTGGTCATCGCGTTCTTCCTGCTGCACGAGATCCTCGCCGACGGGCGTCCGGCACTGGTCGACTACCTGCGGGACCTGGCCGGCCGGTTGCCCAACGGCGCGCACCTGCTGGTCGCCGAGGTCTCACCCGACCCGGCCCGGCCTACCGGCGGCCACCTGTTCAACCCCGAGTTCACGCTGGTGCACGCGATGATGCGGCAACGGCTGATGGACGAGTCCGGCTGGCGGGAGACCTTCGCCGCCGGCGGTTTCGACCTGGTGCGCGCGGTCCACCCCCGGATGCCCGGCAGCCTGCTCATGCTGGCCCGGAAGGGAGCCTGAGGTGGTCACCGGGGACGTCACCGCCCTGCGCGAGGCGGTCCGCGCCGCCCGCGCCGACCACCGTCCCACGGTCGGCAACCGGTTCGGTACGGTGCCGCTGGCCGACGCCTACCGGATCCAGGCCGACCTGTTCGGCGCACCTGCGGCCTGGAAACTCGGCCTGCTCAGTCCCGCCAAGCAGCGGCAGATGGGGCTGACCGAACCCATCTACGGACGGGTTCCCGGGCCCCGGCTGCGCACCGGCCCGATCCGGCTGGCCGAGTTCCTCCAGCCCCGGGTCGAACCGGAACTGGCCGCCGTGCTCGGCGCGGACATCCCGGCGGGAGCGTCACCGGCACAGGCCGAGGACGCGGTCAGCCACCTGGTGCTGGCCCTCGACGTCCTGGACAGCGCCTGGCGGGACTACCGGTTCTGCGCCGCCGAGGTGGTCGCCGACAACTCCTCCGGTGGCGCGGCGGTCCTGGCCGCCGATCCCGTCGACGAGCGGACCGGGTCCCTGCGACTCACCCTGGACGGCACCACGCTGGCCGAGGGCGACCTGGCCGACCTGGCCCCGCCCGCGCCGCAGCTCGCCTGGCTGGCCGGGCAGGTCGGTGGCCTGCCCGCCGGCAGCCGGGTGCTGCTCGGTTCACCCGCCGCCTCGGTGCCGGCCCGTGCGGGCTCGCTGGTGGTGCACGGCGGCGGCCGCACCCTCACCGTCGCGATCGAACCCTGACCGGAGGTCACCGATGCCGTTCATCCAGGTCACCATGGCCACCGGCCGGACCGCCCAGCAGAAGCGGGACCTGCTCGCCGCCCTGGCCGACGCGGTCACCGCCAGCCTCGGCACCCCCCGCGAGGCGGTGCGCGCGTGGATCGTCGAGGTCGACCCGGGCGAGGTCATCGCCGGTGGCGTCATCCTCGCCGACCGGACGTCATGACCGGGAACCGCTGGTGGCAGATCCCGGTGGCCCGGCCCGACGCGCCGGTCCGGCTGATCTGCCTGCCGCACGCCGGTGGCGGACCGGCCGGCTACGCGCACTGGGCGGGACGGATCACCGGGATGGAGGTCACGCTGGTCCGGCCTCCGGGCCGGGAGGCCCGCTACGCCGAGCCCCCGTACACGCGGATCGGGCCGCTCGTGACCGACCTCGCCACGGCGCTGCGCCCCCTGCTCGACGGCCGGTACGTGCTCTACGGGCACAGCCTCGGCGCGCTGGTCGGCTACGAACTGCTCCAGCACCTCCGCGAGTCGGGCGAACGGCTGCCGGACCGCCTGGTCGTCTCCGGGGCCGAGGCGCCGGACGTCGGCCGCCGAGCCGGTCACCTCCTGCACCACCTGCCCGACGACGCGCTGATCGACCGGGCCGCCGAACTCGGCGGCACCCCGCCGGCCCTGCTGGCCAACCGGGACCTCCTGCGGCTGCTGCTGCCCACCCTCCGCGCCGACCTGGAGGTCGCCGAGACCTACCGGTGGACCGCCCGGCCCGCCCTGCCGGTGCCGATCCACGCCTTTCACGGCCGACGCGACCCGCTGGTGACGGAGGGGGCGGCGGCCCGGTGGCAGGCGCACACCGACTCGACGTTCGACCTGACCGCGCTGCCCGGCGGGCACTTCCTCGACGCGGCGGAGGAGTCCGTGCTGCTCACGGCGATCGACCGGCCCGTTGCCGCTGGCGCGGGCCGGCCCCCGGCCCTCCGGGGCGACGCCGGGGCGGACGGCGCGAGGACCGGCCGGAGGGCCGGGAGCTGAACACCGACGACCACCGCGTACACCGACGGAAGGAGACATCGTGGCAGACGCGTTCGTCGCGCACGTCATCGACGGGGAACTGGTCGAGTCCGTCCGGAGCGACCGCTTCGAGTCGGTGGACCCGTGGACCCGAACCCCGTGGACCGAGGTCGCCCTCGGCGGCCACGCCGACGTCGACCGGGCCGTACGGGCGGCCCGCGTCGCGGCCGACCGGGGGCCCTGGCCACGGATGGGGCACACCGAGCGCGGTCGGCTGCTGCACCGCCTGGCCGACCTGATCGTCGCCAACGACGACCTGCTCGCGCGCACCGACAGCACCGACATGGGGCGACCGGTCAGTCAGGCCCTCGCCCGGGACGTTCCCCGGGCGGCGGCGAACTTCCGGTTCTTCGCCGACCACGCCCGGCTCACCCCGGCCGAGGCGCTCCCCTCCGACCACGGTCACCACGCCTACACCCGCCACGAGCCGGCCGGCGTGGTCGCCGCGATCGCACCGTGGAACCTCCCGTTGATGCTCGCCTCCTGGAAGATCGCGCCCGCCCTGGCCTGGGGCAACACGGTGGTGCTCAAGCCCGCCGAGCAGAGCCCGGCGTCGGCGACGATCCTCGCCCGGCTGGCCCTGGAGGCCGGGATACCGCCCGGGGTGCTCAACGTCGTGCACGGCTACGGGACCGACGGCGCCGGCCAGGCCCTCACCGAGCATCCGGGCATCGACCGGATCACCTTCACCGGCGAGTCGGCCACCGGACGGGCGGTCTCCGCCGCCGCCGCCCGTGGCCTCGTCCCGGTCAGCCTGGAACTGGGGGGCAAGAACCCCGCGCTGGTCTTCGCGGACGCCGACCTGGACCTCGCCGTACGGACGGCCGCCGAGGGGGCCTTCGGCAACGCCGGCCAGATGTGCCTCTCCGGTAGCCGGATCTTCGTGGCACGCGCGGTGTACGGGGAGTTCGTCGAGCGGCTGCACGCCGCCGGCCGGGCGATGACCGCCGGCGACCCCGGCGATCCGGCCACCGAGATCGGACCACTCGCCTCCGCCGAACACCACCGGAAGGTCAGCGACCACCTGACCCGGGCCCGCGCGGACGGGTGCCGGGTGTACGGCGGGGACGGTTCCGGCTGGCTCGTCCGGCCCGCCGTGCTCACCGACGTGCCCCGGGCCGCTCCGGTGCAGACCCGGGAGGTCTTCGGGCCGGTGGCCACGGTGACGCCGTTCGACCACGAGGACGAGGCCGTCCAACTCGCCAACGACACGCCCTTCGGCCTCAGCGCCACGGTGTGCACCACCGACCTGTCCCGCGCCCACCGGGTCGCCGCACGGCTGCGCGCCGGCACCGTCTGGGTCAACTGCTTCTTCGTCCGGGACCTGCGGGCGCCCTTCGGCGGGGTCGGCGCCTCCGGGGTGGGCCGGGAGGGCGGTCTGTTCAGTCGGGACTTCTTCACCGAGCCCAAGGCCGTGGTGGTCGATGTGCCCGCCTGACCCGCGCGGCCCGTCGGACGACGAGGTACGCCCCGGAGATCGACCCCCAGCATGGAAGAGCCGGTAGGTGTCGGTGTCGGGGACGTCGCCGGAGGTGTCGGTCCGCAGCAGGGTGCCCCTCGCCGAGCAGTTCCCGGAAGGTCACGACGCCGTCCGCAGCAGGTCCAGGACGACGGCCGCGGTCCAACTGAAGTCGGTCGCCCCCCGCCCCTCGCCGCTGATCGGATGCAGGTACTCGCGGAAGCCCGCCCGCCGGGCGGCGGTGAGCGTGGCGTCGCGCAGCCGTTCGGCGTGGTCGAGTTCGCCGTGCAGGGTCAGTCCGTGCCAGACCAGCCAGGTGGTGTTGAACCAGCCGGGGCCGCGCCAGTACCGGTCCGGGTCGAAGGCCGGGCCGGTCAGGTCGTAGCTGGGCGGCAGGGCGGTCCGCCCGAGCCGGAAGTGGTCGCCCAGCGCGGACTTCACCAGTGCCGGAGCCACCGGCAGATCCGCCACGACCAGCGGGGTGAGGCCGGCGACCGTGCGCTGCCGGTCGAGCCGGTGGTCGTGCACATCGTAGGCGTGGCAGAACTCGTCGGCGAAGAGCCGGGCGACGAGGGCCGCGCCGGTGCGGGCCGCCGCCTCGCGATGCGGTCGCGGGTCCGCGCCGATCTCGGCGGCGATGTCGGCGAGCGCGGACTCCGACGCGGCGTACAGGGCGTTGACCATGGGGTCGAGCAGCACGAACCGCGCGTCGGCGAGGCGGTCGGCGTAGCCGGAGTCCCGGTAGTCGCGGGCCAGCCGGACGTAACGGCCGTAGTCGGTGTCGGTCGGGCGTTCGGCGGCCTGCACGTGGTGCAGGTCGCGGCGGCGGAACGCGTCGGTCGGGGTCGGTTCCACCCGGCGCAGCGCGTCGTCCCAGGCCGGGCTGTTGTCCATGCCGGACTCCCACGGATGGACGATCGCGACGAGGTCGTCCACCCCCCGGCGGGTCGCGAGATAGCGGTGCCAGGCCGCCAGCCTCGGGTACAGGCGGGGCAGGAAGCCGCGACGCCGGGCCTGCGCCGGGTCCGCGCGGAAGGTCAGCCACGCCGCGAGGGCGTGCACCGGTGGTTGGACGAGCCCGGAGGTGGCGACCGCCGGGCTCGCCGGGTGGGCGGTGGAGCGCCAGAAGTCCGGCCCGGGGAAGTAGCCCTCCGGTGGGGCGGCGCGGTCGAAGACGATGTGCGGCACCCGGCCGTCGGCCCACTGGGCACCGAAGAGGCTCTCCAGTTCCCGCTGGGCGCGGCGGGTCGACACGTGCCGGAGTCCGATCGCGACGAACGCCGAGTCCCAGCTCCACTGGTGCGGGTAGAGGGCCCGCGAGGGCACCGTGTAGGCACCCGTCCAGTTGGCCAGGAGCACGTCCACCGCGGCCCGGTCGAGGGCGGTGTTCACCGCTGCCTGCGCAGGAAGGGCGGGATGGAGGCGACGGCCACGTCCGGCTCCCCCCGCAGGCGGCACTCGACCGCCAGGTAGCCCTGGTAACCGCCGGCGTCCAGGGCACCCAGCACGGCCGGCCAGTCGAGGTGGCCGGCACCCGGTTGGAACCGGTTGGAGTCGCTGACCTGCACGTGCCCGAGGTAGCCGGCAGCGGCCCGCACCGCAGCGGCGGGGTCGTCCTCCTCGATGTTCATGTGGTACGTGTCGGCGACCACCCGGAGCGCGTCGATGCCGGCCGTCTTCACCAGGTCGACCGCCTGGTCGAGCCGGTTGACCATGTGGTCCTCGTACCGGTTGAGCGGTTCGAGATACAGTTCGACGCCCTCGGCCGCGGCGTGCGTGCCGAGTTCGGTCAGCCCGTCGAGGAGCACCTCGCGGTCGGCGGCCTCGGCGCGGGGCGGCTCGAACGGGGGCAGCCGCCGGGAGAACATGCCGTACGACGCGGGCGTCATCGCCCCCCGGCCGCCGATCTCGGCGATCACGGACAGCTGGGACTTCATCTGGTCGATGGCGTCACGGCGCAGGTCGGGGTCGAACGCGCCGAAGAAGTGCGGCATGTCGACGCAGACGGTCGGCATGACGATCCCGTTGGCGGCGGCCCGGCGCAGCTCCGGCAGCCGGTCCCGGAACGCGAACCCGGCCTTGCCGCGCAGCTCGATCGCGTCGTAGCCGGCGGCCAGGGCGAACTCCCACTTCCGTTCGAGGGTGTCGCCGGGGAGCAGCTGCTCCTGGCAGGCGATGCGGAGTGCGGTCGGACCGTTCGCCGCCACCGGATCGGGGCGGGGGGCGGAGGTGGCGGGCTGGGACATCAGGTGAACTCCAACATCACTTGCAGCGCCTCGGCCGGACGCTGGTCGAGCAGGTCGTAGGCTTCGGCGGCGTGCTCCGCCGGGATGACGTGGCTGACCAGCGGGCCCACGTCGACGGTCTTGGCGGCGAGCTGGGCCAGGAAGACGTGTTGCAGGCGGTCCTGGCTCCACCGGGGCGCGAGGTGTGGGGGCACGCCGCCGATCTGCGAGCAGACGAGCTGCACCCGGTTGTGGTGGAACTCCTCGCCGAGGCGCAGCCCGAGGCCCTCCCCCTGGTAGAAGCCGGAGGCGACGACCCGTCCGCCGACGGCGACGGACCTGATCGCCTCGTGCAGCGCGCGGTAGGAGCCGCTGATGTCGACCGCCGTGTCGGCGCCGAGCCCACCGGTCCGGTTCCGGATCTCCTCCGCGGCGCCGTCGGGGGCCAACGCGACGTCCGCGCCGAAGGCCAGCGCCGACTCGCGACGCGCCGGCAGCGCGTCCACGGCGACGACGGTGGCGCCGTTGAGGGCGGCGAGCCGGGTGGTGAGCAGGCCGAGCACGCCCTGCCCGAAGACGGCGACGGTCTCGCCCAGGTGGACGTCGGCGGCGAGCACCGCGTTGAGGGCGATGGCACCGACCCGGGTGAAGGAGGCCGCGATCGGGTCCACCCCGGCCGGCACCTCGTGCCCGACGATCCGCTCGGCGGGCAGCACCGCCTCGCTGCGGTGACCCCAGATGCCCCAGACGTACGTTCCGATCCCGGGCGTTCCGCAGGGCGCGTCGGCGGCGATCTCGACGACCTGGCCGACCTCGGAGTAGCCCCAGCCGGCGACCGGGTACTCCAGCCCCCCGGTGCCCTCGGCGAACAGCCGACGCTGCGGGTCCCAGACGCGGGTCAGGTAGGGGTTGGTGCCACGGTAGGCGGTCAGCTCGGTGCCGGCCGAGATGCCCGAGTAGCGGGTGCGGACCCGGACGTGTCCGGGCGGCAGCGGTGTCACCTCACGGGAGATCACCTCGACCCGTCGCGGCGCGGAGAACTGCACGACGACTTCCACTGACGCCTCCATTTTGCCGGTGGTGCGGAGACCATAGTGGAACTTTCGTCCGGTGTGTAGACGGGTTTTGTCTTGTGTTTGGTCAGAAGTCTTGCTGTGATGCCACCGACCGTCTCGCTCGTGCAAGGGAGCATCGATGCGAAGAAGAACCCCACCACCCGTACGGCGTTCCGCCGTCGCCAGCGCCCTGCTGGCGACGGTCGTGGTCGGCACGTTCTCGCTGGCCGCCTGCGGCTCGGAGGACCCGGCCGACGACGGCACGCTGACCGTGTGGAGCCTGGAGAACCAGACCGACCGGGTCCAGGCCGCGCAGGCCGTCGCCGACCGGTTCACCGCCACGAGCGGCGTCAAGGTCAAGATCGTGGCGACGGACGAGAACCAGTTCACCCAGCTGATCACCTCCGCCGCCGCCGCGGGCGACCTGCCCGACGTGGTCGGCGCGCTGCCGCTGTCCGCGGTGTGGCAGCTGTCGGCGAACGAGATCCTGGACACCGCCGCCGCCGAGAGCGTGGTCAAGGACCTCGGGGCGGACACCTTCTCCGGCCGGGCCCTCGAGCTGACCCGCGACGACGGCAGGCAGCTCGCCGTCCCGTCGGACGCCTGGGCGCAACTGCTGGTCTATCGCAAGGACCTCTTCGCCGCCGCCGGCCTGCCGGCACCGGACTCGTACGACGCCATCGCCCGCGCCGCGCAGCGGCTCCACACGGGCGGGACGGCCGGCATCACCCTGGCCACCGTCGCCAACGACGCCTTCACCGCCCAGTCGGTGGAGTTCCTCGGGCTCGGCAACGGCTGCGAGCTGGTGGACGACAAGGGCGCGGTGACGCTGGACTCGAAGCCCTGCACCGAGACGTTCGGCCTCTACGGCGACCTGGCCCGGAAGTACTCCGTGCAGGGGGCGCAGGACGTCGACTCCACCCGGGCCACGTACTTCGCCGGCAAGGCGGCGATGGTCGTCTGGTCGTCGTTCATCCTCGACGAGATGGCCGGCCTGCGCAACGACGCCAAGCCCAACTGCCCGCAGTGCCAGGCGGATCCGGCCTTCCTCGCCAGGAACAGCGGATTCGTCACCGCGGTCAGGGGACCCAGCGGCACCGAGCCGGCCGGCTTCGGCGAGATCACCTCCTGGTCGATCATGGACGGTGCGCAGGGGTCCGCGAGGGACTTCGTCAAGTTCATGATGGACGAGGGCTACGCCGACTGGCTGGGCGTCGCGCCGGAGGGCAAGATGCCGGCCCGTACCGGGACGAAGGAGAGCCCGCAGAAGTTCACCGAGGCGTGGAACGGCCTCACCGCCGGGGTGGACACCAAGAAGCCGCTCGGCGAGATCTACCCGGCCGAGGTCATGGAGGCGCTGCGGACCAGCCCGGACACCATCCGCCGGTGGGGCATCACCCAGGGGCAGGGCAAGCTGGTCGGCGCGACCCTCGGCGAGCTGCCCGTACCGAAGGCGATCAACGCCCTCGCCACCGGCCAGGTCGACGCCGCCGGGGCCTGCAAGCAGGCGGCCGACGCGGTGGAGTCGATCAAGACGTCGCTGAAGTAGACGATGACGACCCTCAAGTCCGCCGGGCCGGCGACGCCGCGCGAGCGGCGTCGCCGGCCCGGTCCGACCCTGAAGCAGCGGGAGAACCGGACCGGCCTGGCGTTCCTGACGCCCACCCTGGTCGTGGTCCTGGTCGTCGTGGTGGTGCCCATCCTCTGGACCGTCATGCTGGCGTTCCAGGAGATCCGCCTGATCAACATCCGGCGGGCGGGCCTCTTCGGCGAATACAGTCTGCGCAACTTCGCCACGGTGCTGGAGTCGCCGGGATTCTGGCGGTCGCTGGGCACCACGCTGACGTTCACCGTCGGCGCGACCGGCCTCTCCATCCTGCTGGGGCTGGTGGCGGCGCTCGCCCTGCGCCGGCCGTCACGGGGCCGCACGGTGGCCCGGGCCGCGATGCTGCTGCCCTACGTCGCGCCGGTCGTCGCGGTGACCTTCGTCTGGGAGGTCATGCTCAGCCCGCAGTTCGGCATCGTCAACGAGTGGGGCACCCGTTTCCTCGGCTGGGACCAGCCGGTGGCCTTCCTCAGCCAGCGGGAGTCGGAACTGTTCGGCGTGCCCGTCCCGACCGCGCTGCTGACCGTGATCGTGTTCGAGGGCTGGCGCTACTTCCCGTTCGCCTTCCTCTTCCTGCTCGCCCGGTTGCAGGCGGTGCCGCCCGAGCTGGAGGAGGCGGCGCGGATCGACGGCGCGACGCCCAGCCAGCGTTTCCGGTACGTGCTGCTGCCGCAACTCGGCCCGGTCATCGCGCTGCTCTGCGTGCTGCGCTTCATCATGACGTTCACCAAGTTCGACGACGTCTACCTGCTCACCGGGGGCGGGGCCGGCACCGACGTGGTCAGCGTGCGGGTCTACGAGTTCCTGACCGCCCGCTTCGACATCGGCGCCGCGGCGGCCCAGGCCCTGGTCATCGCGGCCGTCCTGGTCGTGCTGCTCGCGGTGTACCTGAAGTTCTTCGCGCCGCGCATCGAGGAGGGGGAACGGTGAACCGCGACGCCCTGGAGACCCGGATCTTCGGCATCCTGCGCCGGGTGGTCATCGTCGGCCTGGTGCTGGTGACCGTCTTCCCCTTCTACTACATGGTGCTGCTCTCCCTGCGCCCGATCGACCGGGTCATCCTCGACCCCGGCAGGCTGTGGGTGTCGGGGCAGGAACTGACCGTCGACACCTACCGCGCCGTGCTGCGGTCGGTCGCCGACGGCGGGCAGGGCTTCCTCGCCCTGCTCGGCAACTCCGCGCTGGTCTCCCTGGCGACCGTCGCGGTGACCCTGCTGGTGGCCATCCCCGGCTCGTACGCGGTGAGCCGGCTGCGTTTCTTCGGCCGACGGCAGGTCAGCGCGCTCTTCCTGTCGGTGTACCTCTTCCCCAGCATCCTGCTGGCCATCCCGCTCTTCGTGCTCTTCACCCGGCTCGGGCTGCGCGGCTCGCTCGGCGGGCTGGTGCTGGTGTACATCGCGCAGACGATCCCCGTCTCGATCTACATGCTGCGCAGCTACTTCAGCACGATCCCGGACAGTCTGGAGGAGGCCGCCGCGATGGACGGCGCGAGCCGCTTCCAGACCATCCGAAGGGTGGTACTGCCGCTGGCCGCCCCGGCCATCATGGCCAACGCCCTGTACATTTTCATGATCGCCTGGAACGAGTTCCTCTTCGCCCTGCTCTTCCTCGCCGAGAAGCGGGAGAGCTGGACGGTCTCGCTGGGTCTCGCCCAGCTCTCCGGCGGCATCGAGGTGTCCAAGACCGTCCTGATGGCCGGGTCCGTGGTCCTGACCCTGCCGATCGTGGCACTGTTCTTCGCGGCCGAGCGGATGCTCACCGAGGGGCTCACCAGCGGCGCGGACAAGGGTTAGGAGGCGCGGTCGGAGATGCCAGGCACGTCCGCCGGCGACCTGCTCGCCCTGGTCCGGTCCGGGCAGGCGCACACCCGGGGTGAACTGCAACGGGTGACCGGCCTCTCCCGGTCGACGGTGGGCCAGCGGCTCGACCGGCTCATCCACGGCGGGTACCTGCGCGAGACCGGGGTCAACGAGTCCAGCGGCGGCCGGCCGTCGATCCGGCTGGAGTTCAACGACCAGCACGGCGTGGTCCTGGTCGCCGACCTCGGGGCCACCTACGCCCACCTCGCCGTGCTCGACCTCGCCGGGCGGCCACTGGCCGAGGAGCGGGCCAACCCGCGCATCGCCGACGGGCCGGAGGCCGTCCTGGACTGGATCGGCGACCGGCACGAGAAGCTGCTGACCATCGCCGGACGCCGCGCCGACGAGGTGCGCGGCATCGGCATCGGCGTACCCGGGCCGGTGGACTTCGCGACCGGCCGGGTACGCCAGCCGCCGATCATGCCCGGCTGGGACGACTACCCGATCGTCGAGCACCAGCGTCGCCGCTACCCGGTGCCGGTCCTGGTGGACAACGACGCCAACCTGATGGCGCTCGGCGAGCAGGCGGCGGTCCACCCGGACTGCCCGGCGGTGGTGCTGGTCAAGGTGGCGACCGGAATCGGCGCCGGGGTCGTGGTCGACGGCACGGTCTACCGGGGCATCGACGGCGGGGTGGGCGACCTCGGCCACATCCGGCTGCACGGGTACGACACGTTCCGGTGCATGTGCGGCTCGTACGGCTGCCTCGCCGCCGTCGCCAGCGGCGGCGCGCTGGCTCAGCAGCTGAGCGCGGCGGGCACGCCCACCGCGTCCAGCCGGGAGTTCCTCGCCCGGGTCACCGCCGGTGACCCCGACGCCCGGCGGCTGGCCCGCACGGCCGGCCAGCGGGTGGGCGAGGTCCTGGCAACCGTGGTGTGTCTGCTGAACCCGGGGGTGCTGGTGATCGCCGGGGACCTCGCCGAGACGCACTTCGTCACCGGCGTGCGCGAGCTGCTCTACCAGCGGGCCCTGCCCCGGGCCACGCAGCACCTCACGGTGACCACCAGCCGGCTCGGCGAGCGGGCCGGCATCGTCGGCGCGCACGCCATGGTGATCGACAGCGTGTACGCCCCGGACGCCGTCAACCGTCAGCTCGACGGGGCTGCTGCCCCGGGGAGCCACCGGTGACGCCGGTGCGGGTCGGGCTCGGCGGCGTCGGGACGTGGACGGCCCGGATGCACGCGCCCATGCTCGCGGCCGGTCCGGAGACGGTCCTCAGGGGCGTCCGGTCCCGCCGGGCCGACGCCCTGGCTGCCGCACACGGGGTGCCTGCCACACCGGCCTTCGCCGACCTGGCGCGGGCGGCGACGGACCCTGCGCTGCGGGACTGACCCGCGATGCCGCCGCGTCCGGTCACGGTCCGTCAGCGGGATCCGGCCGGTGGCCGGCACCGGCCGGGGATCCGTACTCCCGGCGCAGCGTGACCGCCACCTCGGCGAGCACGGATGCCGGCACCCGCTCACCCCTGGTCGGGTCGAACATGCGGCCCAGCAGGTCGGCGCTCCCCTGCTGCAGCTCCCGGCCGAACAGACGCCGTTCCCGTCGGATGCGGTAGCGACGGCTGCCCATCGCGAGCAGCCCGGCCACGGCGATCCCGGTCAGCATGGCGACGACCCCGGGCAGCCCCCTGGTCGGGGAGCCGCCCACCAGACGCCAGGCGAACAGGACCAGCGTGAGGACCGGGGCCCCAACCACCACGGCGACCAGGACGACCAGCCACCGGCGTTCGCGCCGGCACGCGTCGCGCCAGCCGCCGTCATCGGCGACGGCGAGGCGCTCACCGAGCCGGTTGACCCGCCGCAGGGCGAGGCGCAGCGCTTCGCGCGAGCGCAGGTCCGGCGGCGGGCGGCGGGCGAGCGCCGCGGCGGCGTCGGCGACCAGCGCCCGGTTGCGGGCCTTCGGGGTGGGACGTCGGAAGGCGCCGGCCGCCTGGCGGGCGTAGTACCAGGCGGTGAGGCCGAACCCGAGGAGCACCGCGAACGCCCCGGGCAGGTCCCGTCCGCCGTCGGCGTCGCTGAGCAGGTTGACCCCGTACGAGAGCAGGATCCCGCCGAACACGGTGACCAGGGGAATCGCCGCCAAGGTGATCCACCGCTCCTGCGGGATGGCGTGCCAGTGGCGTTCCAGCCGACGCAGCGACGGCAGCTGGACCAGCCAGCCGCCCAGTTCCGCCACCCACATCATCAGGGCCAGCAGGGCCGCTGCGACGTCGAGCATCGCCAGGGCCCGAAGGATCGCCATCACCGTCCTTCCCCGACCGCAGCCCCGGCGACGCGACCAGGCCTCGACGGTGGTCAGCGGCACCTCGGGATCAGATCCACTTTAGCCGGTGGCCCCTACCTGGTCAGCGCGCTGGGCCGGTCGTCGGAGAGACGCCGTCGGAGACCGGCAGGTCGACCACGCGGGTGGCCCAGCGGGCCATCAGGGCCGGGTCGTGGGTGATGACCAGGACGCCGGTGCCGTGCTGCCGCTGGTGGTCGGTGATGACGGCGGCGAGGTGGGCCTGGGTGGAGGCGTCGAGCATGGCGGTGGCCTCGTCGCAGAGCAGGTAGGCCGGCTGGTGCACCAGGGCACGGGCGAGGCAGGCGCGTTGCAGCTGCCCGTCGCTGACCGCGTGCGGGCGGCGGGTGAGCAGGTCCGGCGTGAGCCCGACCAGGTCGGCCAGTTCGACCGCCCGGGCCCGGGCCCGCTCGGGCGGGGTGCCGGTGGCGCGCAGCGGCTCGGCGATGATGTCGGTGAGACTCAGCCGGGGGTCCGTCGCGGCGCGGGGGCTCTGGAAGAGGACCGCCACCCGGGTACGCACGGCGGCGGGCAACCGGTGGCGGGCCCCGACGATCACGTGCCCGTCGAGGGTCACGTGCCCGGCGTCGGGGGCGTGCAGCAGGGCGAGGATCCGGGCGAGGGTGGACTTGCCGCTGCCGGAGGGCCCGCGCAGGCCGACCGTCTCCCCCGGGGCGACGTGCAGATCGACCCGGTCGAGGACGCGCTGGCGGCCGTAGGAGACGGTGACCTGGTGGGCGGCGAGCCCGGTGGGGGTCATGCGGTGGCTCCGGCGGGCAGCGGGTGGTGGCAGGCGACCCGACCGGAGCCGGGCACCGCGCCGACGGCGGGTGGGGTGGCGCAGGTGTCGGTGGCCCGGCCGCAGCGCGGCGCGAACGCGCAGCCGGGGGGAAGGTCGGTGAGCATCGGCGGGTGGCCCGGCACGGGGCGGAACGCGCGGTCGGGCAGGGCGTCGAGGAGACCGGCGGTGTAGGGGTGGGCAGGGGCGGCGAAGAGCGCCTCGGTGGGCCGGTGCTCGACGATGCGGCTGGCGTACATGACCGCCACGGTGTCGGCGACCCGGCGGGCCGCGGCGAGGTCGTGGGTGATGAGCAGCACCGCCGCGCCGGTGTCACAGCGGCGGCGCAGCAGGTCGAGGGTGTGGTCGACCAGGGGGCGGTCGAGGCCGGTGGTGGGTTCGTCGGCCAGCAGCAGCGGCGGGTCGGGGGCGAGCGCGAGTGCGGTGGCCAGGCGTTGCGCCATGCCGCCGGAGAGCTCGTGCGGGTAGCGGTCGAGGTCGTCGGGGAGCAGGCCGACGTCGGCGGCGACCCGGTCGGCGGCGGCCGGCGCGTCGCGCCGGGTGTGGCCGTGGGCGCGCAGGGTCTCCTCCAGCAGGTGCCGCCCGGTGCGGACCGGGGTGAGCGCGGTGGCGGGGCTCTGCGGCACGAGACCGACGATCCGGCCGCGCACGGTCCGGGCGAGGCGGCGCTCGGCGCAGCCGACCAGGTCGACCGGCTCTCCGCCGGACGGACGCAGCAGGGCCCGCCCGGTGACCGTCGCGTTGCCCGGCAGCAGGCCCAGCAGGGCGTGGGCGAGCACGGACTTGCCGCACCCGGACTCCCCCACCACGGCGAGCAGTTCGCCCGGGTGGACGGTCAGGCGCAGGTCGGTGACGGCGTGCACCACGGCGTCGTGGAGCCGGAAGCGGACGGTCAGCCCGTCGACCTCCAGCAGGGCGGCACCGTCGGCGCGCCGGCCGGCGGAGGCGGCGGTGTCGCGGGTGGGGAGGTCGGGAGCGGCGGTGTCGCGGGTGGGGAGGTCGGGAGCCGCGGTGTCGCGGGTGGCGGTCACAGACTGAGCTCCGCTCGTACCCGGGGGTCGAGGCGGTCCCGCCAGCGGCCGGTGAGGCTGGCCAGGGCCAGGGTGACGACGACCAGGAGCAGCCCGGGGACGAGACTGGCCCACCAGGCGCCGGTGAGCAGGGACCGCTGCCCGTCGTTGATCATGTTGCCGAGGGAGGCCAGGTGCGGCGGCAGGCCGAGCCCGAGGAAGGACAGGGCGGTCTCGTGCCAGACGGCGTGCGGCACCATCAGCGTGGTCGCCAACGCCAGACGGGGCAGCACGTGCGGGAGCAGGTGCCGGGTGAGCACCCGGGTGCGGCTGGCCCCGCCGGCGACGGCGGCGTCGACGAACGGCCGGTTCCGCAGGCTGAGCAGTTCGGAGCGGACGATGCGGGCGGTTGAGAGCCAGTGCGTCAGCCCGATGGAGAGGATCACCGCGCCGAGGCTGGGACGCAGCATCGCCACGATGAAGATGCCCAGCAGCAGGTGCGGCAGCGCGGCGATGGTGTCGACGGTCCGCATCAGCACCCGGTCGACCCAGCCGCCGAGGCTGCCGGCGACCGCGCCGACGAGACCGCCGATGACGGCGGCGACCAGCGCGGCGACCGCGCCGACGAGCAGCGAGACGCGCAGGCCGTAGAGACTGCGGTGGAGCACGTCCCGGCCCAGGTCGTCGGTGCCGGCCGGGTGGGCGGGCGAGGGGGCGAGCCGGGTGCGGGACAGGTCCACCGCGCTCTCGTCGAGCGGCCAGAGGACGGGGGCGAGCAGGCAGGCGACGACCGCGACGGTCAGGATGGCGGCGGCGACGAGCGCGCCGCGTCCGGTGCGGCCCGGTCGCCGGACACGGACGGCGCGGATCCGCGTGGCGAGGTCAGTCATCGAGGCGTACCCGGGGGTCGGCGGCGGCGTAGGCGAGGTCGGTGGCCAGGTTCGCGGTCAGCACCACGACGGTGGTGGTCAGGGTGATCGCGGCCAGCAGGGGGAAGTCGCTGCCCAGGGCGCCCTGCACGGTGACCGCGCCCAGGCCGGGCAGGGAGAACACCGTCTCCACCAGGACGGCCCCGCCGACGATCTCCGGCAGGTGGGTGCCGACCAGGGTGAGGAACGGCAGCAGCGCGGTGCGCAGCGCGTGGCCGAAGAGCACCGTCCGGCCGGGCAGTCCCCGCGCCTTGGCGGCCAGCACGTGGTCGTCGCGGAGGCTCTCGGCGACCGCGTCCCGGATGAACAGCACGAACCACGGGGCCTGCGACAGGGCCAGCACCGTCACCGGCAGAACCAGGTGGTGGGCCACGTCGGCGGGGTCGGTGCCGGTGGCGGCGATGTCGGTGAGGCCACCGGCGGGCAGCCAGCCGAGGGCGAGCGCGAACACGGCGATCGCGGCCAGCCCGATCCAGAACACCGGCATCGACTGCACGGCGAAGGCGGTGGCGCGCAGGGCACGGTCGAACCATCCGCCACGCCGGTAGGCGGCGAGGGTGCCCAGCAGCAGGCTCGCCACGAGGACCAGGGCGAGGGCGAGGCCGACCAGCAGCAGGGTCCATCCGGCGCGGGCCGCGAGCACCGAGGCGACCGGCTCGTGCCGGCTGGTCGACCAGCCGAGGTCGCCCTGGAGCAGGTTGCCCACCCAGCGGGCGTACTGCACCGGCAGCGGGTCGTCGACGCCCCAGTTGGCCCGGATCTGGGCGAGGTTCTCCTCGCTGGTGGTGAACGCGGCGGCCCCGGCGTACTGCTGGGCGGGGTCGATCGGTGAGGCCGCGCCGAGGGCGAACATGCCGACGCTGGTGGCCGCGAGGATCGGCACGGCGACCAGCAGCCGGCGGCGGACGACCGCGCCGGCCCCGGCCAGCCGGCGGGTACGCCGACCAGTGGGAGCCGGCACCGGAGCGGGCGGGATCACGATGTCTTCGTCCAGGTGTGGATGTTCCACCAGAGGCTGTTCGCCACGTCGTGCTCGTGCGGCTCGACCCGGGGGGCGACGCCCTCGACGGCGTCGGAGACCACGTAGGTGTGCTGGAGGTAGGTCAGGAACACCCAGGGCAGGTCGGTGGCGAGCTGCTTCTGGAAGGTGGCGTACGCGGCCTTGCGGGCGGCCGGGTCGGCGTTGGCCCGGGCGTCCCGCAGGGCCTGGTCGACCAGGGCCGAACGGTAGGAGCCGGGGTTGAAGAAGCCCTGGCCGGCGAAGGTCGACGTGAACAGCTTGAAGGAGACGAAGTCCGGGTCGTACGGCGTGCCGAAGCCCATGACCAGGGCGTCGCTCTTCATCCGGGGAGTGATCGCGTCCCAGGTCAGCCCCTCGGGGGTGATCTTGATACCGACCTTCCGCGCGTCCGCGGTGACCGCGAGGGCGAGTTCCTTACGCAGGCTGTCGGTCGCCGGATACATGAGGGAGAACGCGGCCGGGCGGCCGTCCCTGACCCGGACGCCGTCCGGCCCCGGCTTCCAGCCGGCCGCGTCCAGCGCCGCGGTGGCGGCGGCGGGGTCGGCGGACGGCTTGCCGGCGATGGACGGATCGGCGAACTCCGACGTCGGCGGAATCGGCCCGAACGCCGGCTCCCCCGCCCCGCCGAGCACACCGGCCACCATCGCCGAACGGTCCACCGCCGCGTTCAACGCCTTCCGCACGGCCGGATCCCCGGTGACCGGCCCGCCCATGGGCAGCATCACGCCCCGGTAGTCGGCGGTGGGGACCCGCTGCACCCGGTAGCCGGACCGCCCCTCGAACCCGGAGGCGAGCTTCGGAGCCAGCTCGGCGGCGTCGAACTCGCCGGCCCGCATCCGCTGGGCGCGGACGTTGTCGTCGGGGACGAACGCCACCACCACGCCGGAGTTCGCCGGCTTGCCGCCCCAGTACCGCTCGTTGGCGGCGAGCACCAGCCGGTCGCCCGGGGTCCAGGAGGTCACCCGGTACGGGCCGGTGCCCACCGGCTTGCGGTTGAAGGCGGCCTTGTTGACGTCCTGCCCGGCGAGGGCCTTCGCCGGCACGATGCCCAGCGCGAGGCGCTGGAGGAACGGCGCGTAAGCGTACTCGAGGGTGAAGACCACGGTCGACGGGTCGGGTGCGGCGACGGAGGCGAGCATGTCCAGGTCGGAGCGGAGCGTCGAGTCGACCTTCGGGTCCAGCACCGCCTGGTAGGTGAAGACCACGTCCTGTGCGGTCAGCGGGGTGCCGTCGTGGAAGACCACCCCGTCGCGCAGCTTCGCCGTGACGGTCCGCCCGTCGGCCGACACGGTCGGCAGCTCGCGGGCCAGGGCCGGCACGAGCTGGTTGCGCTCGTCGCGGGCGACCAGGCCGTCGAAGATCAGCGAGCCGCCGTCGACGCCGTAGTTCAGCACCGGGTTGAGCGTGTCCGGCTCGCCCGCCGTCGCCACCACGAGCGGGGCACCGCCGTCGCCGGTGGCGGTGTCCGTCGGGGACGAGCAGGCGGAGAGGGCGAGAAGACCGGCGGCGAACAGCGCCACCATCCGCGCAGACCGCAAGGGGCTCCTCTTTCCTGGTCGACGACGTGGCGGTCGCATGCACGCCGCGGGGCAATCCTGGCGTAGTTGCCAACGATTGGCAACAGCAGCCCAAGGAGTGGTCGTCACACCGTCGACCCTCAGCTGACCTGCTCCTCGGACACCACCGACGGCGAGCGGCGACGCCGGCGACCGCCGGCTGTCCGCCGGGGATGGATCACCACTCTTGCCCCGCCGGTCGCCGGTCGATAGCCTCTCGCCGTCAAGGTGCTCGGGAAGCCGGTGGAAGACCGGCGCGGCCCTCGCCACTGTGACCGGGGAGTGACCTCCGACTTGCGCCACTAGGCCGACGGCCTGGGAAGGCCGGAGGAAGCATCGATCCGGGAGCCAGGAGACCGGCCTTGACGGTGTGATCTCGTCCACGAGGTGCTGGAGAGGAAGGTCTTCTGTGCACATCGCCGAGGGGTACCTACCCCCGGTGCAGGCAGCCGCATGGTTCGCGGTGTCCGCACCCTTCGTCGTCCACGGCAGCCGGGCTTTGGTCCGGCAGGTCCGCGAGGACCCTGAGTCGAAGTTGTTGCTGGGAGCGGCGGGCGCCTTCACCTTCGCGCTCTCGGCCCTGAAGATCCCGTCGGTGACCGGGTCCTGTTCCCACCCCACCGGCACCGGCCTCGGCGCGGTGCTGTTCCGACCGCCGGTGATGAGCGTCCTCGGCGGCATCGTGCTGCTGTTCCAGGCGGTCCTGCTGGCCCACGGCGGGCTGAGCACGCTGGGCGCCAACATCTTCTCGATGGCGATCGTCGGCCCCTGGGTGGCCTACGGCGTCTACCTGCTGGCCCGCCGCCTCGGCGGCAGTCTGGACGTGGCGGTGTTCCTGGCCGCCGCGTTGGGCGGCCTGGCGACCTACTGCGTCACCAGCGTGCAGCTCGCCCTCGCGTTCCCCGACCCGGCGTCCGGCTTCCTCGGCGCGGTGGCGAAGTTCGGCAGCATCTTCGCCGTCACCCAGATCCCCCTGGCGATCAGCGAGGGCCTGCTGTCGGTGCTGGTGGTGCGGCTGCTCACCCGGGTCAGCGGCGACGAACTGCGGCGCCTCGGCGTGCTGCGCAAGCCCCAGGAGGTGTCGGCGTGAAGCGCTTCGGACGGGTCAACCTGCTCCTGCTGCTGGCGGTGGTCGCGCTGGCGGTGGCCCCGCTGGTGCTCGGGCTCGGCGGTTCGGCGGAGGAGCCGTTCGCCGGGGCGGACGCCCAGGCCGAGGAGACGATCGTCGCCGACCACCCGGACTACGAGCCGTGGTTCTCCTCCATCTACGAGCCGCCCTCGGGTGAGATCGAGTCGGGCCTGTTCGCCCTCCAGGCGGCGGTGGGCGCCGGCTTCCTCGGCTACTACTTCGGGGTCGCCCGCACCCGACAGCGGCTGCGCGACGCCGACGCCTCCGCCGGCTAGTGTTCGCCCTCGACGTCGCCGCGCACACCGGTCCCTGGCGGCTACGGCACCCGGGCGAGAAGGCACTGCTGGCGCTGGGCCTGCTGGTGTGCGCGGTGGCCCTGCCCACGTGGCCGGGGGCCGCGTTGGCGGGCACCGCCGCCGCGCTGCTGCTGGTCGGTCCGGCCCGGGTCCCCGTGCCGGTGCTGCTGCGGGCGGCCCGGGTGCCGGCACTGTTCATCGCCACCTCCGCGCTGCCGCTGCTCGTCTCCGTGCACTCCCCGACCCGGCTGGGCTGGGACCCGGCCGGCGTCGGGGTGGCGGCCACGACGACCGGCCGGGCGGCGGCGGCCCTGCTGTGCCTGCTGCTGTTCAGCGCCACCACTCCCCTGTCCGACGTCCTGCCGAGGCTGGTCCGGCTCGGGGTGCCGGCGGCGGTGACCGAGGTCGCCGCGCTGACGTACCGGATGCTGTTCCTGCTGGTCGACAGCGTGCGCGCGGTACGGGAGGCGCAGGCGGCGCGGTTGGGCTACCGGACCTGGCGCACGGCGCACCGGTCGCTGGCCGGGCAGGCGGGGGCGATCTTCGTCCGGGCCTTCACCCGGGCCCGCCGGCTTGAGGAGGGACTGGCGATGCGGGGCTACACCGGTTCACTGGCGGTGCAGGTGGAGCCCCGGCGGCTCTCCCCGGCCTTCGTGGTCGCGTCCGTCGCGCTGCTGGCGTCGATCGTGGCGCTGACCGTCGTCACCGGTGAACCGTGGCGGTGACCGGTCCGCTGCTGCGGATGTCCGGGGTGGACTTCGCCTACCAGCCCCGCCAGCCCGTGCTCACCGGGGTCGACCTGACCGTCCTGCCCGGTCAGCGGCTGGCCGTGGTGGGGCCCAACGGCGGCGGGAAGACCACCCTGTTCCGGCTGGCGGTCGGCGCGCTCGCCCCGGACGCCGGGCGGATCGAGGTGGCCGGGACACCGGTGCGGCGAACCCGGTCGGGCCTGCTGGAGCTGCGGCAGCGGGTGCAGCTGGTGCTCCAGGATCCCGACGACCAGCTGTTCTCCGCCAGCGTCCGCCAGGACGTCTCGTTCGGACCGGTGAACCTCGGACTCCGTCCCGAGCAGGTGCGGCAGCGCTGCGACGAGGCGCTGGCCGCGTTGCAGATCACCACGCTGGCGGACCGCCCCACCCACCTGCTCTCGTACGGCCAGCGCAAACGGGTCGCCATCGCCGGGGCGGTGGCCTTGCGTCCGGAGCTGCTGATCCTCGACGAGCCGACCGCCGGACTCGACCCGGCGGGCGTGGAGGCGCTGCTGCGTACCCTCGACGACCTGCACGCCGCCGGGACCACCATCCTGGTCTCCACCCACGACGTCGACCTGGCGTTCCGGTGGGCGGACGAGGTGGTGGTCGTGGCCGGCGGCGGGGTGCGCCGGGTGCCCACCACCGAGGCGCTGGCCGACCCGGAACTGCTCGCGGCGGCGCGGCTGACGCCCGCCTGGGCTCCCCTGGTGCACCGGCTGATCGACCGGTTGCCCCACCTGTCCGGGGCCCGTCCCCGTTCCGCCGCCGAACTGGCGGCCCTGCTGGCGACCACCGAGGAAGGGACCGCATGACCCTCGACCACGATCCCGGACCAACGGCCTCCGGGCCGAGGTGGCGGCTGCTCATCCTCGGCGGGACGGCCGAGGCCCGCGCCCTGGCGGCGACGGCCACCACCCGGCCGGACGTCGCGGTCGTCTCCTCGCTGGCCGGGCGGGTGGCCGATCCCCGGCTGCCGGTCGGCGAGGTACGCATCGGCGGGTTCGGCGGCGCGGCCGGCCTGGCCGACTGGCTGACCGCGCACCGGATCGACGCGGTGGTCGACGCCACGCACCCGTACGCGGCGCGGATGCGGGTCTCCGGCATCGAGGCCGCCGCCACGGCGGGCGTGCCACACCTGCGGCTGGAGCGTCCGGGCTGGACGGCACAGCCGGGCGACCGCTGGCACCGGGTGCCCGACCTGGCCGGCGCGGTGGCCGCGCTGCCGGCGCTGGGGCGGCGGGTGCTGTTGACCACCGGCCGGCAGAGCCTGGCCGCGTTCTCGCCCCTGACCGACCTGTGGTTCCTCGCCCGGGTGGTGGACGCCCCGGACGATCCGGTGCCGGCGCACGTGCGGCTGCTGCGCAGCCGTGGCCCCTACACCGTCGACGGGGAGATCGCGCTGATCCGCGAGCACCGCATCGACGTGGTGGTCACCAAGGACAGCGGCGGCGCGCTCACCGAGGCGAAGCTGACCGCCGCCCGCCGGCTCGACCTGCCGGTGCTGATGATCGACCGGCCGGCGCCGGCCACTCCGCCCGCGACGGTGACCACCGTCGACGACGCGGTGCGCTGGCTGGACCGGCACCTCCCGGCGGGGTGATCGGGGACTGCCCCGCCGAGTGGATCCGGGCCGACGGCTACGACATACTCGTCGGTCACCGCGCCACCTGGTACAGCGGCCGGTTGTTCCCGGCCACGGTTGGCAAACACGGCATGCCGGGCACGGCGGATCCCAGGCGCTGTCACCTCGAGGTCCCTCCGCCGGTGTCGCTGCGCCTGGTGCAGTACGCCGGCGACGAGCCACGGGTGTGCCTCTTCTCCTGCGATGCCACCGCCGAGGAGATGACCGACACTCTCCACGACTCGCTGGAGGACGCCATGGACCAGGCCAAGGCGGAGTTCCGCGTGCGCCGGGACGAGTGGCGCCACGCGCCCCGGTGGCAGCTGCCACACCAGGCGATCCGGCCGCACCCGCACGGGTCCCGTACTGCTGGTCGCTCGGATGCGGTCACCGGTGCGTCCGCCGGCGCGACGCCGAGGAAACGGGATCCGACGCGTGAAGAAAGCCCTGCACGTCAATGGCCTGCTGCTGCCCGCCTTGCTGACCGAACTGCTCCACGTTGGCCGCTGGCGGCACCCCGGTGACGACGTTCTACGTGATCTCATGCCCTGGTTCGAGTCTCCGCTGGACTTTCTCACCAACATCGACCCCGCCGACCCCCGGGTCGTCGTCAGCGACTTCTGGACCGACCCGAAGCAATGCTCCTGGCGGGCCGTCGCCCCGACCTTCTCCCAACTCGTAGAGATCCTCCGGCTCGTCTGACCCGACAGCGGTTCGCTGGTTACCGACCGTGTGACCTCCGGTCGGAGTCCCTCGACCGGTGGCCCACCGCTAACCCACGAGGCTCTTGGTCATGACGTGCTCGCGGCGCACACCGTCGGGCATGAGGTCACCGAGATCACCCGTGTCACGGAAGCCGTGCCGCTGGTAGAGGGCCCAGGCGTGCTCGTTGCCCTCTACCACGGCCAGCCGCAGCGTCCGCGCGCCCACCAGCCGGGCCCACTGCTCGACCGTCCGCACGAGGTGGTCGCCCACACCTCGGCCACGTCCCGCAGGTGCCACGTACATCGAAATCAGCTCGACGATCCCGTCGTGGCCGGTCGGCACCCCGCTGGCCATCCCGGCGGGTCGCCCGTCGAGCACGGCCACGACGTTGTACGAGCCGGGAATGGCCAGTCGCCCGCGCCAGCGTTCCGCACGGTCGCCGTCGCCCTGCCAGTCCGCCAGTCGAGCGCCGAAGGCGTACCCGGCCTCCGCCAGCGCAGCGAGCCGTAGCTCCCGCCACAGCCGCCAATCGCCCACGCCGAGCACACGGGTATCGACCATGCGGAGAGGGTTCCGCAGACGCGGCGAGCAGGCAACCCGTATCCGGGCGACGCGGTGTCCCGGCACGCGTCATCGGAGCCCGACACCGCTGGTAGCGAAGCACGACAGGCCTGTCTCCGGGCCGGATGGACCTTCCCAGCGCGGCCGGGGCCGGGGGCCGGCTGCGGCCCGCACGCGGCGCGGCCCGAGTGGTCGTGGTCGCCGAGGCGCGTCCACCCGGGCCGGGTCGTCGCCTCAGGCCGGGTAGGTGCGGGGCGTCCAGACCACCACCGAGTCGTCGCCCCGGGTGCTGACCTGGGTGGTGGACGAGCCGATGATCAGCAGGCACTTCATGTCGACCGTGTCCGGGTCGAGGTCGCCCAGTGACACCACGGTGATCGCCTCGCCCGGACGGCCCACGTCCCGCGCGACGACCACCGGGGTCTTCGGGTCGCGGTGGCGCAGCAGGACGTCCTTGGCTGCACCCACCTGCCAGCGGCGGCTGGCCGAGGCCGGGTTGTAGAGGGCGAGCACCAGGTCCGCCGCCGAGGCGGCGGCGAGGCGGGACTCGATGACCGGCCACGGCTTCAGCCGGTCGGAGAGCGACATCACCGCGAAGTCGTGCCCGAGCGGCGCGCCGATCCGGCTCGCGGCGGCCTGGGCGGCGGTGAGTCCGGGCAGGACCCGCACCGGCACCCCGGCGAACCGGGGCTGACCGGTGGCCACCTCGTAGACGGCACTGGCCATCGCGAACACGCCCGGGTCGCCGGAGGAGACGACCACCACCCGGGCTCCGTCGAGCGCCAGTTCGAGGGCGTGGGCGGCCCGTTCGGTCTCCACCTGGTTGCCGGAGGTGTGCCGCTGCTGTCCGGGGCGGACCGGCACCCGGTCGACGTACGGGCCGTAGCCGACGAGGTGTTCGGCCTCGCGCAGCGCCCGGGCCACCTCCGGGGTGAGCCAGCGGGGTCCGGCCGGGCCAAGACCGATCACGGTGACCTCGCCCCGGGCGGTGGCCGGGGACGGGGCGGGCAGGTCGTCGCGGGCCGCCGCGCTGGTGGGACTGGGCAGCATCGCCAGCGAGAAGTACGGCACCTCGTCGGCGGGGACGTCCGCCAGCGGGGCGTGCCGGCTCCGCGACGAGGTGGCCCGCTCGACGTACCAGGTCTCCGGCAGGCGGCCGGCGTCGTCGAGGGCGGCACGGACGTTGTCGAAGGTGCGGCCGAGCTTGAGCACGGCGGCGGCGTCGGTGTCGGCCAGGCGGCGCGACAGCTCCTCGGCGGGCAGGGTGCCAGGCAGGATGGTCAGCACCTCGTCCCGTTCCACCAGGGGCCGGCCGAGGACGGCCGACGCGGCGCTGACCGAGGTCACGCCCGGCACCACCTCGGCCGGGAACCGGTGGGCGAGGCGCTCGTGCAGGTACATGTAGGAGCCGTAGAACATCGGGTCACCGGCGCAGAGGACCACGACGGTGCGCCCGGCGGCGAGGTGGACGGCGAGCCGTTCGGCGCTGTCGTCGTAGAACTGCCGGATGACGCCCTCGTAGCCGCCCGGGTCGTCGGTGTCCTCGGTGGTCACCGGGTAGACCAGCGGTTCCTCCACGTGGTGCTCACGCAGCAGGCCCTCGGCGATCGAGCGGGCGATGCTGCGGCCGTGCCGGGCCGAGTAGTAGGCGACCACGTCGGCCTCGGCGATCAGCCGGGCCGCCTTGACGGTCAGTAGTTCGGGATCGCCGGGGCCGACGCCGACGCCGTAGAGCTTGCCGGTTGCGGACACGTTCACTCCACCTCGTTGGCGATGCCGTTGACAGCCGCGGCGGTGACCGCGCTGCCGCCCCTGCGACCGTGCACGACCAGGTACGGGATCCCCGCCGGGTGTGCCGCGAGGGCCTGTTTGGACTCGACCGCGCCGATAAAGCCGACCGGCACCCCGACGATCGCGGCGGGCCGGGGCGCGCCCTCGTCGATCATCTCCAGCAGCCGGAACAGCGCGGTCGGGGCGTTGCCGATGGCGACGACCGCGCCGTCGAGCCGGTCCCGCCACAGCTCCATGGCGGCGGCGCTGCGGGTGGTGTCGAGGCGTCGGGCCAGGTCCGGCACCGCCGGGTCACGCAGGGTGCAGACCACGTCGTTGTCGACGGGCAGCCGGGCCCGGGTGATCCCGGCGGCGACCATGGCCGCGTCGCAGAGGATCGGCGCGCCGGCCGCGAGGGCGGCCCGGCCGGCGGAGACCACGTCCGGGTGGGCCTCCACGTCGTCAACGAGGTCGACCATACCGCATGCGTGGATCATCCGGACGACGACCTGGGCGACGTCACCGGGCAGCCGGGACAGGTCGGCCTCGGCCCGGATGGTGGCGAAGGAGCGCCGGTAGATCTCGGCGCCCTCGCGGACGTAGTCGTAGCTCACTGTGCTCCCCGTGCCTGTGCCAGTCGGACGCCGATCGGCCCGTGGTGTTCCCCCGCCGGGCCCGCGACACGGTATCCCGAGCCGGTGGCCACCGCCAGAGCCGCCGGGCCAGCCGGCCGTCCGCAGCACCGGTCACAGCCGGCCCAGTGCAGCGGCAACGCCCCCGGGGAACGGGGACCGGCGGCGGCGAGAGCGGCGGTGGCGTCGGTCCGGACGTCGGCCAGGGACTTCTCGCAGCCCGGCCGGCCGGTGCAGGAGGTCACCCCGACCCACGGTGAGGCCGGGTCGACGACCAGTCCGGCGGCGGCCAGCGTGGACACCGCCGTGGGCTCGGCGGACCCGACGACCACGGTGCGCCACGGGGTGACCACCAGCGCGGAGTCGTCGGTGGCGACGGTGGCGAGCGTGTCGGCCTGGTCGGCGGTGAGCCGGCCGAGCGGGGCCGCGACGACGGTGAAGCCGTCGGGGTGGACGCCGACCGGGGGCGGTGCGCTGCGGGGTGGCTCCACCGGTGTGGCCTGCGGGCCGCCCAGCGCGGCGGTGATCGCGGCCGACGCGGCCGGCAGGTCGGCGACCCGCCACAGTCCGGTGCGCCCGGCGCAGAGCCGCAGGAAGACCTGGGCGGCGGTGACCAGCGCGGCGGGCACCTCGGTGGTGACCCGCAGGCCGACGTCGGCGCCGCTGAGCAGCAGGGCGCCGGTGCCAGCCGTCCAGCAGAGGTCCGCGCCCAGACCGGTGACGTCGCCCCGGCCGTCGTCGAGGGCGACCAGGAACCGGCCGCTGAGTCCGGCGAGGTCTCCGGCGGCGCAGAGCGCGGCGTCCACCGCGCCCACCAGCGGGCGTACGTCAGCCCGGCCGGCGGCGTCCAGGCCGCTCAGCGGTGAGGCGACGATGTTGCGGACCCGCTCGTGGGTGGCGCTGGGCAGCAGGCCCACCCCGGCCAGCGCGGTGGCGATCCGGTCGACGCCGCCCGGGTCGGTGATGCCGCGCACCTGCACGTTGCCCCGGGAGGTGAGCTCCAGCGTGCCGTCGCCGTCACGGCGTGCCGACGTGGCCAGACACCGCAGCTGGGCGGGGGCGATCCGGCCGCCCGGAATCCGGATACGGACCAGTGCCCCGTCAGCGGCCTGGTGGGCGCGGAGCGCTCCCGGGCACCGGTCGTCGGCGGGACGACGGGACGGGGAGGAGACATCGGGCACCTCGTCATCGTAGAGTCGTGACTCTCGGCGCGGATCCGCGCCGAGATCAGCATCACGCGGTCGGCGCGGAGGAACCCGGTGCGAGTCCGGGGCGGTCCCGCCACTGTCACCGGGTCGGCGCCAGTCGTGCCCGGGAGCCAGACACTTCGACTGGCCGCGACCGACGACCACGGGCGCGGACCCGGGGAGGAGTCAGCCATGTCTGGGCGCGACGTCTCGATCCTGCTCTTGTCCACCTCGGACACCGATCTGCTGAGCGCGCGGGCCAGCGCGGTGGACTACCGCCTGGCCAACCCGGCCCGGCTCGGTGACGACCCGGCCGAGCTGACCGCTCTGCTCGACGGCGTCGACCTGGTGGTCGTCCGGATCCTCGGCGGTTACCGGATGTGGCAGCAGGGCCTGGACACCCTGCTCGCCGGGGACGTCCCGGTGGTGGCGCTCGGCGGCGAGGCGCTGCCCGACGCGGACCTGATGGCACGCTCCACCGTGCCCCGGGGCATCGCCACCGAGGCGCACGCCTACCTCGCCCAGGGCGGACCGGACAATCTCCGCGAGCTGCACGCCTTCCTCAGCGACACGGTGCTGCTGACCGGGCAGGGCTTCGCGCCGCCGGCCGAGCAGCCCACCTGGGGTCTGCTGGAGCGGGCGGGCCGGCCGGTCGACGGGCCGACCGTGGCGGTCCTCTACTACCGGGCGCACCAGCTCAGCGGCAACACCGCCTTCGTCGAGGGGCTCTGCGCGGCGATCGAGGACGCCGGTGGGGTGCCGCTGCCGGTGTACTGCGCGAGCCTGCGTACCGCCGACGCCGAGCTGCTGAGCACCCTCGGCCGGGCGGACGCGCTGCTGGTCACCGTGCTCGCGGCCGGCGGCACCCGACCGGCGGAGGTGTCCGCCGGCGGTGACGACGACGCCTGGGACGTGGGCGCGCTGGCCGCGCTGGACGTGCCGATCCTCCAGGCGCTGGCGCTGACCAGTGACCGCCGCACCTGGTCGGAGAGCGACGACGGGTTGAGCCCGCTGGACGCCGCCACCCAGGTCGCGGTGCCGGAGTTCGACGGTCGGCTGATCACCGTGCCGTTCTCGTTCAAGGAGACCGACGCCGACGGACTGCCGCACTACGTGGCCGATCCGGAGCGGGCCCGGCGGGTGGCCGGCATCGCCGTGCGGCACGCCCGGCTGCGGCACGTCCCGCCGGCGCAGCGGCGCATCGCGGTGGTGCTCTCGGCGTACCCGACCAAGCACGCGCGGGTCGGCAACGCGGTCGGTCTGGACACCCCGGCCAGCGCGGTCCGCCTGCTGCGGGAGCTGCGGGACCGCGGGTACGACGTCGGCCCGGTCGACGGCCCGGACGCGCTGCCCGGTCTGGTGCCCGGTGGGGACGGCGACGACGCCGACGGCGACCGTTTCATCCACGCCCTGATCGCCGCCGGTGGGCAGGACCCGGAGTGGCTCACCGAGGAGAAGCTCGCCGGCAACCCGGTGCGGGTGCCGGCGGCCACCTACCGCCGCTGGTTCGACGCGCTGCCGGAGGACCTGCGGGAGGCGATGACCGAACACTGGGGTGCGGCCCCGGGTGAGCTGTTCGTCGACCGGTCGGCCAACCCCGACGGGGACATCGTGCTAGCCGGTCTGCGCGCCGGAAACGTGCTGCTGATGATCCAGCCGCCGCGCGGGTTCGGGGAGAACCCGGTGGCCATCTACCACGACCCGGACCTCCCGCCGACGCACCACTACCTGGCCGCCTACCGCTGGCTGGACGAGGAGTTCGGCGCGCACGCCGTGGTGCACCTGGGCAAGCACGGCTCGCTGGAGTGGCTGCCCGGCAAGAACATCGGCCTGTCCGCCTCCTGCGGTCCGGACGCGGTCCTCGGCGAGCTGCCGCTGATCTACCCGTTCCTGGTCAACGACCCGGGTGAGGGCGCGCAGGCCAAGCGCCGCGCGCACGCCACCATCGTCGACCACCTGGTCCCGCCGATGGCACGCGCGGAGAGCTACGGCGACATCGCCCGCCTGGAGCAACTGCTCGACGAGTACGCCAACATCTCCACCATGGACCCGGCGAAGCTGCCGGCGATCCGCCAGCAGATCTGGACGCTCATCCAGGCCGCCCGCCTCGACCACGACCTCGGTCTGGACCAGCGCCCGCACGACGCCGAGTTCGACGAGTTCCTGCTGCACGTCGACGGCTGGCTCTGCGAGATCAAGGACGCGCAGATCCGCGACGGCCTGCACGTGCTCGGGCAGGCGCCGACCGGTGAGGCGCGGGTCAACCTGATCCTGGCGATCCTGCGCGCCCGGCAGATCTTCGGCGGGCAGGTCGGCGCGGTGCCCGGCCTGCGCACCGCGCTCGGCCTGGACGAGGCGGCGGCGGAGCAGACCGCCGAGGTGGACCGGGTCGAGGGGGTCGCCCGGCGGCTGGCCGAGGGGATGGAGCGGCACGGCTGGGCCCCGGAGGCCGTGGCCGGGGTCTGCGCCGAGGTGCTCGGCGACGACGCACCGCAGGCCGACGCCGTCCGGACGGTGCTGACCTTCGCCGCGACCGAGGTCGCGCCCCGCCTGGCGGGCACCACCGGCGAGGTGGAGGCGGTGCTGCACGCCCTCGACGGCGGGTACGTCCCGGCCGGGCCGAGCGGCTCCCCGCTGCGTGGCCTGGTCAACGTGCTGCCGACCGGCCGGAACTTCTACACCGTCGACCCGAAGGCGATCCCGAGCCGGCTGGCCTGGGAGACCGGGCAGGCGATGGCCACCTCGCTGGCCGAGCGGTACCGCCGGGACACCGGCGAGTGGCCCCGGTCGGTGGGGCTGTCGGTCTGGGGCACCTCGGCGATGCGCACCGCCGGCGACGACATCGCCGAGGTGCTGGCCCTGATCGGCGTGCAGCCGACCTGGGACGAGATGTCCCGGCGGGTCACCGGCTTCGAGGTCGTCCCCCTCGCCGACCTGGGCCGGCCGCGCATCGACGTGACGGTGCGGATCAGCGGGTTCTTCCGGGACGCCTTCCCGCACGTGGTGCTCCTGCTCGACGACGCGATCCGGGCCGTGGCAGCGCTCGACGAGCCGGACGAGGAGAACTACCTCGCCGCGCACGCCCGCGCCGACCTCGGTGAGCACGGCGACGAGCGGCGGGCCACCACCCGCATCTTCGGCTCCCAGCCGGGCGCGTACGGGGCGGGCCTGCTGCCGCTGATCGACAGTGGGAACTGGCGGGACGACGCCGACCTGGCCGAGGTGTACACCGTCTGGGGCGGCTTCGCCTACGGTCGTGGCCTGGAGGGTCGCCCGGCCCGGCAGGACATGGAGTCGGCGTACCGGCGGATCGCGGTGGCGGCGAAGAACACCGACACCCGCGAGCACGACATCGCCGACTCCGACGACTACTTCCAGTACCACGGCGGCATGATCGCCACGGTGCGGGCGCTGACCGGGCAGGCGCCCCGGGCGTACATCGGCGACAGCACCACGCCGGACGCGGTACGCACCCGCTCGCTGACCGAGGAGACCGCGCGGGTCTTCCGGGCCCGGGTGGTCAACCCCCGCTGGATGGCCGCGATGCGCCGGCACGGCTACAAGGGCGCGTTCGAGATGGCCGCGACCGTCGACTACCTCTTCGGCTACGACGCGACCGCCGGGGTGGTCACCGACTGGATGTACGAGCAGCTCGCCCAGAGCTACGTGCTGGACGAGGAGAACCAGCGCTTCCTGCGCCGGTCGAACCCGTGGGCGCTGCGCGGCATCGTGGAGCGGCTCACCGAGGCCGCCGACCGGGGACTGTGGGCCAAGCCCGATCCGGAGCTGATGGACGCGCTGCGTCAGGCGTACCTGGAGGTCGAGGGCGACCTGGAGGACGGCGACTGAGCCGGTCGCCGTTCCGCCCCGGGCTGCGTGACCCGGGGCGGGACGGCGACCGGAACGCCGGGGTTCGGGGATGACCACAGGCGACCGCGGCCATCCCCGATGGAGCCTGCGCTCAGCAGGTGGTGTTACGCCGCGGTACCCAGCCGTCGATGTCCGGGTACTCGGCACCGTGGCCGTAGATCCATTCGTCGTCGTTCTCGGCCCAGCCCTGCCAGTGGAACCGGAACCCGCGACCGGCGGTCAGGGTCCGCAGCACCGTGCCGTGCGGCGAGGCACGCAGCCAGGTGTTCTCCTTCAGGTTGCAGATGGCGCCGGGCGCGTCGCTCGCCGAGGCCGGTGCGGCCACCACGGCCGAGCCGGCGAGAACGACGGTCGCGACCGTCATGAGGTGCAGAATCCGGCGCTTCACTCGAATCCTTCCACTGTGGTCAGTAGCAACTTTAATTATGATCAACCTGGGCGCCGACCGGTACGGGAAGCCCTCCCCAGGGCCGACCACCCAGAACCTCGCCGGGACACCGTCGTCGTTGACCGGGGGTTGCCGCTGCGCCTCGTTCCGAGCCACGACAACAACGAACCGGGGTGGCCGTCCGACGACGGCCACCCCGGTTCGGGTCGGGACTCAGCAGGTGGTGTTACGCGCCGGAACCCAGCCGTCGAGTTCCGGGTACTCCGCGCCGTGGCCGTAGATCCAGGTGTCGTCGTCGATGGCCCAGACCTCCCCGTGCCAACGGAACCCGCGTCCGGCCGTCAGGGTACGTAGCACCGTGCCGTGGGGCGCGGTGCGCAGCCAGGTGTTCTCCTTCAGGTTGCACACGAAGCCGAACCGGTCACTCGCCGAGGCCGGCGTCGCCACCACGGCCGAGCCGGCGAGAACGACGGTCAGGGCCGCCATCACGTGCACAAGTCGACGTATCACTTGCATCCTTCCGAGGTTTCTCTTGTTGATCTCGATTATCACCGCGACGCACGCCGACAGGTACCGGAAGCCCTCCCCAGACGATCCGATCGAGGACCTCCTTGCCCGCCTGCGCACGCACGGCGCCGAACTCGTCGGCGAGCTGGAGCGGTACGAGGACCGCTACCGGCTCTGTCACGTCGGTGGCCCCGAGGGCATCATCGCTGGACCATGGACGACGTCGGCTACCTGATGACCGCACCGTTCACCCTGGGTGCCGACGCTCCCCCGGCGCCGTACCGGACCGTGGTGACGACGGAGGGTGGGGTCGCCGTGGCGACGGTCGTCGACGCCGACGGCAGTGCGGCAGCCTCCGGGCGGTTGACCGCCGCCGGCGAGTGCGGGGTGGTCGACCACGTGGAGACCGCGCCGGCCCACCGACGCCGTGGCCTGGGCCGGATCGTCATGCGGGCGCTCGGTGACCACGCCGCCCGCGCGGGGCTGAGGTCCGGCATCCTGATCGCCAACGACGACGGTCGCCGCCGGTACCACGCCCTCGGTCGGACGGTGCGGTCCGAGATCGCGGCGGCGTACGTCCGGGAAGCGGGCTGAGCCACGCCGACCAGGCGTGGTGTACGAGTCTCACCGGGTGGCGAGGGGTGCGGGACGGGTGCCGCCGCTGTCCAGCAGTCGGGCGACCGGAAGCGTCGCGGCGCCGACGGACACCGCGTCCGGACCCAACCGGCACAGGTCGATCGTGGTCTGCGCGTACGGGTGACGCAGCGCGTGGGCAGCCGCCGCGGCGCGGATCTCCGGCAGCAGGCGGCCCCCCAGTGCCAGCCCCGCCCAGCCGCCGAGCACGATCCGCTCCGGGTTGAACAGGTTGACCAGATTGGCGATGCCCGCCCCCAGGTAACCGGCGGTCTCGTGGAGCACGCGCGCCGCGACCTCCGAGGTGTCGGCCGCCGCGAGCAGGGCCGCGAGCTCCGCCTCCTCGTCCACGCCGGGAGAACCGTGCCCGCGCTCCGCCTGCCGCCACCGGTCCAGCACGCCCTCGGCCCCCACGTACGCCTCCAGGCAGCCTCGGGCACCGCACCGGCAGGCCCGGCCACCGTAGACGATCGTGGTGTGGCCCCACTCCCCGGCGCTGCTGCTGGCCCCGCGATAGCTGACGCCGTTGGTCATGACGGCGGCGCCCACTCCGGACCCGACCAGGGCGACCACCGCGTGCCGGACGGTCCGGTCGCCACCGAACCACAGTTCGGCCTGGCCCAGCGTCTTGGCGCCGTTGTCGATGTGGATCGCGGCGTCGACGCCGCCGCGCAGCATGGCCTCCAGCGGTACGGCTGTCCAGCCGAAGGTCTGCGCGTGCACTACCGCCTCGCGGCCCTGTTCCACCACCCCCGGCACACCGATGCCGACGCCGAACAGCGAACGCCGGCTCACCCCGGCCGCCTCGATCACCTGGTCCAGCCCGGCGAGGATGTGTCGCACGACCAGTTCGGGGTCGCGACCGCGCCGGTCCCGCGGATCGAGCGGGAAGTCCGCCTCGGCCAGCGGCCCCATCGACAGGTCGAAGAGTTCGACCCGCACCCGGGTCTCACCGACGTCCACACCCACCAGGTAGCCGTACGTCGGCCGCACCCGGAGCAGGGTGCGCGGTCGGCCACCGTCGGAGTCGGCCGAGCCCGCCTCCTCGATCAGGCCCTCCTCGCTCATCTCGCCGACGAGGTTGCTGACGGTGCCTCCGCTGAGCCCCGTGCCACGGACGAGTTCCTGTTGGCTCAGTGGCCCGTCGAAGTAGATCCGGGACAGCAGCACCGCACGGTTGCGCCGTCGGATGTCCCGCGAGGTCGCTCGCTTCGCGTCCACCTGTCGTGCTCCCTGCTCCGGCGGCGCGCGGGCCGCCCTGGCTCCGACGGTGTGCCGGCACGGCCGGCGACGGTGGCCGGGGAGCCGGCCGGGCAGTGCCGGCCCCCCGGCGGGCGGACCGGAGTTCGGCTCCGGCCCGCCCGGGAGTCCGCCACCGAGGAAGCGGCGGCGCTCCCGCTGGGAGGTGTGCCGCTACGCGGGCACGGTCCACTTCTGGTTGGTGTCGCCCTGACAGGTCCAGAGCTGGAGGCGGGTGCCGTCGGCGGGGTTTCGGTCGGTCACGTCGAGGCACTTGTTCGCGTACGCGTTGACCAGCTCACGGTTGGCGGTGTAGGTCCACCTCTGGGACGCGCCGCCGTGGCAGTCCCACAGGTGGGTCTGCGCGCCGTCGGCCGTGCTGGGCCCGGCCACGTCCAGGCACTTGCCGAGGGCACGGAGGGTGCCGTCGGTCGCGCGGGTCCACCGCTGGGCGGTGGTGCCGTTGCAGGTGTACAGCTGCACCGCGGTGCCGTTCGCGGTACCCGCGCCCGCGACGTCGACGCACTTGCCGGCCAGGCCGGTGATCTGGCCGGTGCCGCCGGTCGGGGGCGGCGTCGTCGGGCCGCCGGACTGGTCGCCCGACCAGGTGAACGTCGCGGAGGTACGGGCCGGCAGCGTGTAGGTGAAGGACTGCCCGCCCCAGACCACCCGGATCGACTGGCTGCCGGTGCCGCCGTTGTGGGCGATCAGGGCCTTCGAGCCGTCGGGGTTGACGTACGCGACGTTCTGCACCGTGCCGTTGTCGGTGGAGTCGATGCGGTGGGCGCCGGGCTTCACGAACTTGGTCAGGTGACCCATCGTGTAGTACTCGATCGTGTAGTCCACCTGGCCGGCCCGGCTGCCGCCCTCCTGGACGGTGACCAGTCCGGTGCAGGTGCCGCAGCCACCGTTGTGCGGGCCCATGTGCTGGTTGAGCGCCAGGCTCCACTTCACCTCCGCGCTCGACCAGTTGCGGGCGTGCTCGATGATGTCGCCCATGTCCTCGTTGTGCTGGTTGGTGACCCAGGTGCCACCGGAGTGCTCGGTGTTGAACTGCGTCATCGACGGGTACTGCTGACGCACCTGCGTGCCCACCGACGGGCTGCCGAAGTAGTCGTGCCAGGCGATGCCGGCCGACAGCGGATCGTTACGCAGGGCGGTGTCGGCCACGATCTGGGAGCCGAAGCTGCCGTAGTCGCCGTAGTTCCAGTCGAAGTGCATCACCTTGGTGGTGATGCCGGCGGCCCGGAACGCCGGGTACAGGTGGTTCTTGGTGAACTCCACCAGGCCCGACGGGTTCCACGACATGCCGGGGTAGTTCATCGCCGGAGGGTTGGCCGCCTGACAGCAGTTCGGCTCGTTCTGCACCGAGAGGTAGTCCACCGGGACACCGGCCGCCTGATACGACTGGACGTACTTGACCAGGTACTGGGCGTACAGCGGGTAGTACTCCCACTTCAGCCAGCCCATCTGGTCCATCCGGCCGTTGTCCTTCATCCACCCGGGTGCGCTCCACGGCACGCCCTTGACCCGCAGTTGCGGGTTGAGCTGTCTGGCCTGTTGGGTCAGCAGCCGCACATTGGTGTCGTACCCGTTGGCGCCGAAGTCGTTCAGGTCGCAGCAGGTGTCGTCGAGGGACACGTGGCCCGGCCGGGACAGGTCCGAGGCCCCGATCGGGTTGCGGACGAACGACAGGCCGATGCCGTCGACCGGGTGGAACAGCTTCCGCATGACCGCGTCGCGGGTGGCGGCGCTGATCGGTCCACCCCGGAACAGGTACGCCGTCGTGTCGGTGATCGACGCACCCGCGCCGACGAACTGCTGGTGACGGGCGTTCTCGTTGACCGAGATGGTGTGCGTGGCGGGGGCGCTGCTCGGCGCGAAGTCCACCGAGGGCTGCTGCTGGAGACCACGGGTCACGGTCCGGCCGCCGGAGTCCGACGTGGTGGTCAGGTGGACGGTGACCGTTTCTCCGGCGGCCAGCGCCGACGGCGCGGTGGTGATGGTGACCAGGGCCGCGACCATCGCGACCGTCAGGCCACCGGCCGTCAGGATGGTACGCCGGACGCGTGACCGGCGACCGCCGGGAACACCGACGGGTCGGCCCGCCGGGTCGGGGCCGGACCGTGCCGGTGGTGGGCTGGCTGCTCGGGGCATGGCGTCTCCCTTGCTCGTGGGGTGGTCACGCCTGCCGGCGGCGCACACGGCGCCGGCCGCCGACGCGCGGCGTTCAGACCCCGGTCGCGCCCGGAGGGCCACCGTCCTCGGCTGGGTCCGGGCACGCGGGGACGGCTGCGTGCCTGCCGATGTTCCGGTCCGCTGTCGGACGCTGCCCGGACGCCACGACCTCGGTACCAGGAAGGAAACACTTAATAAAGACGAGTGTCAATGGGAGGCGGGTACTTGTTTCAGGTCTTAATGTAATCCGTGACGGAAGCGGCGGGCCCGAACCGCATCGACGGAGATCCAGGCGTGCCCGTAGACCCCGGCGGGATCGACCGGCGGCGTCGACCCGCGCACCGGAGGCACCGCCGGGCGGCAGTAGCGTGTCGGGGGACGGTCGAGGTCGGCCGTACCCGATCGAGACATGGCCGTGACCGGTCAGAGGGAGCCTGCGGTGCCGGACGTCGACGCGCTGATCAGCGACGCGCTCGCGGCGGCGCGCGGCACCGACGTACGCCTCGCGGAGCGGCAGCTCGACCGGCTGGTGGTGGGCGACCCGGCCGTGGTGGACGGGGCGCTCGTCGCCCGGTTGGTGCGGGCCGTGGGCCGGCTCTGGTCACGCGGCTGGCAGCCGGTGGACGTGGCCCGCATCGTGACCCGGCGCGCGGGTGCCCGACCGGCCCGCCTGCTGGCCGACGTGCTCGCCGCCGACCGGCGCGGCCACGCGGACGTGCCGGCCTGGTGGGACGAGCAGCTCACCACCCTCGACGCCCGGGTGTGGTGGGACGACGACGCCCGTCACCTGGCCGACTGGACCGCTCGGGAACGACTGGACCGGGTCACCGCGCTGCGCGAGGTGGTCGAGGTGCTGGCGGTGCTCGACGGACTGCCGCCGGTCGCGGTGCTCCGGCCCCCGCCCGGCGCGCCCGGCGCCACGGCCCCGCCGGGGCCCAGCGGGTCCCGGATGCTCGACCGGGTACGCGCCCTGCTGGCCAAGGCCGAGTCGACGGGCTACCCGGCCGAGGCGGAGGCGCTGACCGCGAAGGCCCAGGAGCTGATGGCCCGGCACAGCATCGACCGGGTCCTGCTCGACACCGGTCCGGCCGACCGGCCGGGCGGCGTCCGGCTCGGCACGGACCCGCCGTACGCGGGAGCGAAGGCACTGCTGGTGCAGGAGGTCGCGGCGGCGAACCGGTGCGAGGCGGTCTGGTCCGACGATCTCGGCTTCAGCACCGTGCTGGGGTTCCCGGCCGAGCTCGAGGCGGTGGAGGTGCTCTACACCTCGCTGCTGGTGCAGGCGACCTCGGCGATGCTGCGCGGGCGCACCGAGCGGCGGGCGACGGGCAGCCGGCGCACCCGCGAGTACGACGACTCGTTCCTGCACGCGTACGCGCTGCGCATCGGTGAACGGCTGCGGGCGGCCACCGAACGCACCAGCCGGGAGGCGGCGGAGGCGGAGGGCGGCGACCGCTTGCTGCCGGTGCTGGCCAGCCGATCCGACGCGGTCCGGCAGCGGGTGGAGACGCTCTTCCCCGGCGTCACCCAGGGCCGGCTGACCATCCGGGACGCCGAGGGCTGGTCCTCCGGCACCGCCGCCGCCGACCGGGCGGTGCTGGACGCCGGCGACCGGCCGTCCCGGCGGCTGCGAGACGGACGGCGGCCCGGAGCGCGACCAGCACGCTGACCACGCTCCGGGCCGGATTGCCGGTCAGTGCATCGGGGCGATGCCCGCCGCCTCCTCCTTGGCGCGGCGCTCGTCGCCGCTGAGGTTGTGCAGCGGCTTCTCCTTGATGAACAGCACGGCGACCAGCGCGAGCAGCGCGATCGGCGCGCCGATCAGGAACAGCTCGGCGGTCGCGGTGCCGTAGACCTCCTGCACGATCTGCCGGATCGGACCGGGCAGGACGGACATGTCCGGCACCTCGTGGGTGGAGCCGGTGGCGCCGCCGGCGGCCAGCGGGCCGAGCTTCTCGGCCATCAGCGTGGTGATCCGGTTGGCCAGGACGGCGCCGAGCGCGCTCACCCCGATCGCCCCACCCATGCTGCGGAAGAAGGTCAGCGCGGAGGTCGCGGCACCGAGTTCGTGCGCGGGTACGTCGTTCTGGGCGGCCAGCACCAGGTTCTGCATGAGCATGCCGACGCCGACGCCGAGCACCGCCATGTAGACCGACAGCAACAGGATGTTGGTGTGCGCGTCGATGGTGCCGAGCAGCAGCATCCCGATGGTCATCGTGACGCCGCCACCGACCAGGAAGCCCTTCCACCGGCCGTACTTCGTGATGAGCTGCCCGGCCACCGTCGACGACACCAGCAGACCGAAGATCATCGGCAGGCTCATCAGGCCGGCGACCGTGGGCGACTTGCCCAGCGAGATCTGGAAGTACTGCGACAGGAACACCGTGCCGCCGAACATGGCCACACCGACCAGGATGCTCGCCACGATGGTGAGCGAGACGGTCCGGTTACGGAAGAGGTCCAGCGGGATGATCGGCTCGGCGGCGCGGGACTCCACGAAGATCGCCGCCGCGAGCAGCGCGAGCCCGCCGATGACCATCAGCGCGCTCCAGCCGGACGCCCAGGCGAACTTCTGCCCGGCGAGCGAGGACCAGACCAGCAGGGTGGAGACACCCGTGGTGATCAGGAACGCGCCGGCCCAGTCGATGCGGACCTCGCGCCGGACGACCGGCAGGTGCAGCGTCCGCTGGAGCAGGACGATCGACAGGAGGCTGAACGGCACGCCGATCAGGAAGCACCAGCGCCAACCCAGCCAGGACGTGTCCACCAGCACGCCACCGATCAGCGGACCGGCGATGGTGCCCACGCCGAAGACCGCGCCGAAGATGCCGGCGTAGCGGCCCATCTCCCGGGGCGGGATCATCGCGGCCATGACGATGGTGGCCAGCGCGGTCATACCGCCGGCGCCGATGCCCTGGATGACCCGGCTGACCAGGAGGAGCTCCACGTTCGGGGTGAGACCGGCGACCAGCGAGCCCGCCACGAACAGCCCCAGCGAGAGCTGGATCAGCAGTTTACGGCTGTACAGGTCGGCCATCTTGCCCCACAGCGGCACGGTGGCCGTCATGGCGAGCAGTTCGGTGGTGACGATCCAGGTGTAGACCGTCTGGCTGCCGTGGAGATCCGCGATGATCCGGGGCAGCGCGTTTGCCACGACCGTGGAGGCGAGGATCGACACGAAAAGGCCGACCATCAGACCGGAGAGGGCCTGGAGCACCTCGCGACGGGACATACGCCCGGCGACGGCGTCGGCGACACCGGCTGGCGGGGCGGAAGCGGTCATGGAGTTTTCCTCACTCTGGTTGTGGGAGAGTCTCCCCGGGTCGGACAACGCCGGGGGCGGCGATGGGTCACGGGCGGTGCGGGGGTTCCGGGAGGCCGGCGGCGAGCGCGGCGAACGCCTCGTCGACGAGGGCGGTGAGGGGACGTGCGCCGTCGCCGCGGGCCCACTGACCCAGACAGGTCCGCAGGGCGGCGCCGGTGACGGCGGCGACGAGCGCCGGGTAGTCGTGGCCCTCAGGGAGACCCAGCCGGGCGGCGACCGCCGCGGTGATGGTGCGCTCGTTCTGCACCCCGATGGTGACCAGGCGGGACAGCAGCGCCGGGTTCCGTTCGACGACCCGCATGCGCAGGCACCACAGGTCCCGGTCGGCCTGGACGTCCTCGACCAGTTCGGCGAAGGCGGTCCGCAGGGTCGCCACCGCCGGCACCTCGGCGGGAACGGCGGCCAGCCGCGCCAGGAGGCGTTCCTCGTCGACCACGGCGTCGCCGATGACGGCCTCGTGCTTGCAGGTGAAGTAGTTGAAGAAGGTGCGCGGCGAGACGCCGGCCGCCTCGCTGATCTCGTCCACGGTGACGTGGTCGAGCCCGTGCTCGGCGACCATGCGCAGCGCGGTCATGCTCAACGTCGCGCGGGTCTGCCGTTTCCGACGGTCGCGACGCCCCTCCCCCGTGGTGGTCACGGCCATGACGGTACGAGCGAACTTGCAGAGACTGCAACGTAATTTCGTGTGACCGACGTCCCACCCCGCCCCGGGGCGGGCCGGTCAGGGCTTGCGGGCGACCCCGGCCCAGTAGTAGACCGCCTCGGGGTCGGTCGGTGCCTCCCCGTCGGGCCGCCACGCCGGCACCGGCACGATGCCCGGGTCGACCAGCTCCCACCCGTCGAAGAACCGCGCGACCTCGGCCCGGGTACGCGGCATCAGGGTCATCCCGTTCCCGGTCGCGGCGGCCACCGCCGCGTCGACCGCCTCCGGGTTGAAGTCCGGCGTGGGGTGGGTGATCGCCAGGTAGCTGCCCGAGGGCAGCGCGTCGGTGAGCGCACGGACCCGGTCGAGCGGCTCGTCGGCGTCGCCGAGCAGCATCAGGATCGCGATCAGGGTGAGCGCCACCGGCCGCGTCAGGTCGAGCGTGTCACCCCGGGTGACCCCGTCGAGGATCCGTTCCGGATGGCGCAGGTCGGCGTGGATGTACTCGCTGCGCCCCTCCGGACTGCTGATCATCAGAGCCCGGGCGTGCGCCAGCACGATCGGGTCGTTGTCGACGTACACCACGCGGGTCTCCGGGGCGACGGCCTGGGCGACCTCGTGCAGGTTGGGGCGGGTGGGGATGCCGGTGCCGACGTCGAGGAACTGCCGGATGCCGGCGTGGGTGACCAGGTAACGGGCCATCCGGTGGACGAATCGGCGATTCTCGGCGGCCATCATCCGCAGGGTCGGGATCGCCTCCAGCATCGCCGCGCCGGTGGCCCGGTCGACCGCGAAGTTGTCCTTGCCCCCGAGCCACCAGTCGTAGATCCGGGCGGAGTGCGGCACCGACGTGTCCACTCCGGACGGCGCGGATCCGGTCCGCGTTTCGGCGTCACTGCGCGACACGGTCGCCTCCCCTGGTCTCGGGTCTGACCTAAGGAGACTAGAGGATGCGTCCCGGACGGCACGGCCCCCACCGGGCCCCGCCGCCGGAGCCGGCGGACGTGCCGAACCGGTCCTCACCTGCGGGTCATGGTGCGGTCGCCCTGCGCGACGGACACCCACGCCGACGGGTACCGGCGGGGTCCGTGTCGTACGGGTCTCCTACAGTGCGCCGGTGCCTGTTGAACGTTGGTCCACCGCGCAGGTCCTCGCCGTCGCGCCCGACCCCGCCGCCGCCCGCGCCGCCCGCAGTGTCGGCGGCGCCGCCAAGTGGTCGGCGTCCGGCCTGATCGACGAGGTGCTCTGGGGGCTGTGCAAGGGCAGCGGGAAGAACCCGTACCAGGTCTGCGTCGACCTGTCCGGGCCGGCGTACCGCTGCTCCTGCCCGAGCCGCAAGTTCCCCTGCAAACACGCCCTGGGTCTGCTGCTGCTCTGGGCCGAGTCCGGGGCCGGCGACGCCGAGGCCCCGGACTGGGTCGTCGAGTGGCAGAACGGACGGGCGAACCGCGCCGCCCGCGCGAACACACCGCGGACCACCACCGGCCCGGCGGACCCGGCCGCCGCCGCCAAGCGGGTCGAGCAGCGCGCCGCCCGGGTGGTCGCCGGCCTGGACGAGCTGCGGCGGTGGCTCGACGACCAGGTGGACCAGGGGCTCGCCGGGGCCGAACAGGCCGGGGCGGGTCCGTTCGAGGCGGTCGCCGCGCGGCTGGTCGACGCGCAGGCCCCGACGGTGGCCGGGACGCTGCGCCGGGTGGGCCGGACGGCCGGCATCGGCGCGCACTGGGCCGACCGTCTCCTCGGCGAACTCGGTCTGATCCGGTTGCTGGTGACCGCCCACGACCGGCTCGACACGCTCCCGGACGACCTGGCGGCCACCGTCCGGTCCCGGGTCGGTTACCCGGTCGCCACGGACGACGTGCTGGCCACGCCGCCGGTGCGGGACCGGTGGCAGGTCCTCGGACAGGTCGACTCCGCCGACGACAAGGTCACCACCCGCCGGATCTGGCTGCGCGGGGCGGAGACCGGCCGGTTCGCGCTGGTGCTGGCGTTCGCCGCACCCGGCCAGACCTTTCCCGCCGACCTGGTGCCGGGCACCGAGGTCGACGCGGATCTGTGCTTCTACCCGGGCTCCCCGCCGTTGCGGGCGCTGGTCGCCACCCGGCACGGCGCCCCGGTGCCGCTGGCCGCCCCGACCGGTGCCGTCGACGTCCGCACCGCCCTGGCCGCGTACTCGGCCGGACTCGCCGCCGACCCCTGGCGGGAGTCGGTGCCGGTGCTGCTCGCCGGGGTCGTCCCCACCCGGGAGGGCCGCCTGGTCGACCAGGCCGGGGAGGCGCTGCCCCTGGCCGCCGGGCACGAGCAGCCGTGGTGGCTGCTCGCCGGAGCCGGTGGCCAGCCCGTCGACCTCGCCGCCGAACTCGGCCCGGCCGGACTGCGGCCGCTGGCCGCCTGGTCACAGGGGTGCTACCTGCCCGCCACGGCGGGCTCGCCGGTCGGCCCGGACGGGCACACCGCCGAACTCCCCACCGAACTGCTCTCCGCCGCGTTGGTCGGCACGGCCCGCCGGCCGTGGGACGGTGCCGTGGCGGTGGCCGGACGGCCGCTCGACGCGGGCGGGGAGGGCCCGGCCGGCGTACTGGAGGCCGCCGCGGTGGCCCTGACCTACCGGCGGGCCGGTATCACCCCGTCGACCGGGCGCGGCCGGGTGCCCGCCGCGCCCGCCGAGTCGACGCCGCCGCTGCCCGCCGCGCCCGCCGTCCGGCTGCGCACGCTGCTCACCGACGGCGGCGCGCCCGGCGGCAGCCAGGTCCAGCAGGAACTGCTCGCCGAGTGGCTGCGCCTGGCCGACCGGCACGGCGGGCTGGTCCCGACCGACACGCTGCCGGCCCTGCTGGACGTCGGCCGACGTCACCGGGCGCTGCGCCCCCTGCTGAGCCGGCTCGGCGGTCGCCGGGGCCGGTGGCTGGCGGGTCTCCGCTCGGAGTGGGGTTACCTGTTCGACGAGGCCATCGACCTGACCGTCCCGGCCGGGCAGGGCGGTGGGGACGACTGGGAGACCGGCACCACCGGCGAACGGCTGGCGTACCTGACCCGGCTGCGCGCCCGTGACCCGCACGCCGCCCGCGAGTTGCTGGCGGGCGGTTTCGCCGCCGAGAGCGCCCCCGACCGGGCCCGCTTCGTCGAGGCGCTCGAGGTCGGGCTCTCCCCCGCCGACGACGCCTTCCTCGAGGGTGTGCTGGACGACCGGCGCAAGGAGGTCCGACAGGCTGCCGTCGCGTTGCTGCGCCAGGTGCCCGAGTCCGGGCTGCGCCGCCGGATGACCGAACGGGCGACGGCCTGCGTGCGCCTGGACGCCTCCGGCCGGACGTTGACGGTCGACCCGCCGCGCGAGTGCGACCCGGCGATGCGGCGGGACGGGGTGGACCCGCAGCCGCCCCGGGGAACGGGGGCGGCGGCGTGGCTGCTGGAGGAGGTGCTCGCCGGCACGCCCCTGGCCACCTGGACCGCCGCGTTCGCCCGGACGCCGGCCGAGGTGGTGACGCTGGCCGCCGCCGACGACTGGGGTCCGGCGCTGCGCCGGGGCTGGGCCCGGGCCGCCGTCGAGGAGCGGGCCGGCGACTGGGCCGACGCCCTGGTCGCCGGTGCCCGCCCCACCGGGCGGCAGAGCCGGAACGCGCTGCCGGAAACCCTGCTGTGGCAGCTCTATGAGGTGCTGCCCGCCGAACGGCTCGGCAACCTGGTCGCCGACGCCCTGCGCACCGATCCGGGCCGGGCCAACCGCCTGCTGGGCATGCTCTCCCAGGACTGGTCCCCCGAGCTCTCTGACGCGGTGGCCGACGCCATCGGGGTCTGGGCCCGCACCGAGGGCCGGAACAGCTGGTACCTGGCCGAGGTCTGCCGGATCGCCGGCACCTCCGCGACGCCCAGCCTGACCGACCGGTTCCACCGCCTCACCGACGAGCTCGCCCGGGACGGTGTCGACCCCAGCCGGATCCGCGCCGTCGGGCAACTGGCCGCTGTCCTCGCCTTCCGTTCCGAGATGCACAAGGAGTTCGCATGACCGCGCTGCGTCCGCACGCCGAGCAGCAGTACGCCGACGAGCTGGCCGAGCTGGCCGCCACCGACGACCGGCCCCGCCCGCCGGGCTGGCGGCTCTCGCCCCAGGCGGTGGTGACCTACCTGCTCGGCGACGGCGCCAAGATCACCCCGAAGTACGTCGGGCCGCGTCGGCTGATGGAGATCGCAGTGGCGACCCTGGCCACCGACCGCGCGCTGCTGCTGCTCGGCGTGCCCGGCACCGCGAAGACCTGGGTCTCCGAGCACCTGGCGGCGGCGATCAGCGGCGACTCCACGCTGCTGGTGCAGGGCACCGCGGGCACCGCCGAGGAGGCCATCCGGTACGGCTGGAACTATGCCCGGCTGCTCTCCGAGGGCCCGTCCCCGGCGGCCCTGGTGCCGAGCCCGGTGATGCGGGCGATGGAGACCGGCACGATCGCCCGGGTCGAGGAGCTGACCCGGGTCCCGTCCGACGTGCAGGACACCCTCATCACCATCCTGTCCGAGAAGACCCTGCCGGTGCCGGAGCTGACCAGCGAGGTGCAGGCCCAGCGCGGGTTCAACATCATCGCGACCGCCAACGACCGGGACCGGGGCGTCAACGAGCTGTCCAGCGCGCTGCGCCGCCGGTTCAACACGGTGGTGCTGCCGGTGCCCGCCTCCGCCGAGGAGGAGGTCGACATCGTCACCCGGCGGGTCGCGCAGCTCGGCCGCTCGCTCGACCTGCCGGAGGTGCCGGCCGCCGTCGAGGAGATCCGCCGGGTCGTGACGATCTTCCGGGAGCTGCGGACCGGGCTCACCGAGGACGGCCGCACCAAGCTCAAGTCCCCCACCGGCACCCTCTCCACGGCCGAGGCGATCTCGGTGCTCACCAACGGGCTGGCCCTGGCCGCGCACTTCGGCGACGGTGTGCTGCGGCCGGGCGACGTGGCCTCCGGCATCGTCGGCGCGGTGATCAAGGACCCGGTGTCCGACGCCGTGGTGTGGCGGGAGTACCTGGAGACCGTGGTCCGCGAGCGCGAGGACTGGCGCCCCTTCTACCGCGCCGCCCGCGATGCCTGAGCAGCTCTACGGCATCCGCCACCACGGTCCGGGGTCGGCTCGGGCGGTGGTGGCGGCCCTGGCCGAGCAACGCCCCGACATCCTGCTGGTAGAGGGTCCACCGGAGGCGGACGAACTGCTGCGCTGGATGACCGACGAGCGGCTGGAGCCGCCGGTCGCCCTGCTCGGGTACGCCACCGACGACCCGCGCCGGGCCGGGTTCTGGCCGTTCGCCGTCTTCTCGCCGGAGTGGCAGGCGATCCGGTGGGCGGTCGCGCACGACGTGCCGGTGCGCTTCTTCGACCTGCCGTACGCCTACCGCCTCGCCGAGCCCGACGGCGACCCGTCGGCGGAGAACGGGGACCGTCCGGACGCCGGGAGCGAGGAACGCCTCAAGGCGACGGCCGCACCGGAGGCCGGGGCGGGAAGCGAGGAACGTCCCGAGACGGCGGCCGGACCGGAGGCCGGGGCGGGCACCGACGACCCGACGCCCCGCCGTCCGGTCGACCCGATCGGGGAACTCGCCGCCGCGGCGGGGTACGACGACCCGGAACGCTGGTGGGAGGACGTGGTCGAGCACCGGGGTGCCCCGGCGTTCCCGGCGATCGCCGAGGCGATGGCCGCGATCCGCGACGGCGTGCCGGACGACCCCGACGACCTGCTCCGCGAGGCGCACATGCGCACCGTGCTGCGGCAGGTGCGGCGCAGCCACGACAACATCGCCGTGGTCTGCGGCGCCTGGCACGTGCCCGCGCTGACCCGGAAGGTGCCGGCCAGCGCCGACACCGCCCTGCTCAAGGGGCGCCGGAAGGCGAAGGTCACCTTCACCTGGGTGCCCTGGACGTACGGGCGGCTGGCGTCCTGGCAGGGCTACGCGGCGGGGGTCCGCTCCCCCGGCTGGTACCACCACCTGTTCACCTCCGAGAACGAGGTGGTCGCCCGGTGGCTGGTCGCCGCCGCCGGGGTGCTCCGCGACGAGGGGGTGCCGGCCTCCTCCGCGCACGTCATCGAGGCGGTCCGGCTGGCCGAGACGCTGGCGACGCTGCGCGGCCGGCCGCTGGCCGGACTCACCGAACTGACCGACGCCAGCGCGGCGGTGCTCTGCGAGGGCGACCGGCTGCGGCTGGAGCTGATCGGCCGGCGGCTGGTGGTGGGCGAGCGGCTCGGCGGCGTACCCGACGACATGCCGGCGGTGCCGCTGGCCCGCGACCTCGCCACCCAGCAGCGCAGTCTGCGGCTCAAGCCGGAGGCGCTGGAACGCGAGTTGGACCTCGACCTGCGCCGCGACAACGACCTGGCCCGTAGCCGGCTGCTGCACCGCCTGCGGGTGCTCGGCGTGCCGTGGGGCGAGTCGGACCAGCGACGGCGGGGCAGCGGCACGTTCCGGGAGCAGTGGCGGCTGCGCTGGCAGCCGGAGTTCGCGGTCCGGCTGGTCGAGGCGAGCGCGCACGGCACCACCGTCGTCTCCGCCGCCACCGCCGCCGTGGCCGCCACCGCCCGAGCCGCCGAGAGCCTCGCCGAGGTCACCGCGCTGGTCGAGGTATGCCTGCTCGCCGACCTCGCCGACGCCTACCCCCCGGTCCTGCGGGCGTTGGACACCCGGGCGGCCCTGGACGCCGACGTGGCGCACCTGATGGCGGCCATCCCGCCGCTGGTCCGCACGCTGCGCTACGGCGACGTCCGGCGCAGCGAACTGGGCGGGCTGGCCGAGGTGACCAGCGGGCTGCTGGCCCGGGTCCGTGCCGGCCTGCCCGCCGCGGTCGTCGGCCTGGCCGACCAGGCGGCCCGGGACCTGCGCGGACACCTGGACGAGGTGCACGCCGCGGTCAACCTCCTCGACGAGGAGGCACGGGAGCCGTGGCTGGACACCCTCGCCTCGCTCGCCGACCGGGACGACCTGCACGGCCTGCTCGCGGGACGGCTGGTCCGGCTGTTGCACGACGCGGGCCGGCTGGAACGCGCCGAGGTGCGCCGACGGATGGGCCTGCCGTTGACCGCCGGGGTCGCCCCGGCCGACGGGGCCGCCTGGGTGGAGGGGTTCCTCGGCGGCGGTGGGCTCCTGCTGGTGCACGACGACGCCTTGCTGTCCCTGGTGGACGAGTGGCTGGCCGGTGTTCCCGCCGACTCCTTCACCGAGGTCCTGCCGCTGCTGCGCCGGACCTTCGGCAGCTTCGCCGCCGGGGAACGCCGGGCCATCAGCGACCGGGTGGCCCACCGTGGCCGGCCGGTGCACCGGGCTCCGGCGGCCGACCTCGACCACGACCGGGCGGCGGGGGTCCTGCCCACGCTCGGCATCCTGCTCGGACGGGAGATCGCATGACCACCTCCACCGACGCCGGCCAGGAGGGTGGCGCGACGTCCCCCCGGCCCGGCGGGGACGCGGACCGGGAACGGCTGCGCCGCTGGCGGATGGTCCTCGGCGGGCCCGCCGAGGACGCCTGCGGTCGTCTCTCCGGCGGTGACGCCGCGATGGACGGGGCGCTGGCCGCCCTCTACGACGGCGACGGCGACGGCACCGGCGGCTCGTCCCGGCGCTCGGCCGGGCTCGGCGGCTCCGCGCCCCGGGTGGCCCGCTGGCTCGGCGACATCCGCCAGTACTTCCCGTCGACCGTCGTGCAGGTCATGCAGGCCGACGCGATCGAGCGGCTCAACCTCACCCGCCTGCTGCTGGAACCGGAGATGCTCGCCGCGGTCGAGCCGGACGTGCACCTGGTCGGCACGCTGCTCTCCCTGAACCGGGTCATGCCGGACCAGACCAAGGAGGCGGCCCGGCAGGTGGTCCGGCGGGTGGTCGAGGAGTTGGAACGGCGGATCGCGCAGCAGACCAGGGCGGCGGTGACCGGGGCGCTGAACCGGGCCACCCGGATCAACCGCCCCCGGCACGCCGACATCGACTGGGACCGCACCATCCGGGCGAACCTCAAGCACTACCAGCAGGAGCACCGCACGGTGATCCCCGAGCGGCTGGTGGGGTACGGGCGGCGCACCACGGCGGTGCAGCGGGACGTGGTGCTCTGCGTCGACCAGTCCGGGTCGATGGCCGCCTCGGTGGTCTACTCCGGGGTGTTCGCCGCGGTGCTCGCCTCGATGCGGTCGCTGCGGACCTCACTGGTGGTCTTCGACACCGCGGTCGTGGACCTCACCGACCAGCTCAGCGACCCGGTGGAGGTGCTGTTCGGCACGCAGCTGGGTGGCGGCACCGACATCAACCGGGCGATCGGCTACAGCCAGCAGCTGATCACCCGTCCCCGGGACAGCATCTTCGTCCTGATCAGCGACCTCTACGAGGGCGGGGTACGGGAGCAGATGCTGCGCCGGGTGGCGGAGATGACCGCCGCCGGGGTCCAGGTGGTCGTCCTGCTGGCGCTCTCCGACGAGGGTGCCCCGGCCTACGACCGGACGAACGCCGCCGCGCTCGCCGCCCTCGGGGTGCCGGCCTTCGCCTGCACGCCGGATGCCTTTCCCGACCTGATGGCCGCCGCCATCGAACGTCGTGACCTGGTGGCCTTCGCCGAGCGGTTCGCCGACCGGTGACCCGGACGGCGGGACGGCCGGTGCGGTGACCGCCGCGTCGACCGGCCCGCCGTCCACCGTCCGGAAGACCGGCACCGTGCGGACCGCGGCGAGGTAGGGCGTTCCCTCGGTGTAGCCGGTGCCCGACCGCTCGCCGAGCATCCGCAACGCCAGCCGGTGGTGGGTGCGTCGCCAGGTGACCAGCGCCCCGGCGAACGCCCGCATCCCGTCGGCGACCTGCGCGCGTCCGGCCGGGTCGAGCAGGCCCCGCTCCATCGCGCTCCGGTACGCCTGATCGATGGTCGGCTGCCCGGCCAGGACGCGCTGCCGGACCTCCGGGGCGGAGCGGTAGGCCGCGCTGTCCAGCCGTTCCTGGTCCGGCGTGCGGCAGAGCGACTCGACCAGTTTGTAGCTGTGCGACTGGATGGCACTGGCGCCCTCGGTGTACGCACGGAACGTCCGGAACGACTCGGGTTGCATGGTGGCCAGCAGGGAGAACAGCGGCGCCGATCCGGCCAGCGCCTCGGTCGCCGTGGCGAGGTGCGCGGCGGCGGGCCCGGCGGCACCCCGGACGAGCGCGTCCCGCGCGGCCCGCAGCAGCACGACGAGCAGGGCGAAGGTGGTCTCGTACGCCTGGAGCACCCGGATGAAGAGGTACTCGTCGTGGACCACGTACACCGGCAGCATGGACAGCCGCAGGTCCCGCCGCTCGGCGGTGGTGGCCTCCACCGCGGCGCAGAACTCGGCGGCGGCGGCCAGTGGGTCGTCCGCGGTGATGGTGGTGAGCGGGCTGAGCCGGGTCAGGGCGGGCTGGGCGGCACGGACCGTCAGCCGCAACCGTTTGGTCAGCCGGTCCCGGTCAGGGCGTTGCCCGGGCAGCAGGTCGGTGCGGCCCGCCTCGACGTCCAGTTCGAAGCGGAGCAGGTCCGCCAACAGGTGCAGGTACCGCCGGTCGCGGTGACGCCGGGCCCGGTCCGGGGTGATCTCGCCGGTCCCCTCGATCGCCATCGACAGCACGGGGAGGGCCAGGTAGGTGTGGTAGTCGTACCGGCCGTCCCACTTGTCGAGTGCGCAGTCGAGGAAGCGGCGTAACCGGGTCGCGCCGGGGCGCGGATCGGGAGGTAGCGCCCCGCGGGCGCGGTCGAGGCAGAGCAGGACGTCCCGGTCGACGAAGTGTTTACCGACCCGCAGATATTCGGCGGTAACCGTCGGATAGGGGAAGTCGACCGGATCGGCCCCGGCGGACAACCAGCATTCCACGTCGCGCACGAACGTCACCTCAGCAATCGACAGGGACAGTCGGACGGCGGGACCGGCACCCCCGACCGGGGCGTCGCACGACACGCCGTACCGGCCGCCGTGGCTGACCGGGTCACTTTCGGCGGGCCGGACTGGCGGCTGACAACGAATCGGCGGAGGCGCGATCACCGACCGGAGAAGCGGCCACGGATCAATAGGGCGGAATTGCCCCCCGACCCGTCACGGGTCCCGGCACGGACGGCCCGGCCGGACGTCCGCATTCGTTGCCGGTCAGGAGATCCGGGCACGGCCGCGCCCGGCTGTGGTGGGCGTCGCCGGGCAGCACAGGGACCGAGTGTTTCCTCTTCACAGATCCCACTTTCTGTGACAGGGGACACGTCCCGACCAAGTCGATGACCGGGGCATCCGCGAACCGGAGAAAAACGCGGCACGGAACCCCGGGCACCAACGACGAGACAACTTACCGAGCAATAGATCCCCGCGCAAGAACGTCAATCGATTGGTCGATCATTAAGTCCGATATGAATACTTCACCCATGGTCGCCCGGCGATTCACCCCAATGCACGTCGGGGACGCCGGTGAACCGATCTGCCCGGCGGGCCGATCTCGCTGGCGGGGCCCTGTGGAGCTGCCCCGCCCACGCGCCCATCCGCTCACGCGCCACACGTCCACGCGCCCCGCCGCCGAGCGGTAGCGCAGACGGGGCAGCTCCACAGGCATCGGGACGACCCCACCCCCGCCCGGCCACACCGGACCCACCCGGCGACCGGACCACCGGGCCACCGGACCAAACGGGCGGACCGGACGAAACACGCGACCGGACCCACCGGCACGCTCCGACCGACCAACACGGGCCGGCGCGCGTCACGGCTGCCCAACACGGGCCGGCGCGCGTCACGGCTGCCCAACACGGGCCGGCGCGCGTCACGGCTGCCCACCTGGCTCGCTCACCACCTCGCTGCCCGGACCGCACGACGGGACACGGCGTGTTGACGACCGCGGCGCGGGCGGGGCCGTCCGCCACCACCGGCTCCGCGACGACCTCCGCGTCGGTCAGTCGCGCAGGAGATCGGCGTGCGCGGCGCGCAGCCGGGCGAGCGCCGGGTCGCCGCCCGGGGCGGCCCGACGGTCGAGTTCGGCCCAGGCCTCGGCGAGCGCATCGGTGACGGCCCGCAACTCGGCGGCGTGCCGACGGGCACTCTGCCGATGCGTCTCGTCGAGGCGACGGGCCCAGCCGGCGGTGACCGCGGCGACCCGGTCGGCGTCGGCCCGGGTCTGGGCTGCGCTCCGAGCGGCGGACGCCGGCACGATCGCGGCGATGGGTCGGGGGTCACCGTCCCGGGTGACCAGGGTGACCGTGTCGGTCAGTTCGGCCATCGCGACCAGCTGGGTCAGCCGGGTACGGACCTCGCGCAGCGGCAGTGAGCGGGGCCGGTCGTGGCCATGTGCCAGAGCGGGAACAGCCATGGGGACATGCTGCAACGGGGGTACGACATTTAACGCGATGACTGCCTCCGACGCCGGAACGGCCATGGGGAATCCGCGCGCAGTTTGAGCGCGACCGATCGCGGAAAGACTGACCGGCATGACCTGGGCACGTCGAGTCGTACCCGCCGCCGCAGCAGCAGTGGCGGCCCTCGCCGCACACGACCTCCTCCAACGCCACCACGCCCTGCTGCGCAACTTCCCGGTGCTGGGCCGCGCCCGGTACCTGCTCGAATCGATCGGGCCGGAACTGCGCCAGTACATCGTGGCGGGCAACAACGAGGAACGGCCCTTCACCCGCGACCAGCGGCGCTGGGTGTACGCGTCGGCGAAGAAGCAGAACAACTACTTCGGTTTCGGCACCGACAACGACATCGAGTACACCCCCGGATATCCGATCATCAAGCACCGGACCTTCGGCCGGGCCGTGCCCCCGTCGTCCCCGGCGGCCGGACACGACGTGTGGCTGCCGTGCGCGAAGGTGCTCGGCGCGGCCCGGGGGCGACCGAAGGCGTTCCGGCCCGACTCGGTGGTGAACATCTCCGGGATGAGCTTCGGTTCGCTCTCCGGCAACGCCGTCGAGGCGCTGAACCGGGGCGCGGCGCTCGCGGGCTGCCTCCAGAACACCGGCGAGGGGGGCCTGTCGCCGTACCACCGCCAAGGCGGGGAGTTGGTCTTCCAGCTCGGCACCGCCTACTTCGGTTGCCGTGACGAGCACGGGCGGTTCAGCCTGGGCCGCCTCCGGGACGTGGTGGCGGGCGCACCGGTACGGGCGCTGGAGATCAAGCTCAGCCAGGGCGCGAAGCCGAGCCTCGGCGGACTGTTGCCGGGTGCGAAGGTGTCGGCGGAGATCGCCGAGACCCGGGGGATCCCCGAGGGCCGGGACTGTGTCAGCCCGTCCCGGCACGCCGAGTTCTCCGACTGCGACAGCCTGCTCGACTGGGTCGAGCTGCTCGCCGCCGAGACCGGCCTGCCGGTGGGGATCAAGTCCGCCGTCGGCGACCTCGGGTTCTGGGAGGAGTTGGCCGACCTGATGCGGGACACCGGACGGGGCGTCGACTTCGTCACCATCGACGGTGGTGAGGCCGGGACCGGGGCCGCTCCTCTGATCTTCACCGATTCGGTCTCGCTCCCGTTCCAGCAGGGCTTCGCCCGGGTCTACCGGACGTTCGCCGAGCGCGGCCTGCACGAGCAGGTCGTCTTCGCCGGGGCGGGGAAGCTGGGACTGCCCGACAACGCGATCGTGGCCTTCGCGCTCGGCTGCGACATGGTCAACGTCGGTCGGGAGGCGATGCTGTCGATCGGCTGCATCCAGGCTCAGAAGTGCCACACCGACACCTGCCCGACCGGCGTCGCCACCCAGAACCGGTGGTTGGCGCGGGGCCTGGATCCCGCGCTCAAGTCGGTCCGGGCGGCGAACTACGTCCGGACGCTGCGCCGCGACCTGACGAAGGTGGCCGAGGCGTGCGGGGTCGAGCATCCGGGACTGGTCGCCACCGACGCGGTGGAGATGCTCGACGGCCGGACCGCCTCCACCCCACTTGCCGAGGTGCACGGCTACCGGCCGGAGTGGGGGCTGCCCTCGGCGGCCGACCGCGCGGAGATCGTCCGGTTGATGACCGCGGAGGTCCCGCAGGGCGGCAGCGCCCCACCGTCGGCGACCGCGCAGCGCTGACCGCACCACCGCCCGTGACCGGGGAGGGTGGTCTCCCGTCATGACGGCGGGAGACCATCGCTCAGCTGGCCAGCAAGGTCACGTCGTCGACGACAAAGCTGGTCTGGAGGTTGGCGTCCTCGGTGCCGGTGAAGGTGAGCGTCACCGTCTGCCCGGCGTACGCGGCGAGGTCGAAGGTGCGGGCGACGTACCCGGCGGCGGCGTTCAGGTTGGAGTACGTGGCCAGGGTGGTCCCGCCGACCTGCACGGTGAGCCGGTCGTAGACCCGGGTGCCGGTGCTCTCGGCGGTGTCGACGTGCAGGTGGAAGGTGAGGGCGTAGCTCGTACAACCGGCCGGCAGGGTGACCGACTGGGACAACGTCTCGGTCCGGGTGGTGCCGTCCCCGTTGAGCCACGCCTTGTACGCGCCGGTTCGCGCCGGCTGCTGGGTCGCGTTGGTGATCACGCCGGTGGAGCCGGTCCACGGCGTGGTGCCGCTCTCGAACGAGCCGTTGCCGACCGTCTCCCCACCGGTGCAGGGACCGGGCGTGCCGCCGCCCACCGCGAGCTGCCAGACGGCGTACGCGATCCCGTCGGCGTTGCGGTTCAGCACCGTCGCGCTGACGTTGCTGGTGGTGTCGCAGGACCGGTGGTAGCAGGGGTCGTACGACGCGCCGGACGTGCCACCCCACTTGGCGGCCTGGGCGCTGGTCTTGCGGGCGCTCGCGCCGGCGGCGTAACCGGAGGTGGGGATGCCGGCCTGCTGGAACGGGTAGTCGTCGGAGCGGCCCTGCCCCTCGCGGTTCTCCTCCGGCTGGAGCCCGAGCGAGTCCCAGTACGCCTTCAGCGGCGCGGCCGTGGTGGAGGTGATCCGGTTGATGAAGTAGCCGGCGTTGGTGGAGCCGACCATGTCGAAGTTGTAGTAGCCCTTGATGTACCCGCGCTGGGTGGCGCTGAGCGAGTTGACGTAGAACTCGGAGCCGTTGAGGCCCTGCTCCTCGTCGGTCCACCAGGCGAACCGGACCCGCTTGGTCATGGTCGGTCGCTGCTGGGCCAGGACCAGCGCGTTCTCCAGCAGGACCGCCGAGCCGGAGGCGTTGTCGTTGATGCCGGGGCCGGCCGACACGCCGTCGAGGTGGGCGCCGAACATGACCACCTGGTCGGTGGGGCCGGCCGGCCACTCGGCGACGAGGTTGTTCGACCGGTACACACAGCTCGTGCAGACCTGCTCGGTGACCGTGTAGCCGGCCGCCTGGAGCTTGCCCTTGACGTAGGCGACCGAGGCGGTGTAGCCGGCGGACCCGGCCCGGCGGTGGCCGCCGTTCTGCTGTGCGATGGTCTGGAACTGGGTCAGGTGGGCCTGGACGTTGGCCACCGCGATGTCCGGGGCGGCGAGGGGAGCCGGGGCGACCGTCCGCGTCGGCGCGGACGCGGAGGCCGACGGCGTGGTGGGCGGCACCGTCAGCGCGGTCGCGACGGCGAGCGCCACGGCCGCGGTCAGCGTTCTGCCTCTCATGGAGCCTCCTGGGTGGGAATGTGCCCAGACAATGACATCCGTCGATTAGCGGGGTCAATCGGCGGTCCGGACGGGCCCGCTCCCGGTCCGGCCGAGATGCTTCCGGCGGCATCCGCCCGGCGGGATGACCCAGCACCCGACCGGCCTAGACTGTCACCATGGGGTGTCCGGGGTGAGCGGCGGACCGCGGCAGGCGGCGTACCGCCACGTGTGCTGGCGGTACGACGACCGAGTTGCCCTGCACGACCAGGTCCGGGCCTTCCTCCTGGAGGGCCTCGCCCTCGGAGAGCGGATCTGGTACGTCACGGCGGAGCCGGACCCGGTCGCCGACCGGCTTCGGGAGGAGCCCCTGATCCGGGACGCCCTGCGCCGGGGAGCCGCCCGGATCGTCCCGTTGGACTCGGCCTACCACCACGACCACATCGTCGTCCCCGCCGACCAGGTACGCGCCTACGCCACCGCGACAGCGGACGCCCTGGCCGCCGGTCACACCGGACTGCGGGTGGCCGCCGACGCCACCGCGCTGGTACGCACCCCCGCGCAACGGGACGCCTTCGCCCGGTACGAACACCTCATCGACCGGTACATGCGCGTCCGGCCGATGTCGGCCATGTGCGCCTACGACCGGCGGCTCCTGGGCGACGAGGCCGTCGCGGAACTGGCCTGCCTGCACCCGGGCACCAACGTCGACGACGTCCTCTTCCGGCTGTACGCCGACACGCCGGGCGACGGTCAGGCGGCGCTCGTCGGCGAACTGGACGCCTCGAACCACGAGCTGTTCCGGGCCGCGCTGGACCGTGCCGACCCGCGACCGGCCGACGGCAGGTTGGTGTTGGAGGCGGCCGACCTGCGCTTCATCGACCACCGCAACCTGATCCACCTGCGGGACCACGCCCGCGCGCGCGGCGCGGTGGCGGTCCTGCGTGCCTCCCGGTCCGCCGCCGCCCGGGTCGCCGAGTTGCTCGATCTCGCCGGACTCGACGTGGAGGTGGCCCGGTGAGGACGGGCGTCGCCGCCGGCCACGTCGGCTACTTCCACGAGGCCGCCTGTTACGACTCCGACGAGGGTCTGCTCGCCGTGGTGCTGCCCTTCCTGATCGGCGGAATCGAGGCGGGCGAGCCGACCCTGGTCTCCCTGGACGAGCGCCACTCGGAGTTGGTCCGGTCGGCGTTGCCGGCGGACTCGGGAGTGCGATTCCTCGACGGCGGGGACGTCTACGCCCGACCGGCGGCGGCGATCCGCTCGTACCGGCAGATGCTGGCCGACCACGTCGCCGCCGGGGCCGGGCAGATCCGGATCGTCGGTGAGGTGCCCACCGCTGCCCTCGGCTCCACCTGGGACTGGTGGGCCCGCTACGAGTCGGCGATCAACCACGCCTACGACGAGTTCCCACTGTGGAGCATGTGCGTCTACGACCGCCGGGTCACGCCCCCGCCGGTCCTGGCCGACGTGCTGCGGACCCACCCCCGGGTCGCGCTGCCCGACGGCCAGCGCCTGACCAGCGAGACGTACACCGATCCACTGGTCTACCTCACCGAGCCCCGACCGATGTTGCCCGATCCGATCCAGTACGCCCCGCCGCTGGTGGAACTGGTCGACCCGACCCCGGCGCGGGCCCGCGCGGCGGTGTGCGCCGCCGACCCCGGCCACCTGTCGCCCGACGAGGTCGAGAACCTGGTCGTGGCGGTGAGCGAGACGGTGACCAACGCGCTGCGCCACGGACGGGAGCCGGTGACGCTGCGGCTCTGGAGCGGGCCGGACCGCATCGTGGTCAGCGTCCACGACTGCGGTGAGGGTCCGAAGGACCCGTTCGCCGGGCTGCTGCCCGCCGGTGACGGCGCGAACGGCGGCCTCGGTCTCTGGATCACCCACCAGTCCTGCGACCACGTGGCGATGCATCGGGGCCCGGACGGCTTCACAATCCGTCTGACCAGCGGGAACGCGCACCTTACCGGCTCAGACGCACCAGCGGCGGACATGACGGGTCTGGAGGCGGCGGCGCTGCACCCGGCATGATGGCGGTCATGCGCCTGGTTTCCCTGCTCCCCTCGGCCACGGACATCGTCTATGCCCTCGGCCTCGGCGACGACCTGGTCGGCGTGACCTTCGAGTGCGACGTGCCCCCGGCCGACCGGGCCGGCAAGCTCGTGGTGGTGGGCGGCCGGGACACCCGGGGGATGAGCCCGGGCGAGATCGACGCGTATGTCCGGTCGCAGCGGGCGGCCGGGGCCGACCTGTACACCCTGCACGCCGACGCGCTGGCCGGGCTGAACCCGGACCTCCTCCTCACCCAGGACCTGTGCCGGGTCTGCGCACTCCCGGCGGGGCAGCTCACCGAGGCGCTGGACCATCTGGGCTGCCGCGCCGACGTGCTGTCGCTGGACCCGTACACCCTGGACGAGGTGCTCGGCACGATCCTCGCGGTGGGACGACGGGCGGGCGTACCCGAACGGGCGGAAGCCCTGGTGGCCGCGCTGCGCGGCCGACTCGCGGCGGTGGCGGCGGCGGTCGCCGGGCGGCACCACCCCCGGGTCGTGGTGGTGGAGTGGGTGGACCCGCCGTTCGCGGCCGGGCACTGGATTCCCGACCTGGTCTCGGCCGCCGGCGGTACGCCGGTTGCCGCCCACCCGGGCGCCCGGTCGGCACCGACGACCTGGGCGACGCTGGCCGACGCCGCACCGGAGGTCGTGCTGGTCGCCCCGTGCGGCTTCGGCCTGGCCGGCGCGACCCGGCAGGCCGAGCAGGTCGCCTCCCGCTTCCCCGGCGCGGCGGTGTGGGCCGTCGACGCCGACGCCCTCGTGGTGCGCCCCGGACCCCGGCTGGTGGACGGCGTCGAGGCGATCGCCGCGATCCTGCACCCGGACGCCGTACCGTCCGCCCCTGCCGGCGCGACCGCCCGGGTGGCCTGACCGGGTCCGCGTCCCGACTCCGACCACCGGTGCCGGTGACCGCGTCCGGATCGCCGGGCGGGCACCGGCGTCCACAGTGCGTCGACGGTTGGTGGGAGCCGTTGCCACCGAACGTCTCCGGCTCCCCCGCGCCGACCGGCCACTGTGTTTACCGAACACACGATCTGCCTGAACCGCGTCGATTCCCGCCCGGCACCCACGCCTGATCCGGGTCGATTCCCCGCCAGCACCCACGTCTGACCTGCGTCGATCCCCGCCTGCGGCGTCCGGCGGCACCGGCTGCCCGAGGCCACCTCGGTGCCACCGCCCGCCGGCACGCAGGGTGACGGGGTGGTGACCACACGGTTTCCGGAATGTTTCCGGCGACCACCCCCACCGCTATTGACACCGCCGAGACAGGCTCCCTATGGTCCCCTGAGTTGTACATGGTTGTCCATGAACATGAGGCCAGGATGAAGATTGCAGTGATCGGCAGCTACGGCGCCGGGCTCACCATGCGGGTGCCCCGGTTGCCGGTCGCCGGAGAAACCCTCTCCGGGGGTCGTTTCGCCTCCGGACACGGCGGCAAGGGCTCGAACCAGGCGGTGGCCGCCGCCCGGCTCGGCGCCGAGGTCAGCCTGCTGACCGCCGTCGGCGCAGACCAGTTCGGCACCGCCGCCCGACAGCTCTGGGCCGAGGAGGGGATCGACGCCACCGGGGTCCGGACGACCGGAGCCGCCACCATGGTCGGTGTCATCCTCGTCGACGAGCAGGGCGAGAACCGGATCGTCATCGCCCCCGGCGCGCTGGACGACCTGACGCCGGCCGACGTCGACGGCTTCGCCGACCGCATCGCCGCCGCCGACCTGGTGGTGGTCTCCCTGGAGATCCCCCTCCCGGTCGCCGTCGCGGCGCTGCGCGCCGCCCACGAGCGCGGCGTCCGGACGCTGCTCAACCCCGCGCCGGCCGTCCGGCTGCCGGACGAGGCGTGGCGCTGGATCGACGTCGTGACGCCGAACGCCAGCGAGGCCCGGGTGCTCACCGGCCTCGGCCCGGAGGACCCGGCCACCGGCGACGAACTGGTCGACCTGATCCGCGCCCGCCACACCGGCACGGTCGTGCTCACCCTCGGCGCCGAGGGTGCCCTGGTCGACCACGACGGGCAGCGGATCCGGGTCGACCCGGTCACCGTGCCGCGCGTGGTCGACACCACCGGGGCCGGCGACGCCTTCACCGGCGCGCTCGCCGTGGCCCTCGCCCGGGGCGATGCCCTCACCGACGCGGTCCGCTTCGCCGCCGCGGCCGGCGCCCACACCGTCGGCATCGCCGAGGTGATCCCCGCCCTGCCCCACCCGGACGACGTCGCGGCCCTGCTGAGGAGATGACACCGATGGCCCAGATGACCACCGCCCCGGCGGCACCGCCGGTACAGAAGACCGCCGCCCCCCGCGCCCGCTCCCCGTTCCAGCGTTTCCTGCACGCCCGCGAGGCCAGCACCTTCCTCGCCCTCGTCGTGCTCTTCAGCCTGGGCACGCTGATCGCTCCGGGCTTCGTCGGCACCGACAACTTCCTCACCGTCGGCCAGCAGATCGCCCAGATCGGCATCATGGCCGTCGGCGTCACCTTCGTCATCATCAACGCCGAGATCGACCTCTCGGTCGGCTCGATCTACGGCCTCGGCGCGGTCGTCTGCGGGCTGCTGATGACCTCGGACGTCGCCTGGCCGCTCGCCGCCCTCGGCGGGATCGCCGCCGGTGCGGTCGCCGGCCTGCTCAACGGCCTGATGACGGTGGGCTTCGGCATCCCCTCGTTCATCGTCACCCTCGGCACGCTGAGCGTCTACCGGGGAGTCACGCTGCTGCTCAGCGGTGGCTCGCCGATCTCCCTGTCGGCCAGCGAGCCCAACGTGGCCGAGTTCAACCTGCTCGGCCAGGGCAAGCTGTTCGGCCTCCTGCCGATGCAGTTGGTCATCTTCACGCTCGTCGCCGCCCTCGGCATGGTCGTGCTGTCCCGGTCGCGTTACGGCTTCAACACCTACGCCGTCGGCGGCAGCGCCGAGGCCGCCCGCCTGTGCGGGATCAACACCGGCCGGGTCAAGGTCGCCGCGTTCACCCTCTCCGGCACGCTCGCCGGCCTGGCCGGCGTGCTCGGCCTCTCCTTCCTGTCCTATGTGCAGGGTGTCACGGGCACCGGGATGGAGCTGACCGCCATCTCCGCCGTGATCATCGGTGGCGCGGCGCTCTTCGGCGGCTCCGGCACCATGCTCGGCACCGTCATCGGCGTCGCCTTCATCGGCGTCCTCCAGAACATCCTGAACCTGCGCGGCATCTCCTCGTTCTGGCAGACCGTGGCGACCGGCGCGGTGATCATCCTCGCCGTGGCCGCCGACACCTGGCTACGCCGACGCTCCGGGCGACGCTGACCGCCCCGCACCACCACGCCCCCATCCCCCACACGCAAGGAGCAACCCGATGAAGCTCACCTTCCGGCGCCGGCTCGCGGTCGCCGCCACCCTCGGCCTCGCGCTGCTGGCCGGCAGCGCCTGCGGCGCGGTCACCCCGGCCAGCACCGCCTCCGGCGGCGGCGACGGCGGGTTCCAGCTCGCCGACTACATCAAGGACGCCGTCGAGAAGGGCGAACCGCTCAAGATCCGGCTCAGTTACCACGACCCGTCGCTGGCCTTCGCCGTCCCGATCCGGCAGGGCATGGAGCGCGGTGCGAAGGAACTCGGGGTCGAGGCACAGATGATCGGCCCGACCGGCGGCAACGCCGCCGACCAGGTGGCCGAGTTGCAGACGCTGATCAACCAGAAGCAGATCCACGGCCTGGCGGTCTCCTCGGCCAGCAACGACGCGCTCAAGCCGGTCATCGCCCAGGCGTACGACGCGGGCATCCCGATCATCTCGTTCAACACCAACAACCCGGAGTCCAAGCAGATGGGCTTCGTCGGTCAGGACCTCGTCGCCTCCGGCGAGTCGCTGGCCAAGGAACTGCTCGGGGTGCTGGACGGCAAGAAGGGCAAGGTCGTCGTGGTGTCGGTCGACTCCGGCGCCGGCTGGTCCAACGACCGCTTCACCGGCTTCCAGGCCGGGCTGAAGGACTCCGGCCTCCAGGTCGTCGGCCCGGTGAACACCGGCAACGAGCCGAGCGCGGCGTACAACAAGATCGAGTCGACGATGGCCGCGCAGCGCGACGCGATCGCCCTGGTCTCCCTCGACTGCTGCAGCTTCACCGCCGGGGCCAAGTGGCTCCAGCAGTCCGGCAAGGCCGGAAAGATCCACTCGGTGGGCTTCGACGTGCAGCCGCAGACCGTCGACTACCTCAAGGGCGGCGTGGTCGACCTGACCATCAGCCAGGGCCCGGCCGAGCAGGGCTACCAGGCGGTCAAGCTGCTCGCCGGCTACCTGAAGAACGGCACCGAGATCAAGGACGTGGACACGGGTGCGCTCGTGGTCACCCGCGACAACGTGGCCACCGTGCCGGTGGAGGGCTGAGCCGATGACCAGCCCGGCCACGATCCTCGCCCCCGCCACGGCCGCCGTCGAGGTGTCCGGCCTGTCGAAGCACTTCGGTGCCGTCCGCGCGTTGCAGGACGTGACCCTGAGCGTCCCCGCCGGCAGTCTCACCGCCGTCATGGGGGAGAACGGCGCCGGCAAGTCGACGCTGATGAAGATCCTGGCCGGGCTGGACACGCCCACCACCGGCACCGTACGGGTGGCCGGCGAGGAGGTCCGCCGCTTCCACCCGGCCACCCTGCTCAGCCGGCACCAGGTCGCGCTGGTGCCGCAGGAACTCTCCCTCGCCCAGGACCGCAGCGTCGCCGAGAACATCCTGCTCGGCGCGGAACCCGGCTCCCGGCCCTTCCCGCACCGCCGCCGGATGGAGGAGCAGGCCGCGCAGCTGCTGGACCGGCTCGGCCTGCGGGTCGACCCGCGACGCGCGGTACGCCACCTCGACGCGGCGTCCCAGCAGCTGGTGGTCATCGCCCGCTCGCTGGCCCGCCGGGCCCGGGTGGTCATCCTCGACGAGCCGACCTCGATCCTCTCCCCGGCGGAGTCCGAGCGACTGTTCGGGGTGATCCGCTCGTTGCAGGCCGACGGCGTCACGCTCCTCTACGTCTCGCACCGGATGCCCGAGGTCTTCGCCCTGTCCCAGCACATCCACGTACTGCGCGACGGCCGGCACGTCGGGCACTGGCCCACCGCGCAGGTCACCCCGGACCAGGTGGTCGCGGCGATGGTCGGGCGGGAACTCGCCGCCGAGTTCGCCCGGCACGACACTCCCCCGCCGGCCGCGACGGCCACCCCCCGGCTGCGGCTGCGCGGCGTCTCCGGCACCGGGTTCACCGACGTCGATCTCGACGTCGCCCCCGGCGAGGTGGTCGGCGTGGCCGGACTGCCCGACAGCGGCCGGATCGAGCTGCTGCGGGGCGTCTTCGGTGCCGACCCGGTCCACGGCGGCGACCTGGCGCTCGACGGGGAGCGGTTCACCGCCCGGTCGCCGCGCGACGCCATCCGCTCCCGGGTCGCCTACCTGCCGGGGGAACGCCGGCAGCAGGGCATCCTGCCGACGATGAGCGTCGCCGACAACGTCACCGTGCTCACCCTGGGCCGGCGGCAGCGGTTCGGGGTGCTGCGGCGACGGGCCCTGCGGCGCGACGCCGAGGACCGCGCCCGCGAGCTGCGGGTGAAGACCGCCACCACCGCCCAGGGCATCACCCAGCTCTCCGGCGGCAACCAGCAGAAGGCCCTGCTGGCCCGCTGGCTGTCGATCGAGCCCCGGCTGATGCTGCTCGACGAACCCACCCGCGGCGTCGACGTCGGCGCCAAGGCGGAGATCTACCGACTGTTCCGCAGCCTCACCGACGCCGGTGTGTCCATCGTCGTCTCCTCGTCGGACCTGCCCGAGCTGCTCACCGTCAGCGACCGGATCGCCGTGATGGCCGCCGGCCGGCTGGTCGGTGTGCTCGACGCGGCCGAGGCCACCGAGGAGACCGTGATGGCGCTGGCCACCGGCGCACACACGATGAAGGAGAACGCATGAAACGCCGAGGTCTACTCCACGCCGAGCTGTCCGGGGTGCTCGCCACCCTCGGCCACACCGACCTGCTGCTCGTCGTCGACGCCGGCTTCCCCGTTCCGCGTACGGCCCACCGGATCGACCTGGCCGTCGCGGAGGACCTGCCCGACCTGACCACCGTGCTGGGGCTCGTCGCCGACGAGATCGTCGTCGAGGGCGTGGTGGTCGCCGAGGACGTGACCACGCACAACACGCCGCTGGCGCAGTGGTTGGGGCAGCGCTTCCCGGGCGTACCGCTGACCACCCGCCCGCACGCCGAGATGCTCGGCGAGCTGGCCCACCAGGCCAAGGCGATCGTCCGGACCGGCGCGTTCAACCCGTGGGGCAACGTCGGGCTGGTCTGCGGCGTGGACGTGCCGCGCTGGTTCGACGAGCCCGGCGTGATCGTGCCCGACTACTACCGGGACCGGATGTAGCGGCGTCGCCGCACCACGACGTACCCCGATTTGGAGAGAAACGTGAGCACTGCCTTCCTGACCGACGTCGACCTGACCCCCGCGACGTTGGCGCCCTACATCCAGCACACGCTGATCGACGTCGGCATCACCCGCGACCGGATCGTCGCTCACGCCGAGGAGACCGTCCGGTTCGGTTTCGACGCCGCCATGGTTCCCGGTTCCTGGGTCGCCGAGGTGGCCGAGGTGCTGCGCGGCACCGGCGTCGGGGTCGCCTCGGCCCTGGATTTCCCCACCGTCGGCGTGACCACCAGCGCCGGCAAGGCCGCCGAGGCGGAGAGCCTGGTCCGGGCCGGTGCCACCCAGATAGACATCGGCGTGCAGATCGGCTGGCTCAAGAGCGGCCGGTACGACGCGTTCCGCGACGACATCGCCGGCGTGGTCGAGGCCTCCGGCGTACCGGTCAAGGTGATGCTCGAACTGCCGCTGCTCACCCCTGCCGAACGGGAGGCCGCCGTGGCACTGTCCATCGAGGCCGGTGCGGCGTTCCTGAAGAACGCCAGCAGTGGCTCCGTCGAGGTGGCCAACCCGGACAGCGTCGCCTACCTGGTGGCCCGCGCGCCGGAAGGCGTGCAGGTCAAGGCGTCGGGCAGCATCAAGTCCTTCGAGCAGGCCGTCTCCCTGCTCCGGGCCGGGGCGGTGCTGCTCGGCACCAGCGCCGGGGTGGCTATCGTCACGGACGACGTGAACGAGCACACGACGAGCTACTGACCGTCTGTCGCCCCTCGACCCGAGCCCGGCCGGTGCCCGGCAGCGGTCGGGGGGCGACGACCCCCGTGGAAGGTGCCATGTCCGACCGAGAACTCCCCGACGGGACCACCGAGCGACTGGACCGCGACGCACCGGCTCCGCTGCACGCGCAGGTGTCGGAACAGATCCGGACCCGGATCGTGTCGGGCGACTGGCCGCCGCACTACCGGCTCCGCAGCGAGCCGGAACTCGCCGCCGACCTGGGCATCTCCCGGGGCACGCTCCGCCGGGCCCTCGCCACCCTGATCCGGGACGGCCTGCTGGTGCAGGTACGCGGGCGGGGCACCTTCGTCACGTCCACCGCCATCGAGCCGTCCATCGCGCAGAAGCTGAACACCCTCTCCGAGGACTTCGCCCGGCAGGGCGTCTCGTACACCACCGAGGTGCTCTCCCAACGGGTGATCACCGCTCCGCCGCCGCTGGCCACCCTGCTCGACCTGGATCCCGGCCAGTCGGTGCTGCATCTGGAACGGCTCCGCTCCACCACCACCGGTCCGGTCGCCTGGCTGGTCAACTACGTCCGGACCGACCTCGCCCCCGGTCTGGACCGGGCGGACCTGGCCGACCGTTCGCTGTTCGGCCTGCTGGAGAACGACCACGGCCTGAAGATCACCACCGGCCGGCGGACGTTCAGCGCCACCGCCGCCACCGGCCGCGTCGCCGACGCGCTCGGCGTGCCGGAGGGATTTCCCCTGCTCTATCTCGAACAGATCACCTACCTGTACGACGGCCGCGCCATCGAGTACTCCGACGTGTGGATCCACAGCGAGCGGATGCGGGTCACCTCCCTGCTCAGCCGCCGCTGACGGCCGGCGGCGCTGAGCTTTCGTACTCACGCGCCGCCGGATCGCATCGGGTGTACTGGCCGGTATGGAACCGTCGCCCCCGCCCCACCGCCGGGCCGGTGCCGTGGCACTGCTGACCATGCTCTGGCTGCTCGCGGCACTGGTGCTGCTGGGCTGGACCTTCGCCATCGGCATCCAGGGTTGGGCCGACCAGCACGGCAACGGCGGCGCCGGCCCGGCGGAGAGCAGCCGACGGGGCAGCTGGGTGCTGCTGTCGCTCTACCTGACCGCCGCCGGTGGCCCGGTCGTGATCGCTGTGGTCGCGTTCGCCGGGCGACTGGTGCGCACCGGCGCGGTCTACCTGTCCCTGGCGCTCGTCCTCGGCGTGTTCGGGCTGCCGCTCGGGACGGCTGCTGCCCGGGACCTGGTCCCACCGCCGCCGGTTCCCTCCGGGCCGGGTGGCTGTCAGGAGCACAGCGGCGGCGACACGCGCTGCCCGGGCGGCTGACCCGGCCGTCGACGGACCGCACCGGGCCGGCGGACGCGCCGGCCCGGAACACACGCTCCCACCACCGGGGTGTCGGACGGGTCTGCCATCATCTTCTGCGATGACCGCCGTACCGCCCGCCCCGGCCACCGCACCCGTGCGCGGCGCGACGTTGGAGGCGGTGCTCGAGCGGATCACCTACGTCAACGAGGAGACCGGCTACACGATCGCCCGGGTCGCCACCGACCGCTCCGGCACCGACCTGCTCACCGTGATCGGAGCCCTGCCCGGCGTGCAGCCCGGGGAGCGGCTGCGGATGGTCGGCCGCTGGGGATCGCACCCGAAGTACGGCCGCCAGTTCGAGGTACACAGCTGCACCAGCGTGCTGCCCGCCACCGTGCAGGGCATCGAGCGCTACCTCGGCTCGGGGCTGATCAAGGGGATCGGGCCGAAGATGGCCGCCCGGATCGTCGCCGCGTTCGGCGCGCAGACCCTGGACGTCATCGAGAACGAACCGGGCCGGCTGATCGAGGTGCACGGCCTCGGCCGCAAGCGCACCGCGGCGATCGGCACCGCCTGGCAGGAGCAGAAGGCCATCAAGGAGGTGATGGTCTTCCTCCAGGGCGTCGGCGTCTCCACCTCGCACGCCGTGCGGATCTACAAGGAGTACGCCGACAACGCGATCTCGGTGGTGCGCAACGAGCCGTACCGGCTGGCCGCCGACGTGTGGGGCATCGGCTTCAGGACCGCCGACAGCATCGCCCAGGCGGTCGGCATCCCGCACGACAGCCCGCAGCGGGTGCAGGCCGGCATCCGGTACACCCTCTCCGAGGCCGCCGACAACGGTCACTGCTACCTCCCGGAGCCGAACCTGCTCGCCGACGCCGCCGCGATCCTGGGGGTGCCCGCGCCCCTGGTCGGCGAGGCCCTGACCGCGCTCGCGGCCGAGGAGGGCGTGGTCCGGGAGGCGGTGCCGAACCCGAGCAGCGACGGCGGCACCATCCCGGCGGTGTACCTGGTCCCGTTCCACCGGGCCGAGTCGGCGCTCGCGGCGAGCCTGCTCCGGCTGCTGCGCGAGCCGGCCGACCGGATGCCGGCCTTCGCGGGCGTGGACTGGGGCCGCGCGCTGGCCTGGCTGCGGGCGCGGACCGGCGCGGAGCTGGCTCCGGAGCAGGAGCAGGCGGTGCGGCTGGCGCTCACCTCGAAGGTCGCCGTGCTCACCGGCGGTCCGGGCTGCGGCAAGTCCTTCACCGTCCGGTCGGTGATCGAACTGGCCACCGCGAAGCAGGCGAAGATCGTCCTGGCCGCGCCGACCGGACGGGCCGCGAAGCGACTGACCGAGCTGACCGGGCAGGCGGCCACCACGGTCCACCGGCTGCTCCAGCTCCGGCCGGGCGGGGACGCCGCCCACGACCGGGACAACCCGCTCGACGCCGACCTGGTGGTGGTCGACGAGGCGTCGATGCTCGACCTGATCCTGGCCAACAAGCTGGTCAAGGCGGTGCCGCCGGGGGCGCACCTGCTGCTGGTGGGCGACGTCGACCAGTTGCCCTCGGTCGGCGCGGGCGAGGTGCTGCGGGACGTCCTGGCGGCGGAATCCGTCCCCCGGGTCCGGCTGACCCGGATCTTCCGCCAGGCGCAGGAGTCCGGCGTGGTGGTCAACGCGCACCGGATCAACGCGGGCCAGCCCCCGGCGTTCGACGGGTACCCGGACTTCTTCCTCTTCCCCAGCGACGAGCCGGAGGTCACCGCCGAGCAGGTGGTGGAGATCGTGGCCCGACGTATCCCCCGTCGGTTCGGGCTGCACTCCCGCGACATCCAGGTGCTCACCCCGATGCACCGGGGTCCGGCCGGCGCGGGCAACCTGAACGCCCTGCTGCAACAGGCGCTCGCGCCGCACCGGGAGGGCGCGCCGGAGCGTCGGCACGGATCGCGGGTGTTCCGGGTCGGTGACAAGGTCATCCAGATCCGCAACAACTACGAGAAGGGGGCGGCCGGCGTCTTCAACGGCACGGTCGGGATGGTCACCGCGATCGACATGGACGAGCAGACGCTGACCGTCCGCACCGACGAGGACGAGGACGTCGGGTACGACTTCCACGAGCTGGACGAGTTGCAGCACGCGTACGCGATCACCGTGCACCGGTCACAGGGCAGCGAGTACCCGGCGGTGGTGGTGCCGGTGACCATGGGGTCGTACATGATGTTGCAGCGCAACCTGCTCTACACCGCCGTCACCCGGGCCCGGAAGCTGGTCGTGCTGGCCGGCTCCCGCCGGGCCCTGGCGATCGCCGTGCGGACGGCGGGCACCGGCCGCCGGCACACCGCGCTCACCCACCGGATCACCGGCTAGGGCCCCAGGGCGGTCCGACCGGCTCGGCTCCCGCCACCGCCGGCCACCCGGGCCGTTCCGCGAGGGGTCAGCCCTGCTCGTCGGCGTCCAGCCGGCGCAGCACCCGGGTGGCGAGACGCTCCAGGGTGGCTACCTCGTCCTGGCCGACCTGGTCGAGGAAGAACTCCCGGACCGCCGCGACGTGACCGGGGGCGGCGGCCTCGATGGCCTCCCGCCCGGCGGGGGTGAGCACCACGAACGCCCCCCGCCGGTCGCCGGGGCAGCCCTCCCGGTCCACCAGACCCCGGCGCTGCATCCGGCTGAGGTGGTGGGACAGGCGGCTCTGCTCCCACTCCAACTGCCTCTGCAGCGCGAACGGACGCAGCCGCCCCTCGGCCGCGTCGGTGAGCGCCACGAGGACCTCGTAGTCGGCGAGGGAGAGGCCGGAGTCCTGCTGCAACTGCCGTCCCAGGCGGGCGGTGAGTCGGTTCTGCATCTGCAGGTAGGCCCGCCAGGCGCGTTGTTCGTCGTCGTCGAGCCATCGGGTCATGAGTCCACCCTACCAGTGATCGATGACACATCATGAAGGGAATGGATGACGGGTCATGTAGGTTTAGGCAGACGTAAATGACACATCATCAAGCTCTTCAGGAGGACGCCATGACCACTCCGACCGCCGCACTCGCCCAGCTCACCGGCGTCTACGCGATCGACCCGAGCCACAGCCGGATCGGCTTCGTCGCCCGCCACGCGATGGTGACCAAGGTCCGGGGCGCGTTCAACGACTTCGAGGGCCGGGTGGTCTTCGACGGCGACGACCCGAGCGCGACCGCGGTGACCGTCACCATCCAGGCGACCAGCATCGACACCCGCAACGCACAGCGCGACGAGCACCTGCGCAGCAACGACTTCCTCGCCATGGAGACCCACCCGGAGATCACCTTCGTCTCCACCACGTTCCGGCAGACCGGCCCGGACACCTTCGACCTGACCGGCGACCTCACCGTCCGGGGCGTCACCCACCCGGTGACCATCCCCTTCACCTACGAGGGCGCGGCCACCGACCCGTTCGGCAACCTGCGGGTCGGCTTCGAGGGCTCGGTGAGCATCAACCGGCGTGACTACGGGGTGACCTGGAACGCCGCCCTGGAGACCGGCGGTGTCCTGGTCAGCGAGAAGATCGTCCTCGAGTTCGAGGTCTCCGCGATCAAGCAGTCCTGAGCCGTGGGGCGTGCCGCACCGGCGGCGCGCCGCCGCTTCCCCACCAACCGACTCCCAGTGGAGAGGACCTCCCGTGAGCACCCTGCTGACCCCCCGCGTCGACATCCGCCGGGCCGAGGAGCGGTTCGTCACCGAAACCGGCTGGCTCGACTCGAAGCACTCGTTCTCGTTCGGCCACCACCGCGACCCGGCGAACACCCACCACGGGCTGCTCCTGGTCAACAACGACGACATCGTCACGCCGGGCACCGGCTTCGACACCCACCCGCACCGGGACATGGAGATCGTCACCTGGGTGCTGCGGGGCTCTCTGGTCCACCAGGACTCCACCGGCCACTCCGGGGTGATCTACCCGGGGCTGGCCCAGCGGATGACCGCCGGGCGCGGCATCCTGCACTCGGAGAAGAACGACTCCTGGCGCCTCCAGGGCGAGCGGCACACCGAGCCGGTGCACTTCGTCCAGATGTGGGTGGTGCCCGACGAGAACGGTCTGACCCCGGGTTACGAGCAGCTCGAGATCGACGGTGAACTGCTCGGCGGCGGCCTCGTCCCGGTGGCTTCGGGGATGGAGCGGCACGACGGGGAGGCCGCCATCCGGATCCGCAACCGGTACGCCGCCCTGTACGCGGCCCGGCTGGAGCCCGGCGGCAGCGTGCCGCTGCCCGACGCGCCCTTCCTGCACCTGTTCGTGGCCCGGGGCGCGGTGGAACTGGAAGGCTCCGGCCGGCTCGGCACCGGTGACGCCGTACGCTTCACGGCCGGCGGCGGACACCGGGTCACCGCCACCGAACCCGCCGAGATCCTGGTCTGGGAGATGCACGCCACCATCGCGGCCTGACCCGGACGAGGCTCCATCCCCGCGAGGAAACGCAACCATGACGCACGCCAAGGCCGCCGACACCCACACACCGCTGCACCCACTGCTCGCCGAGCGCTGGAGCCCCCGCAGCTTCGACCCCGCGCACCATCTCGACGACACGGTGCTGCGTCCGCTGCTGGAGGCGGCCCGGTGGGCGCCGTCGGCCAACAACAGTCAACCCTGGCGCTTCCTGGTCACCCGCCGGGGCGAGGACGCCTTCGCCCGGCTGCACGGGACGCTCAACCCCGGCAACCAGGTGTGGGCCGACGCGGCCAGCGCGTTGCTGCTGGTGGCCGCCCGGACGGTCGACGACACCGGACGGCACCGGCAGTTCGCGCTCTACGACACCGGCCAGGCCGTCGCCCACCTGGTCGTCCAGGCCCAGGCGCACGGTCTGGCCACCCATCAGATGGGCGGTTTCGACGCCGCCGCCGCCCGGACGGCCTTCGGCCTCGACGGGGACCTCCAGCCGGTGGTGGTGCTCGCCGTCGGCCGTCCGGACGCGGCGACCCGGCTGCCCGCCCCGCTGGCCGCCCGGGAGGAGGCACCCCGGGTCCGGCAACCGCTGGACACGCTGCTGCTGTCACCGGCCCCCGTCGAGGCCGCCTGAGCCCTTTGGGCACCCGCCCGCCGGGCCGTGACCGCCACGTGCGGTCACGGCCCGGTCAGGTAGGCGGGCGGGACGGCGTCGACCAGCCACACCCCGTTGGCGCTGCGGTAGAAGAGGTGCCCGTCGCCGGTCATCGCGGCGGCGTCCACGGTGAGGACCACGACCGCGCCACCCCGCCGGGCACCGACCCGGCGGGCGGTCGGCACGTCCGCCGAGAGGTGCACGTGGTGCCGGTCACCCCGGTGCAGCCCGGTGGCCATGATGGAGTCCAGCGCTCCCTGGCTCGTGCCGTGGTAGAGCAGGTCCGGCGGGACCGCCGGGGTCAGGTCCAGGTCGACCGGGATCGAGTGCCCCTGACTGGCCCGGATCCGCTCCACGCCGTCGGCGCCCCTTTCGACGGCGAACCGTTGTTTGTCGTTGTCGGCGACCACGGCCTCCAGCGTCGCCCGGTCGATTGCCAGCCCGGTGAGGACGTCGCCGACCGGCACCCACCCGCCCCCGTCGGGGGTCAGGCCGAACCGGTCGGGCCGGTGCCGCAACGCCAGGGACACCCGCTTGCTCACCCGCACCAGGTCCCGTTGATCCATCCCGGCATTGTGACCGACACCGCCGGGCCCCACCGACCGGACCCCGACCGCAGGCGGCCCGCCTGCGGGGACGTCGGGCGGCCCGACCGGACCGCGTGGCACCGGGCCGTGCGCCACCCTGGGCGTCCCGGTACGCGGACCGGTGCCCGGGGGCGGTCACCCCGGGCCCCGGGCCTGGCTAGCCTGGTACGCATGTCGGCCCTCCCCTCCCCCTCCCCTGTGGACGGTCCGGCCGCCCCGGCCAGTGGGTCCGCCGCCGCGCCATCACTGCGGCACGTGCTCGGTGGGGCGACGCGCGGTCTGCTGCTGTTCGGGATCACCCCTCCCCGGGCCAGCGCCACCGCCGAGCAGGCCGACGAGATCGCCCGGCTGACCCTGGCCCGGCTCGACCCGCTCGACGTCGACGCGCTGGTGCTCTACGACATCGACGACGAGAGCGACCGCAACCCGGACGAACGCCCCTTCCCGTACCTGCCGACGATGGATCCGGCGGTCTTCCACGCCAGGCATCTGGTTGGTTGGCGTCGCCCGGCGATCGTCTACCGCTGCGTCGGCAAGTACCCGGAGCCGCAGTTGCGCGACTGGCTGCGCACGGCGGACACCGACCGGATGGCCGGCGTCTTCGTGGGCGCCTCCTCGGGCAGCAAGCAGGTGCACACCACCCTGCCCCGGGCCCACGCCCTGCGCCGGGAGACCCGCCCCGACCTGACCGTCGGCGGCGTCGCCATCCCCGAACGACACACCCGGGGGTCGGACGAGCACCTGCGGATGCTGGCCAAGCAGGAACGGGGGTGCGGGTTCTTCGTCTCCCAGGTGATCTACGACGTCGACGCGTCCAAGAGCATGGTGTCGGACTACCACTACGCCTGCCGGGAACGGGGGCTCGCCCCACAGCCGGTGGTGTTCACCCTCTCGGTCTGCGGCTCGCTGAAGACCCTCGCGTTCCTGAAGTGGCTCGGTGTGCGCGTCCCGCGCTGGCTGGAGAACGCGCTGCGGCACGCCGACGACCCGCTCGCCGAGTCGTACGAGCAGTGCTTGGCCACCGCCCGCGAGCTGATCACCTTCTGTCGGCGGCTCGGACTGCCGTTCGGGTTCAACGTGGAGAGCGTGTCGAACCGGAAGCTGGAGATCGACGCGTCGGTGTCCCTGGCCGCCCGGGTCCGCGAGCTGCTCGACCGGCCGCCCTGCTGATCCGGGCGCACCACTCAGGGGATGCGGTTGCGCAACCAGGTCAGCGCGGCATCGGCGTGGTGCAGGACCGAGATGTGCCCGTCGTCGGGATGGCGTCGCAGTTCCGCCGACGGGCACCGGCGGGCCAGCCATTCGCCGTGCGCAGCGGGCACCACCCGGTCCCGGCCGCCGTGCACCATCAGAACCGGAACGGTGACGCGTCCCGGATCCACGCCCCACGGGGCGACGTAACCGAGGTCGTCGTCGACCGGTCCCCCCGGGTCACCGGCCAGGGCGGGGCCCACCACCCGATCGAACCAGGACCATGTGCCCCGCAGGGCAGCCCAGTCCGCCGGGACGAACCCGGGATCGTCGCCGGCCGTCGTCGCCTCGTGCGCCTCTCTGGCCGCACGCCCGGCCAGGGCGGCACGCAGCGCGGCCGTGCCGGCCGGGGACATGCCGGCGAACCAGTCGAGCCCCTCGGCGGCGAAGGGTGCCAGGGCGGCCACCGCGACCGCGCCGAGGACCCGGTCGGGCAGCACCGCCGCGCAGGCCAGCGCGAAGCTCCCACCGCCGGAGTGACCGACGACCGCGAACCGGTCGAGACCGAGTGCGTCGGCGGCATGCCCGACGTCGACCGCGACGGAGGTCAGGGTCCGGCCGGGGGCACGGGTGGAGCCGCCGTATCCGGGGCGGTCGCAGGAGACCCAACGCAGGCCGAGGCGGGCGGCGGCGGGACGCAACGGCTCGGGCGGCGAGCCGATGTTCGGTGTGCCGTGGTGCCAGAAGACGGCGGGACCACGGCCGCCGGTGTCGTAGACGTGCAACGTGCGGCCGTCGGGCAGCCTGACATCGGTCTCCGTCACCACGTGTCGAGGGTAGCCGGCGGGTCCGACACGAGCCCGTCACGGACGCGGCTCCGCCGGCGGCGGGATCAGGCGAGGCGGCCGACGAAGATCGCGGTCGGCCCGGGAGTGCGCCGCACGTCGACCAGGTGGAACCCGTTGGCGGCGAACAGCGCCGCCATCTCCGACGCGCTACGCTCCCGGCCCCCGCTGCCGACCATCATCTGCAGGTCGAGGAAACCGGGGTGGTTGCCACCGGACCCCTCGGGCACCAGGCAGTCCAGCACCAGCAGCCGGGTGCGCGGGGTGAACGCCGGCCGCAGCCGGTCGAGGACGGGGCGGGCCTGCTCGTCGGTGAGCCCGTGCATGATGTTGCGCATCAGGTAGGCGTCGCACCCGGGCGGCACGTGGTCGTAGAAGCTGCCGTTGACCACCTCCACCCGGCCGGTGAGCCCGGCCGCGCCGAGCACCGCCGGCGCGTCCGCGGTGGCGGCCGGCAGGTCGTAGAGCACCCCGTGCAGGTGCGGATGCGCGTCCAGGATCCCGGCCAGCAACTGCCCCGAGCCGCCGCCGACGTCGGCGATGCGTTCGTACCGCCCGAAGTCGTGCGCGGCCAGGATCTGCGGCATGTCGAGCCGGCTCAGCTCGCGCATCGAGCGATGGAAGTGCTCCCCCTCGTCGGGGTGCTCGGCGAAGTAGTCCCAGAGGAACCCGCCGTACTGCCGGGGGAACGCCGGGCTTCCCTCGGTGACCGTGGCGGTCAGGTCGGACCAGATCCGCTGGTTCCAGCCGGAGCTGATCTGGATCAACGTGTGCCGGACCGAGCGCGGATGGTCGCTGCGCAGCGGTTCGGCGAGCGCGTTCAGCGCGAAGGTGCGGGGCCCGGTCCGACGGAAGATGCCGTCGGCGGCCAGCGCCCGCAGCACCCGGAACAGGCTGTCCTCGTCGGCGTCGGTGGCGGCGGCGAGCGCCGCCACGTCCCGGGGACCGTCGGTGAGCTGGTCGGCGACGCCCAGCCGGGCCACCGCACCGAGCGCGTGCGTACGCCAGAAGCCGGACGCGGCGTCGAGCAGGCTCGCGGGAGGCGGCACGAGGCGGCGCGACGTGCCACTCAGGGCGGTGCCGACCGCGCGGACCGCGTCAACCAACACCATAGGGGGAGCTGATGGTTTCTTCGCCACGAACCGCACGCTACCCGCACCAGTGCGACAAGTAACCAGCCAAACGGCCTATTGCGGCAAGTCGGACTTTGCCCTGGTCAGAGCGGTCATACGGAGCGGCCGACGCACTCGGGGCGGCGGCCCGTTCGGCGGTTTCCCGGCAGGGGTCAGACTCGACGTCGTGATCCCCACCCCGCCCACGGTCGACCAGGTCGTCCGGGACGCCCCCGCTGTCGCCCGCGTGCCCGCGCCCCCGCCGGCCGGCCTTCCGCACCAGGGCGTCGACCGCCGGGGGCCGGTCGGGGTCGGGCACGCCCCGTGCCACCACGGCGAGATCCTCCAGGGCGTCTTCCTCGACGCCGACGGACACCCGTGCCGGGGTCTGGTCACCCTCCCCGTTCCCGGTACGGGCACCACCGCCACCTTCGTCCGCCGGCCGGGAAGCTCCGCCGACCACCTGACGGTTCGTCCCGCCGACCGGGGCAAGGCCCGGCGCGCCGCCGTGCTGACGGTGACCGAGTGCGCGCGCCGGACCGGGGAACGCCCCTGCGGTGGGGGGCTCAGCCTGCACGGGCAGGTTCCGGTCGGGATCGGGATGGGCTCGTCCACCAGCGACGTCATCGCCGCGGTCCGCGCGGTCGCGGCCAGCTTCGGTGTCCGGCTGCCGGCGGAGACGGTGGCCCGCATCGCCGTCCGGGCCGAGCGGGCGTCCGATCCGCTGATGCTGGGCGACAGCGCAACCCTGTTCGCCTCCCGGGAAGCCCGGGTGCTGGAGGACTTCGGCCGCCCGCTGCCCGCCGCCGTCGTCCTCTCCTGCACCACCGGCGCGGGCCGCCCGGTGGACACCCTCACCCTGCCCGCGCCGTCCGCCGCAGAGGTGCCGGCGTACGAGGAACTGCGGGTCGCGGTACGACAGGCGGTCGCCACCGCCGACGTCGGACTACTGGGCCGGGTCAGCAGCGAGAGCGCCCGCCGCAACCAGTCCCTGCTGCCCAAGCCGGAGCTGGGTCTCCTGGAACGGGTCGCGGCACAGACCGGCGCGGTCGGCGTCCAGGTCGCGCACACCGGCAACGTGGCCGGACTGCTCTTCGACCCGGCCACGCCCGACCTGTCCGACCGGCTGCGCCGCGCCGCCCGGCGCCTGTCGGCACACGGTCTGCCGGTGGGCCGGACCATCGGGTTCCGAACGGGGACGGACCGGGCTCAGCCGGCGTGCTCCGCGTCGGACGACGCCCCGGCCGGGGGCTGACGTCGCGGTGTCCAGGCCAACGCGAGACAGCCGCCGACCAGGGCGAGCAGCATGCCGATCAGGAAACCGCCGAGGTTCGAGGTCAGCCAGGAGGCCAGGGCGAGGATGATCGACACGATCGCGTAGAACGCCCGCTGGGCGGGCGTGGCGAGCAGGAGCACGCCACAGGTCAACAGCAGCAGCGGAACGAGGTAGCCGGCCATCCCCTGGAGTCCGATGTGCAGGATGACCGGCAGGGGCGCGCGCACCGAGGCGAGGATCTCGGCCCCGCCGAGGATCACCATCAACGCCCCCCAGAACGGGCGGGTCCGACGCCAACGCCGGAACCGACCTGGCCGGCTCCGGCGGGACGTCGCGGCGGGCCCGGGGACCGCAGCGGCCATCGTCAGCAACCCTCCGACGCGAAGCTCATCCGCAGATGGGGCAGGGTGAAGGCGGCGGCGGTGGTGGCCCAGTTGTTCTGCCGGAGATCGTCGATGACGACCGTGTCGGCCTGCTGGGCGAAGATGCCGATGCCGCCCTTGACGCCCGGAACCTTGTCGAGGGTGCTGGCGTCCTGCCCGATGTCGATGTTACGGAAGTCGGCGTCACCGGCGATGCTGTCCGAGTCGACGACGAGGGTGCGGGCCTTGACCGGCTTGCCGGAGTCACCGGCGGTGATCTTCAGGACCATCCCGCCCATGTTCACGCTCTGGCAGAGGTTGGTCAGCTCGGCCCGGTCGATGGCCGAGACGATCACCACGACCTGCCCCCCGGTGTCCCCCTCGTTGGGGCTGCCCTCGACCATGTGGTCGAGCGCGGCGAACTGCTCGAACCCGGTGCCGTCGAGCCGGTCGGCGGTCACCGTGAAGGGCAGGCCGGAGATGGAGAACTGCGCCGCCAGAACGCCCTGCGCGGTGAGCAGCACCATGGCGGCACTGAGCACACCGGTGCCGAGAAGCATCGGAAAGAACCGGCGCCAGCGGACCGCGCCTTCCTCGGGGACAGTTGCGGAGACGCGCGCGATATCGACGGACGACATGACCGACTCCCTTGATCGAATGGTGTCGTGGCGGGCTGTCGACGGTGTGGATGGCACAAGTTACCGCCGAGTACGGTTCGGGGTCAAGGCGTCCGCGAGCTGCGTCTTCACAATGGCAAAAGAGTCAAAAACCTCGATCACATGGCGACGGAATTGTTTCTTGACGACGCCGCCATCGGGGGCATATAACATCGTCAGAATTCATTGCTTCTCGTCGTGACGTCGCCTTCTGCGATCCGTCCGACCCACACCGACGCGACGCCCCCCACCCGTCGACCCCGTCCCGGGTCGGCCCGTGGAGGGCCACGTCGCGCCTCCACCGTCCGCCACCCGCCACGGCCCGCGCCGGTCCGGTCGGGTTGACGGATGCCGCCCGAGGAAGGAGCCCGGACCACCCGCCCGCACCCACCCCCCACCCCCACCACCACACCCAGGGAGAAGTCATGCGCAGGTACGCGTACCTCACCCTCGCCGCGACCTCGGCGCTGCTGGCCGTGCTCGCCACCGCCGGCCCGGCCGCCGCCGCGGGCAACGTGCTGACCTACAACAACGCGACCGGCCCGTCGGTCGCCGTCGGCCAGACGTTGACCGCGAACCTGAAGGCCGGCACCACGGCGAACCTCTACAACTCCACGACCGGCAGCACCGGCGTGAAGTGCGCCCAGTCCACATTCGCCGCCACGGTCACCAGCAACCCGACCGCGCCGGGCACGGCGACCGAGAACGTCGGCACGCAGACCGTCAGCAACTGCACGAGCAACGTCATCGGAGTGATCGGCGTCCGGGGCATCACCGTGAACAACCTCCCGTTCACCGCCTCGGTGACCAGCGGCAAGGTCCTCACCATCACCGGCGGCGCAGCCGGACCGATCCAGACGACCGCCGTACTCAGCACCCTGCTCGGCACCATCACCTGCGTCTACCAGGCCAACGGCAACCGCCTGGTCGGCACGGCGAACAACGCCGACAAGTCCATCAGCATGGTCAACCAGCCATTCACCAAGGTCTCCGGACCCGGGACCTGCTTCCCCACCGGCTACTTCACCGTCACCTACGCCCCGGTCAGCGGGCCGGGCGGCACGGTGTACGTGAACTGACGATGTCGACCGGGCGGCGGTGACCCCGCCGGACGTCCCGGCCCGGCCGGTGTCGACCTCAGCGCGGTCGGCACCGGCCGGGAACGGGTGCGGACACCCCGGACCGGGCCCGGCGGAACGACCGACGCCGCCACGGACGCCGGGGGCGCACCCCAACCTTCGACGAGTGTCGATTTCCAACGTTGTAGTGCCTAGAATGGCCCGATGCACTACCGCCTCAGTTCGGTCCAGGCGTGCTCGCTCGCCCGCGCCCTGGACGTCATCGGTGACCGGTGGACGCTGCTCATCGTCCGGGACGCGCTGCTGGGCATCACCCGCTTCGACGGCTTCCTCCGCAACCTGGGCATCTCCCGCAACATCCTGACCGACCGGCTGAACACGCTCATCGGAGCCGGCGTGCTCGACCGGGTGCCCTACCAGGACCGCCCGGTCAGGCACGAGTACCACCTCACCGACCGGGGCCGGGAACTGGCCCCGGTGGTGCTGGCCGTGACGCAGTGGGGCGACCGGAACCTCGCCGCCCGCCAGCCGCAGGAGCAGAGGGTCGGCCGACGGTCCGGTCCGGACACCCGCAGTCGGTGGCGGCCCCGGGCGACCTCACCATGACCCGGTCCCCGACGACCGGCGCCCCGGTCCGACCGTCCAGGTGACGTCCGTCCACGACGGCCCGTCACACAGGGCCACCCACGGAACGCGGTCAGTGGCTAGGATCCGCAGAAGGGAGAGCGGAAGAGGTCGTCGATGACACCATCGGTTCCGTACCAGCTCGTCCGGAGACTGGGTTCCTGCCAGATCGGCAGCGTCTGGTCGGCGCTCGACGAGGAGCACGGGCCACTCGCGGTGGCCGTGCTGGACCCGGGCATCGCCACGGAACCCCGCTGGCGCAACGCCTTCGCCGCCACCACCAGTGCCCTCGGTCGCGCCGAGTCCGGCGGCCAGCGCTTCGTCGCCGCCGACTTCGCCGCCACCACCCCCTGGGTGGCGTACCCGGAAGGGGAGCTGCCGCTGGCCGCCCAGACGTTCTCGGCACTCGGCATGGACTACCGCCCGGCGGAGGAGGGCACCGACGGCCCGCCCGCCCAGCACCTCCGGGACACCGGCCCGGCCGCCGCCGGTGCCGACGGCCCGCCCGCCCAGCACGTCAGGGAGACCGGTCCGGCCGCCTCCGGTCCCGCTCCCGCCGGGCCCGCGATCGAGGAACCGGACGAGGTCGGACCACCCGCGCCCGGTCCCGGGGACACGCCGCCCACCACCCGACCGACCCTGGTAATCGCCGCGGTCGTCCTGCTCGTCCTGGTCGGTGGCGGCATCCTGTTCGCGGTGACCCGCTCCGGCGGCGACGCCTCCGGTCCGGCCCCCCGGGCCGGTGCCGGCCCGTCGTCGGCGGCGGCGATGCCGACGTCCGCCCCGCTGAACCCCGGCCTGGAGCCACCGGCACCGGGCAGCTGGCCGGCGCAGTGGCCGAGCTTCGCCGCGGTCGACCGGATCCGCACCCTGACCGGCCTGGACGGCCTCCCCTTCCCGGTCAAGGTGCCTCTCGACTGGCAGTGCACGCCGGCGGGCCGGGCCGAGGGCTACGCCCGCCACCTGTGCGGCGCCCCTGCCGACGCCGGTCCGCCCATCGGCGGTGAGCTGATCGTGCGGGACTGCCCGGTGCCGTGCACCGGCTCCCGCCAGGTGGCGATGCGCACCGCCGAGGAGGCGTGGGGGCTGCGCTGGACACGCGGCGGGCCGACCGCGGTCTACGCCGAGCGCAGCGGCCTGCTGATCGACGGCACTCCCCGGTACGTGCTGGTGGTGGTCGCCTACTGGCGCGGTGGCGAGGGCGACGTCGACCGTCAGCTGGTCCTGCGGATGACCGCTCCGCTGGACGGCGCCAACCAGCTACGCCGGGTCGCCAACTACCTCCGGGACACCCTGATCTTCTGAGTCCCGTTCCGGCTCGCCGCGCAGGATCAGGCAGAGCGGCAACCAGCTCAGGTGCCCGGCCAGGGTGGTCGGCACGTGGGACGCCTCCAACCAGGAGACCCAGACGAACGCGGCCAGGTAGAGCATCGGCACGACCCGGCCCCGGCGGGCCGCCACCGCCGCCCGCCGCCAGCAGAGACCGAGCAGCGTCGCCACCGCCACGACGGCGAGCAGCCCGCCCACCACCAGCAGGTGGACCAGCAGGTTGTGCCCGTGGTTGAACGCGCCGCCGAGCGCCTCGGCCAGGCCGGGCTCCCGGTAGAAGAAGTCCGGACCGTGGCCGAGCAGGGGCCGCTCCCGCCAGTGGGTCAGCAGTTCCCGCCAGATCCGGCCCCGCTCGGTGAAGCGGGCCGGATCGGTGGTGAGCAGCGGGGTGACCACGGTGAGGGCGAGCCCGGCCGCCACCGGCAGCGACACCAGCACCGACCACGACCGGCGTGACCGCCACCCACGGCGGGCGGCCACGGCGAGCAGCGCCCCGGCGGCCAGGACCGCCAGGACCGCGACCTGGCTGGTGCGGGAACCGGTCCAGGCCACCGCGACGAGCATCACCGCCAGCGCCGTCCACCGGGACGACGCGGTCCGCAACGCGAACACGAACGGAAGGCTGAGGGCGAGCACGATACCGAGGACGTTGGAGTGCGCGTACGGGCCGGCGAGCAGACCACCAGGGACGCTCTTGGCGCCGGCCGCCGCACCGGTCAGCAGGGCCAGTTCCGGCCTCGCCGCCGCCAGCAGCATCGACCCCAGGGCGGTGAGTGCCCCGCACGCGCCGATGGTGGCGAGGACGCGGCGGCCGGGACGACACACCCACACCGCGACCGCGACCAGCGGCAGGGCCAGCGTCACCGGGCCGGGCGGCTGGTGCTCGGCCCAGCCGGCGGACGCGATCACCGCCAACGGGACGAGCGCCACCAGGAGCCCCCACCAGTGGTCGGGACGGCCACGCCGCAGGCCGTACCCGGCGAGGACCACCGCAAGCCCGACGACGGCCAGGGTGAGCGCGTCGCCGAGGAGCCGACCGGCGACCGGCATCAGGTCGGTGCGGGTGTTGAAGCCGGGCCGGCCGCTGTCGAGGAGCTGGACGAGCGGTGGCGCCACCCCCCGCAGCCAGGCCAGGACGACCAGCAGCGCGATCCCCGCGTCCGTCCACCGCACCGGCTGCCGGGACGTCGCCCGCCGCAGTCCACCGGTGATCCGGCCCCGCAGCGTGGTCACCGCGCACCGCTTCCGGTGTCGACCGGCGCCGGCCCGCTCCGTCGGCCCCGCTGGCGGAGTCGGGCGCGCAGGAAGCGGAGGTCGTCGGCGTAGGGGACGGTGACCGCCCGCAGCGACGGCACCCCGGGCAGGCCGACGACCGACCGGGCCGCCGGCAGCACCGCCACGGCGTACCCGAGGAGGCTGGCCACGGCCGCGCCGACCGCGCCCAGCGGGGCCAGCGCGACGAGCGCCACCACACCGGTGAGCGCCCCGGCGACCAGGGCGGCCGAGGACCGTCCCGCCCGGCCGTTGGCGAGCAGCACCGCGCCGAGGATCTGCACGCCGGTGTAGAGGACGGTCGCCGCGCAGAGCACGACGGTGGGCAGTACCGCCGGTGCGAACGCCTCGCCGAAGACCAGGGGGAGCAGCGGTGCCGCGACGGCGGCCAGCACGACGCACGCCGCCAGGGTGAGCGGCAGCGCCAGCCGGGCCACACGCAGCGCCGCGGCGGGGTCGTCGCCGTCGGCCCGGCCCATGAGGACGGTCCGGGCGGCGGTCGCCACCACCATCGGTAGTTCGGCCACGCTGACCGCGACCGCGTAGAAGCCGAGTTCCCGGGCGCCGAGCAGGGGCAGGCCGATCACCTGGTCGAGCCGGGCGGTGGCGACAGCCGCCAGCACACCGGGCAGGCAGACCGCCGCGTACCGGGTCAGCGACCGCAGTGGCAGCGGCCCGGACGGCACCTCGCCCGCCGGCGCACGACGCAGCCGGCGCAGCCCGACGGCCGTCCCACCGGCGGCCGAGACGAGGAAGAGCAGGCCGGCGACGAAGGCGCTCAGGTCGAACGCGAGACAGGCGCCCACGAGCAGGACCGTCCGGATCACCGCCGGCACGACCTTCAGCAGGTTGACGCCGCCGACGTCGGCGACACCGGTCAGCGCGCCGACGAGCAGGTTCGCCAGGATGTGCAGCGGGGCGAGCAGGGCGAGGACGAGAAACTGACGGTGCTCTCCCGGCTCCCGGGCGAGCGCGACCAGCCCCAGCACGGCCAGGAGCAGCACACCGAGCAGGCCGAGTGGCACCGTGGCGAGCAGGGCGACCCGAGCGGCGTCCCGGCCCGAGAGCCGGCGGTGCCGGAGGTGGAAGGTGAGCGCGTCCTGGAGGCCGTACGTACCGAGCCAGCCGTAGACCACGACGGGCAGGGTCAGCGCGGCGTAGAACCCGCGTCCCTCCGGCCCCAGTTCCCGGGACAGCACCGGGCCGACCAGGAGCCCGCTGAGCGGGACGACCAGGTTGGCGGTGGTGGCGGAGACCAGACGTCGCGTCGACATCACCGCTCCGGACGGGTGCGGCGGTCGGCGGACGCGGACCGGTCGCGGGCGGCGGTGGGACCCGGACGGCGGTCGGACGGGCCGAGGACGCCGCACGCGGTGAGGGAGTCGACCAGATCCGAGGCGAACCGGTCGGCGGAGAACCGGTCCCGGACCAGCCGGACCGCCTCGACCGCCATGGCGTCGAGGTCGGCCGGGCCGGTCTCCAGGATCCGCCCGGCCAGTGCGGCGGGCGTCCCGGCGAGGCGTACGGCGGCGCTCGGCGGGACCCCCTCGGCGCCGACCGGGGTGGCGAACACCGGTACGGCGTGGGCGAGCAGCGTGAGGGTCTTCAGCTTGACGCCCGCCCCGCTCCACAGTGGCACCACGGCGGCGCGGCTGCGGGCGAGCACCGGCCGGAGGTCGTCGACGTAGCCGAGGACCCGCACCCCGGGATGCCGTGCGAGGGTGGCCCGGACCGGTCCGGTGAGCCCCGAGCCGACCAGGTCCAGGGTGTGCCCGGCCGCCGCCAGGCGGGGCCACCCGTCAGCCAGGAATCGGCGCAGTCCGGCCAGGTTCGGCTCGTACGCGAAGCTGCCCAGCCAGACCAGCTCCCGCTCGCGGGGTCGGGGCCGGTGCCCGACCGGCAGGGCAACCGCGCTGGGCAGGACGACGTCCGCCGTCCGACCGTGGTGACGCCGCAGCCGTGCGGCCTCCTCCGCGCTGGTCACCGAGACGGTGGCGCAGCGGGACAGCACGGTGGCCTCGAACCGGGTGGAGATCCGGGTCAGGTAGCGGGCGCGGAGCCGGCGGACCGGGCCTGTCGCCACGTCGACCTCCTGTCGGAGGCTGGCGGCGAGCACGTTGGCCTTGTCCCAGTGCCAGCGCAACGGGGTGTCCCGCACGTAGGCCCCGGCCGCCTCACCGAGGGCGATGCCGACGCCGGTGCGTTGCCGCAGCTCCGCGTGCAGGTCGGCGCTCCAGCGGCTGCGGACCCACGGGGGCACCCCGGCGGCGAGGGCCTCCGGGTAGCGGCCCGCCGGACCGAACCGGTCGAACCGAAAGGCGGTGGCGTCGAAGACCCGCACCTCGACTCCGGGGAGCAGCCGGCGGAGCTGCCCGACCTGCTCCGGCCGGGTGTCCGGGCGACGCACCACGAGCAGGGTGTGGTCACGGACCGACGCCAGCGCCCGCAGCGCCATGAGCACCCGGACGGGGTCGCCCCGGTCCTGCGGCAACGGGAAGTACGAGCACACCACGGTCAGCGTCATCCGGGATCTCCCACCGGCCGGCGAGGCGGCTCGACCCGGTCCGGCTGCGCCCCGGGCACGCGGTCGGCGGTCCCGGGCGTGTCCGGGGCGGCCCGACCTGCCCCGCGCCGCCCGGTCCCGGTGCGGTCGGCCCCTGCGCGCCGGCCGGTCCCGTGCGGGTTCCTGCGCTGGTCGACGAGCCGGTTCCAGGTGTCGACCAGGCGGTCGGCCTGCGTGGCCGGGGCGAACTCCACGCGGAGGCGGGCCTGGAGGACGCGGCTGCGCCGCCGCGCCTCCGTCGGATCGGCGAGCACGCCACGGATCGCGTCGGCCACCGCGACCGGGTCGTCGGGCGGCACCCGCCACCCGGCGTCCGGGCCGACAAGTTCCGGGATGCCGGAGAGCGCCGTGGTCACCACCGGCACCCCCCGGCCGGCCGCCTCCATCAGGAACACCGGGATGCCGTCGAGGTCGCCGTCCGGCCCCGCCCGGCAGGGCAGCACCGCGACGTCCGCCCCGACCAGGGCGGCCATCGCCACCTCGTGCGGCACCGCGCCGTGCAGGTGGACGATCCCGGCCAGGCCGTTCCGCCGGACCTGCCGGCGGACCTCGGCGCGCAGCGGCCCGTCGCCGTAGACGTCGTAGCGGAGGTCGTGGCCGGCTGCGACGAGGCGGGCGACCGCGTCGACGGCCGTCGGGACGCCCTTCTTGGCCACCAGGCGGGCGACGGTGACCAGCCGGGCCGGGCCGGGAGCCGGGGGTGGCCGCTCCCGGTCGGGGTCGACGATCCAGCCGTCGTGAGCGGCCCGCACGACCCGGTGCGGGACCGAAGCCATCGGCACTCCCCCGGCGGCGAGCTGCGCCGCCGAGGCGGCGGAGACGACGAAGAGGTGGTCGAGCCGGGACAGTCGGCGGCGCAGCGCCGCCGGGTGCGGCTCCCGGAGGAAGTCGGCCGCGTGGGCGGTGGCGGTGACCGGACGGTCCAGGCGACGGCCGAGCAGCAGGGCGACCGCGGTGGGCAGGTTGACGAAGTGCGCGTGCAGCACGTCCGGACGGAACCGCGCCACCGGCCCGGCCAGGCCGGCCGCGCCGGCACTGGCGAGCAACCCGCGCGGCAGGGGGCGGACACCCAGCACACGCAGGTCGGCCGGGAGACCACCGGGCCGGCACAGCAGCCGGCCGGCGGCCCGACGCAGGTCGGCGACCCGGCCGCCGCCCGGCCCGACCGGGAACACCTCGACGGTCGCTCCGGTCGCCCGGACCGCCCGCACCTCGGCCGGGACGAAGGTCTCGCTGGGGCCGGGCGGGCGGGCGAGCACGTACGCGACCCGCAGGCGGCGCCCGCTCACCGGGCCGGCCCCGGCCGGTGTGCCCGCCGTACGGCGTCGAAGAACTCGCCGTGCCGAGCGACGCACTCCGCGTCGGAGAGCAGCCCGGGAGTGCCGGCGGCCGCGACGGCCAGGTCGATCCGGAGTCGGTGCGAGGCCACCAGGCGGCGCAGGGCCCCGGCGAGCGCCTCGGGTCGGCCGGGTGGGACCAGCAGTCCGTTGACGCCGGATCGGATCCACTCCCCCGGCCCGCCGCCCTCGGTGGCGATCACCGGCTTGGCCCGGGCCAGTCCCTGGAGCACGGTCTGTCCCAGCGGCTCGGGGCCGAGCGAGGCGTGGACCAGGATGTCGATCGCGTCGAGGACGGCGGGGACGTCGTCGACGTGTCCGAGGAAGTGCACCCGGTCGGCGATACCCAGCCGGGCGGCCAGGTCCCGCAGCTGCGCCTCGTACGCCGCCTCGCCGAACAGCGGGGCCCCGCAGAGGTACGCCCGCACGTCGGAGTCGGGCAGCGCGGCAGCGAACGCCTGGAGGAAGACGTGCTGGCCCTTCCAGGGTTGCAGCCGGCCCACCATCCCCACCGCCCGGACCACCGGTCGGACCCGGGGCCGGGCCACCCGTTCCCCGATGCCGCTCGGGCTCTGCAGCACCACCCGGCGGTCCGGCACCCGGGGCCGCCCCACCACACTGGCGAGGGTGAACCGGGAGTTCGCGATGAGCCCGTCGGCGTGCCGCAGGGCGAGCCGGGTGAACGCCGGCAACCCGAGCGGCCCCAGGGTCTCGGCGTTCACCGGGCTCCGGAGGTGCACGACGAGGGGTCGGCGGTGACGGCGGTCGGCGAGGGCGCAGATGATCGCGGCGGCGGCCGTGTTGGCGTGCACGAGGTCGGCGTCCCGGAACAGCGGGCTGCGTCGCAGGACGCGGGCACCCGCCCGCAACGCGGCCAGGTAGCGGGCCGCCAGCAGCGGGGCCCGGCTGCGGGTGCCGCCGGTGGGCAGCGCGGGCAGGTCGTCGGCGACCGTGACGTCGGTGCTCCGCAGGTGGTCGAACGCGCCGCCGCCCGGTGGGGTGTGCAGCGCCGCCCGCCAGGGGCGGTCCCGCCCGACCAGGCGGGCCAGGGCCAGTTCGGCCCCGCCGGGTTGGGAGGTGTGACTGACGTGCAGCACCCGCGGCGGTTCAGCCGCACTCATGCGCGACCCACTCGGTCACCCGGCTGGCGAACGCGCAACCGGAGAAGCGGGCCGCCTGGGCGGGCATCCGGGCCCGGTCCAGCTCGTCGAGGCGGGCGAGGGCGTTGGCGTAGTCGCGGGGGTCGGTGGAGTCGAGGAGGATGCCGGTCTCCCCGTCGACGACCGTCTCCAGCAGGCCGCCCCGGCGCAGTCCGAGCACCGGTGTCCGGCAGGCCTGGGCCTCCACCGGAACCATGCCGAAGTCCTCGTGCACCGGGAACAGCAGCACCCGGGCTCCCCAGTAGAGCTGCCGCAGCCGCACCCGGTCCGGCTGGACCTCGAAGGTGACCGGCACGGTGGCGCGGGCCGCCAGCCGGCGCAGCCGGATCTCCTCCGGGCCGGACCCGGCGATGACCAGGGGCATCCGGGCCGCCTCGGCGATGGCGATGATCAGGTCGAAGTTCTTGTACCGGACCCACCGGCCGACGCCGAGGAGGTAGTCGCGGGGCGCGGCCCGCTCACCGCCCCGCGCGTCGGCGAAGAACTCCACGTCGACCGGGGGGTTGATCACCCGGGCGTCGCGCCGCCAGTGCCGGCGGATCCGGTCGCGGACCTCACGGGAGTTGGCGGCGTAACTGTGCACGTGCCGGCTGAGCCGTACGTCGAGAGCGCGCATCACCCGGCGGGGCACGGCCAGCAGCCGGCCGGCGGCCCGGTCGTCGACTCCCGGCGTCCAGAGGTAACGGGCCGGGGCGTGGACGTAGCTGAGGTAGCGGGTGCGCTCCGGTGAGCCGAGTCGGGCGGTGTGTGCGAAGGCGTGGCTGGAGGTGATGACCACGTCGAAGCGTTCCCGGGTGAGGGTGCGCCAGACCAGCGGCATGAACGGCAGGGCCACCGCCTTGCTGACCCGCAGCGGGGTACGGGCCAGCCACGACTCGCGCAGCTCCGGTGCGTCGACACCCGCCTCCCGCCAGAGCGCGAAGCGGGTCGCGGCCGGGAAGACCTCGGCGAGCTGACGGAAGACCTGCTCGGCGCCGCCGGTGGCGGTGAACCACTCGTGGACCAGTGCGATCGAGCGCCCCGGTGGCGGCTGCGCCACCCGCCCCACCGGCACGTCGCCCGGAACCGGTGGTGACGTGTCCTGGTGGTCGAGTGGAACGGGCGGAATCATCAGCTCGTACCCCCGCGACGTGGTGTCGGGACATGATGGACGGTCGACGAGGCGCGCAGCGGGATAATACCGTGAATCGTGATCGGAATGCGCTCCCGGAAAGCGGGAAAATCGACATGCCGACATTGGTTACCACGGGCAAGTTGATCTATTAGGCTCTATGTCAGTACGGACAGAGGTGTGGGCCGCCAGCGGCGACCGAGGCGGACCGTCACCCGGGGAGATACACCGCCCCTGACACACCATCATTATGGGAATCCCACCGACGGTGCCGCCATGACCGACGATGTCGCGCTGCTGCTGCGGCGGGCCGGCTTCGGTCCGACCGCCGCCGAGCTCGCGGCGGCGCAGCGGGCCGGCCACGACGCCACCCTGACCGCCCTGACCAGCCCGCCGGGGCCGGACATCGGCGCCACCCGGGCCCCGCTGCCCCGACTCGGCCCGGATCCGTACGCCCGTACCCCGACACCGGAGCAACGACTTCGCGCCGACGACCAGCGGCACAGCGAGACGACGGTGATCAGTCGCTGGTGGCTGGACCGGATGACCGTCGCCGACCACCAGGCGGTGGAGAAACTGCTGTTCTTCTGGCACGGCCACTGGGCGACGTCGATCGTCAAGGTGAAGAGCGCGCAGCTGATGCTGGCCCAGCACGGCGCGCTGCGCGCGGCGCGGGACTTCGTCGACATGGCGCACCGGATGGTCGTGGACCCGGCGCTGGTGTATTGGCTGGACGGGCAGTTCAACAGCCGGGAGGCACCGAATGAGAATCTCGCCCGGGAACTGCTGGAACTGTTCACCATCGGCATCGGCCGGTACACCGAGGCGGACGTCCGGGACGCGGGGCGGGCCTTGACCGGCTGGCGGATCGACCTGGCTGGCGAGCGGACACTCCTCGACCCGCGCCGACACGACGGCGGCGAGAAGACGATCCTCGGCGAGACCGCGGCCTTCACCGCGCACGGCCTCGCCGACCTGCTGCTGCGGCAGCCGGCCTGCCCCCGGTTCGTCGCCACCCGGCTCTGGCACCGGTACGGGTCGTCGATCCGCCCGGCCCCCGAGCCGACCCTGACGGCGATGGTCGCCGCGTACCCCGAACCGATGGCGATGCTGCGCGCGCTCCTCGCCGACGAGGCGTTTCCCACCACCCGGTCCACCATGGTCAAGCAACCGGTCGAGTGGCTGGTCGGGGCGATGCGTCAGCTGGCGCTGCGGCCGGCCACCATGCCCCCGGAGACCGTGGTCGCGTTGCTGGACGGACTCGGCGGCCTCGGCCAGCGTCCGTTCGCCCCGCCCAGCGTGGGCGGCTGGCCGGCCGGTGCGGCCTGGCTGACCAGCGCCGCCGCCCGGCTGAAGCTGCACCTCGCCGGCAAGCTCGCCGCGCTGCACAGCCCCGAACGGTTGACCCCGGAGTCGGTGGCCCACCTGCTCTGCGTGGAACGGTGGACCGACCGGACGTACCAGGTGCTCCGGGCCGCCGGGAACTCGCGGCTGATGCTCACCCTCGGCCTGGTCAGCCCCGAGTACGCGGTGACCTGACGTGGATCGGCCGACCCGACGACGCTTCCTGCTCGCCTCCGGTGTGGCCGGTGGCGGGGCGCTGGCCGCCGGGGTCGGCGGGATCACCCTGGCCCGGCTGCTGCGCACCGGCGGGGAGCGGCCGGCCACTCACCGGGCGGACACGGTCGTCCTGGTCACCCTCTACGGCGGCAACGACGGGTTGAACACCGTCGTCCCGTACGCCGATCCGGCCTACCACTCGACCCGCCCCGACCTGGCGCACCCGCCGGAGCGGGTGCTGACGCTGGACGACCGGCACGGGCTCCACCCGGCGCTGACCGGGCTGAAGCGACTCTGGGACGACGGCCGGCTGGCGATCGTGCACGGCGTCGGTTACCCCCGGCCGGACCGCAGCCACTTCCGGTCGATGGACATCTGGCAGACCGGTACGCCCGACGCCCCGGCCGACACCGGCTGGGTGGGCCGGTGGCTGGACAGCACCCGCGCGCCGGTGGAAGCCGCGGTCAGCTTCGAGCCGGTGCTGCCGCCGCTGCTGGTCGGACGGACCCGGGTCGGCGCCTGTGTCAGCTACCAGGGACTGGAACTGCCGGACTGGGTGGCACCGCCGATGGTCGCGGCGCTGGGCCGTACCGAACCGGGCGAGCCGGACGCGCAGGCGCGCGCGGCAGCCGCGTACGCCGACCTGGTGGAAATGGGCCGGCTGGTCCGCGAGGCGGCCGACCCGGTCGCCAGCCCGACCCCGGTGGAGGGCACGGTGCCCGCGACCGGCACCGGCGGTGGTGGGGCGCTCGCCGCGCAGCTCGCCCTGGTCGCCCGCTGTGTCGAGGCCGGCGTGCCGACGCGGGTGTACTCGGTGAGTCTCGGCGGCTTCGACACCCACGCCGGGGAGTTGGCCGCGCACGAGGTGCTGCTCGGCCAGCTCGACGCGGCGGTGGCCGGTTTCGTCACCCGGATGGCCGGCAGCGCAGCCGGCCGGCGGGTAGCGGTGGTCGTCTACAGCGAGTTCGGTCGGCGGGTACGCGCCAACGCCTCCGACGGCACCGACCACGGCACCGCCGGACCGGTGCTGGTGGCCGGGGCGCGGGTGGCCGGTGGATTCCACGGCGAGCCGCCGAGCCTGACCGACCTGGACAACGGTGACCTGAAGGCGACCACCGACTTCCGGGACGTCTTCGGGGCGGTGCTCGCCTCGGTGCTCGACGCCGAACCCGAACGGCACCTGCCCGGCTACCGGGGACGACCACTACCGCTCTTCCGGAGAGGTTGATCCGGCTACCGGGCAGCCGCGAGGATCTTGCCCACCTCGTCGCGACGGACTGCGGTGTAGAGGACACGGGCCTTCGCCTCGTCGGCGAGGACGACGCTCTCCGTGCCGACCCGGCCGGTGCCCCGGCTGGGGCTGGTGAGGAAGGTCAGGTTCCCGCCGCGCAGATGCCGCAGGTCCATCGCCAGGTCGACCAGGGAGAGCGTCTCGTCGACCGAGACGGCGTCGGCGGTGGCGCGGAGGAAGTCGTCGAGCCGGGCCGGGTTGGTGAGCAGACCCCCGGACGCGGCCTTGTCGAGGATCGCCCGGATCACCTGTTGCTGGTGGCGGATGCGGGTGAAGTCGCCGTCGGGGAAGGCGTACCGCTCACGGGCGTAGTCCAGGGTGGTCGCACCGTCCATGGTCTGCCGGCCTCTGGTGAAGTGCCGACGGCCGTCCGGGGTGAGGGCGTGGGTGGAGGTAAAGCTCTCCGTCACCTCGATCTCCACACCGTCCAGGGCGTCGACGATCTCCTTGAAGCCGGCGAAGTCCACCATGACGACGTGGTCGACCCGGACGCCGGTGAACTTCTCCACGGTCTGCACCAGCAGGGGCACCCCGCCCCAGGCGAACGCCGCGTTGATCTTCGCGTCCCGGTTGCCGTGCCGGCCGTCCTTCGAGGCGGGCACGTGCACCCAGGTGTCCCGGGGGATGGAGACGAGCTGAGCGCTGCCGCCGCCCCTGGGAATGTGGGCCAGGATGATCGTGTCGCTGCGGGAGCCCCCGGTGTTCTCCGGGTCACGGGAGTCGCTGCCGAGGATCAGCAGGTTACGGGCATCGCGCGCCTCGGGCGCCTTCGCCGGCCGGGAAGCCTCGGGCACAGCGGTGAACACGTCCACCCGCCCGACGTCCGACTCCACCGACTTCAGATAGAGTCCGGCACCGAGCAGACCGCCCACCACCGCCAGAACAGCCACCAGCAGAACGGTTATGAGCCGTTTCTTTCTGGCTGCATGGTCGCCGACCAACGGCGCACCGTCAGCAACTGGTCGGCCTGCTCCATCGTCTCCGATAAACCGGCGCGGCACCTGGCAAGCGTACTGCGAGGTTCACTCTGGGACCACCCCTGAGTCGCAGTCCGCAATCCGCAGATCGACATCGCGGACTAGTCGACGAACTCCGGCCACAACCAGATGGAGGATATGACGCCGTCCTGGACACCGACCGCCACGCCGTCCGCGATCTTCACAACGGTCGGATGCGTTTCATACTCCGCAGACACACGGACACATCCAGCTGCCTGATCGAATTCGGCCTTCCAGTTACTACTTCGCGAGATGGACAGGGAAACGCCCGGTTCCAGATCCTCGCCGGGGACCAGGCGCAGGACTCCGGGCAGGGCCTCCGGCTGCGGTAGTGAAGTCCTCGACCACGAGTTCGCCGGGAGGTAGCCCCAGGCGAAGAGGAGCTGCCCCGTCTCCACACCCACCTCGATCTGGAGGGTGTCGGCCACCAGGCTCGTCACACCGTCCGAGCCCGCGCGGCACTCGAGATCGACATCATCGGCCGCCTCGTACGAGAAGCTGTGCTCCGCAGCCCGGAAGAAGAGCTTCCCGGACAATGTCCTGCCATCCTCGAACCGGACCATGAGCGTCATCGCACGAAGTTCCAATGCAGGATGGTATTGGTGTTCGTGTCAACCACAAGCTCCCACACCCCTTCGGAACCGTTCATCGCCCCGGGCGTGTCCCACCGAAGCGCCCCCTCCGCTCCCCGAGGGTCCAATCGCGGACTCGATCCGGCCATGATCTCGCTCAGCAGGAGGCGGTCGTTCGGTCCCATGAAGGGCCGTTGCGGAAGGCCATGCCGCGGGGAGGTACGTTTCGCGACCGGAATGCCGGCATGATTCCTGACCGTCTCCGTCATGCCGAGATTCTCGACGTCGATTCGCGACGCCATCTCATTGACGTTGCAGGGCGTCAGCCCGAGTGGATCGACGTGCCGTAGCGGATGGACCACATAGTTGTGCGGGTCGGGGCCGGCCGCGAGACCGAGAGGATCTGCCGAGGCGTAACGGCCGCTCTCGGGGTCGTAGTAGCGGTGGTAGTTGTATGAAGCACCGGTTTCCGGATCATGGATCTGACCTGGGAAGCGCAGTGGACAGTCAGCCCCGTCGGTACTGACGTGGGTGGGAACTCCCCAAATGGTGGTGCGCTGCTGCCAGGCCACCCGGCCGTCCGGGCTGACCAGTTCGGTGGGCGTACCGGTCAGGTCGGCGACGATCGCGTAGAAGCGGCGGTCCACCTCGATCTGGTCGAGGTCCGACCCGTCGGTCTGGCTGATCGGGGTGAACGAGCCGGGGGCGTACTCCCAGGTACTGGTGCGTTCGCCGGTTCCGTCCCGGTAGGTCTGCTCGACCAGGCGGGGGCCGTCCCAGGCGAAGTCGACCTGCTCGACCACCCCACCGTCGGCGTCGAGTCGCTGCTTGGCCGCCCGGCGACCGAGGGCGTCATACCGGTAGTGCCAGCGGGTCCCGTCCGGTGTGATCACGCCGACCAGCCGGTCGTCGCTGTCCCAGGTGTACCGCCAGGTCGACGGCTTGGTCGAACGCTCCTTGCGTTGCCGCAGCACGACCCGCCCGGCCGCGTCGTGCTCGTACCGGATGTCCCCGGCGCGGCGGATCAGCGTGCCGGTGTACTCGCGGTCGCCCCGTGCAGTCCCGGTCTCATCCGTTCCGCCCCAGGTGGCGTGGGCAAGGTTGCCGGCGTCGTCGTAGGCGTACCCCTCGGTCCAGTCGGCGGCCCGGACGGCGGTGATCCGGCCGGCCCGGTCCAGTGCCAGCCGGCGTTCGCCGGTGACCTGGTCGGCGATGTCGACCAGGCAGCCGTCCGCGCGGTACCCATAGGCCCGGTGCGCGATCAGTTCCGGCACGCCGGCCAGGGCATCCGACCCGGCAACCGGGTTCGCGGTGAGCGCCTGGGAGACCAGACGGTGGTTCGGGTCCCAGGTCTGGGTGAGGACGAGCGCACCGACGCTGCGCCGGATCTCCCGGCCAGCGGCGTCCTGGGTGAACCGGACGGTCTGCCCACCCGTGTTCAGGGTCACCGGCCGGTGGCCCGCGTCGTACTCCCAGGCGCTCTCCAGCCCCGACGGGGTACGCCGGTGGGTACGCCGGCCAAGGGCGTCGTAGGTCGACGTGAGGCGTCGGCCGTCGCGGACCTCGGCGACCACCCGGCCGAGCGGGTCCCGCTCGAGCCGCAGCTCGACGTCCGGCGAGGCGGCGTGCAGCAGCCGACCGACCGGGTCGTAACCGAAGGTGGTGACGCCCTCGGAGGTGCGCTTCTCGACCACGTTGCCCAACTCGTCGCGGACCAGGTCGACGTGCTGCCCTGCGCCGTTGGTGCGGGCCACGAGCTGCCCGACCGCGTCGTGGGTGTAGGTCTGGGTCCGGCCGTTGAAGTCGGTCTCGGCGACCAGCCGCCCGGCCGGGTCGTAGTCGTACCGCCAGGTCAGGCCCTGCGGGTTGGTGACGGTGGTGAGGCGCAGTTCGGTGTCGTACGCAAAGGTCAGACGGCCACCGTCCGGGCCGGTGCGGGTGACCGGGAGGTCGAAGGGGCCGATCTCGAACTCGGTGGTCACCCCGCTCGGGTCGGTATGGCTGACCAGGTTGCCTTCGGCGTCGTAGGTCCACTCCTCGTGCGCACCGTCCGGCGTGCGCCGCCAGGCCAGGTGCCCGTCCACCGTCCAGCCGAGGTACGTCGTGCCGCCCACCGGGTCCGTCATGCTGGTGATCCGCCCGGCCGCGTTCCGCCGGTAGCTGGTCACCGCGCCAGTCGCGTCGGTGATTCGGCTGATCAGGCCGGCGGCGACGGTCTCCACCCGCAGGGCGTTGCCGAGCGCATCGACCACCTCGGCGAGGTGGCCCGCGTCGTCGTAGCGGTAGTGGGTGGCGGCACCGGTCGGGTCGGTGACCATGGTCAGGTTGCCGCGCTCGTCGTAGGCGCGCCGCCAGGTCGCACCGTCGTAACCGGTGGCCGCGACGGGCTGGCGCAGGTGGTTGTAGGACAGGACCGCCCGGCTGCCGTCCGGGCGGATGACCTCGACCAGGTTCCCGTCTTCATCGTACGACCAACGAACGGTTCGCCCGAGAGCGTCCGTCTCTGTCAGCTTTCGGTCGAAACGATCCCAGGTGCAGGTGGTGACGTTCCCGAGCGGATCGGTGACTCGTTGACTCTGTCCGCGTTCGTTCAGCTCGTAGACGGTCCTATGGCCGAGCGAGTCGAGCACGGCGGTCGTCCGGGCGTCCGGGTCGTACTGCAGCCGGGCGGCCAGGTAACCGCCCGTTCCGGTGGCGGCCACACATCGTCCGTGCTCGTCGTAGGTGTACGCGTACTCCTGTTCGTTCCGGTCCTGCCAACGGGTCAGCCGTCCGTCGCCGTCGTACCCGAACCGCAACGGGCGGTCCGACTCGTTGGTCACCTCGACAAGGTGACCCTGCTCGTCGTAGCCGAACCGGACGAGGACCCGGGCGTCACCCGAGGCGTCCGCGTCGAGCAGGCTCAGAGCCGTGATCCGGCCCCGAAGGGTGTCCACCGCGATGCGGTATCCGCCGCTGTGCCGGATCTCCGCGACCTCGCCGTCCCGCCAGTCGACGTCGATGCGGTGCCCGTTCCGATCAGTCACGGCGACCAGCGGCAGCACGCGGACCGGTTCCCCGGCGCCCGCTGGTCCAGCGTCGCCGGGGACCTCCCGGAAGTGCAGGGCCCGGCCGTTCTCGGGTTGCTCGACGACGTATCCGCCGACTGTCGAAGTGAGCGGCCACCGCGGCCCGGACTCGGGCATGGCCCGCGCGTCGGCGGCACCGGACAGCGGATAGGTCAACAGCATGCCGTCCTCGGCGACCAGGCAAACCCCGTCGTCGTCGATCTCGAGCCGCTGGTCCAGGGTGGACGCCCACGAGGGGCCGAACCAACCGCCGACCCGGTACGACGACAGGTGGCTGCGGGTCAGCACGACCGGCAGCAGGCCGGGCAGCTCGACGTCGGTCTGGGTGAGGACGACCTCGCCGCTGGCCACGTCGATCGGGTCGGCCGCGCATCGACGCGCCCCCATCGGAATGCTCGGGCGCGGCATGGTCGCCAGCGCCTGGCGTGCCTTGCCGTAACCGTTGCCGAGGGCCGACAGCCCGCGACCGGCCAGCGCCGCGACCGGTCTACCCAACATCGCCAGTCGGCCGATGGGCACGACGGTGAGCACCCCGTCGATCAGGATCTGGGTGAGGCTGCCCTTGCCGGTGGCCGCGTAGATGGACGCGTCGATCAGCAGGGCGGCGGCACCGGCGGCGATGGCGATCGGCCCCATGATGGGCGCGAGAACCGGGATGAAGGAGAGCAAACCGGCGACCAGGGAAACGATCTTGAGCGCGCCGGAGAGCTTCTGGAGCAGTTCCTGGTTGTCCCGGACGAAGTTGGTGAACTGACCTTTGAGGTTCCACCATTTCGGGTTTTCCTTGAAGCGCAGGTCCCTGGCTTCTTTGATCACCCGGACGCAGTCACGGACGGCGGTGGTCTGCCGGTCGCGCAGCCCGTTGGCGGCGGCGACGCAGGCGTCCCACTCCCGCTGGGCCTGGGACAGGGCCGCTCCGGCCGCACCGCTGTCGGACCGGTAGGTGTCCGGTTCGGTGTCCTCCGGCGGTCGGGCGGCCACCTCCCGCTCGTGGCGGGCGTCGGCGTCCCGGGCCCGCTCCGCCCGGCCCCGGGCGGCCTGCAACGCCTCCCACAGGCCGGGTGCCCGCTGGGCGAGCGGACGCATCTCGTCCTGGAGACCGCTCAGTGTGTCGGCGAACGTCCGGAGGCTGGTGGACACCTTGCCGAACGCGTCGCCGGTGATCCGCAGGTTCCCGGGCATGCTGGCGTTGAGGCCCTTGCGGAACTGGTCACCCTCGGGCCCGACGAACTGGCTGGTGTCGAGCCTGGTGATCTCGCTGGCGGCCTGGGTCGCCGCCGTGCCGAAGCTGTGCCACTTGCCCGCCGACGAACGGATCGCCGACGGGTCTCCCTCCATACGAAACAGGTGCGCCGGAAACTCCGCCATCGCGCCCGGACCTTCCCCGTACGTCCGTCTGCCTGCTGGTCACGCTCCATCGCGTGCCGAGCGGGTCGGGTCACCGGAGACGGCCCGCCCGGCGTCATCGCGCGTTCGACGCGCCGGGTCAGCCCTGGAGGGCGCCGCGCACCTGACCGCGCATCTCCTGCACGGACGTGGTGGTCTGCCCGAGGGCCTGCCGCACCGAGTCGAGGATCTGCTTGACGGTGTCCGCCGAGGTGTTCCACTGCGTCTGGATGCCGTTGTAGATCTCCATCTCGTCGCCTTCCCAGTTCGCCTTGACCCGGGTGACGAAGTTGGTGAGATCGTCGAGACTGGCCTGGACGCCGTTGGCGACGGCGGCGATGTCGCCCTGGGCGGATCCGGCGGTCGACTCGTCGTAGCTGAACACGTCGGCCATGTCTGGCTCCTTCGGTTAGCCGCGGAATTTCGCGCCGTCCCAGTTGGCCGACCCCATGGTCGACTGCAACTGGCTGGTCTGCTCGGAGTGGTAGGTGTCGTAGAGCTGGCCGGCCGAGCCGACGCGGCTCTTGATGTCGTTGAGCGCCTTGTTCAGGTCGGCCATCGCCGCGTTCCACCGCTGGGTCAGCTGATCCCAACTCTGGAACGCCGACCCCTTCCACACCGCCGGCAGTGGTTCAATGGCGTTGATAAATGATCTAGCCTGACTGTTGAGCGCCGCGACCGACGTGTCAAGATTGGTCGAGTGCTGGTTGACCGAGTTGTCGGTGATCGAAAACTTCGTGCCCACAGAGGCCTCCCCTGCTGTGTGACATGCCCTGAACCCAACACAGCACATGAATAGGATCAGGTCACCACTTCAGTCAATTTTCTTCACCAATCGGCAAGCCAGGGAAATGATCACGTAACGGGTGTCGGCGGCGAGGAGCGGCCAGCGCAGCACACCGCCACCGCGCAGTGCCGGGTCGTCGGGAAGCACGAGTACACCGTCGTCAACGGGCGCGGCGGAACCCGTGCCGGCGACCCCGCCCCGCCGGACCCGCACCTCGACCGCCGCCTCCTCGACCGGGCGCGACAGCAGCGGGGCGATCCAGGAGCGGCACCGGGCCGACCGCTCGGCGCAGCCGGGGCCGTCGGGCACCACGATCACCACCTGATCGGCGCGGGTCAGCACGGCCGGCACGACCGGGTCGGTGGCCAGTGGCGGGGTGTCGACCACCCGCGTCGGGAACCACCTGGCCAGGGCGGTCGTCGCCGGGGCGTACTCCACGTCGGTCAGCGGCCGGTCGGTGCCGGCCGGGTCGACGGCCAGCAGCATCGGCCCCTCGCCGAAGGTGAGTTGTTCCCGCAGCCAGCGGCGCCCGACCGCACCCGGGCGCGCACCCGCGCCCCCCTCCCGCACGCCGAGGGCGGTCAACACGGCCGTGGTCGATCCGCCAGGTCGGGTGGCCAGCCGAGGGTGCAGGCCCCCACCGTGGCCGGTCTCCACCGCGAGCACCCGGGAACCCTGGTGACGCGCCAGGACCAGGGCGAGCAGAGCGGCCACGGTCGACCGGCCGGCTCCCCGGTCCGGGCCGACCACGGCGACGGTGCCCGGCGCGAGCGGCGCGGACAGGGTGGCCGCGCGGGTCCGCTCGACCCGCAGCCGGGCGGTGACGCGGGGATCCAGGGCGCGCCACGCCGCCCGGCCGGCCGCCCGGAGCAGCGGCCCGGACGACGCCGGGAACGGCTTTTGTCGGTACTCGGTCATCGACTTCTCCGCATTGACGTTGGTTGCTAACCTGGCTGCGCGGTGACGGGGAGGCGTGGATGACCTACGTGCAATATCCTTACGCGACGCTGGTGAGCCTGGGAAGGAATCTCACCACTCTCAGCGACCGGCTGGAGTCCAACCAGCGGGGCGCGGTCGACTGCGCCGGCCTGGGCGACGACCACGGCGACATCCAGAATGCGATCTCGGATTTCCGGGACGAGTGGAAGACCAGCCTGCTGGAGTTGACGAACAACATCGGCACGTGGGGCGACATCTCCTCGGCGATCGGGAAGATGGTCTCGGACTTCGACAGTCAGACGGCGGCGGCCCTGCGGCCGAAGGAATCGCAGGGGCGCCCGTGACCGACCTTCTCGATCCACTCCCCGCCTCGGATCTGAAGATCAATGCACACGCGCCGCACCCACCGTTCCCCTGGATGATCGCCATCCCGTCGGACTGGGTCCTGCTGGACACCAATCCGGAATCGTGGCAGCGCAACGCGGAGCGGATCGTCGACGACCGGTTCCACGGACGCCGGCTACGTGCCGCCGAGCGACGGGCGGTGCTGGACTTTCTCGAGCAGCTGGTCGCCGACTGCCAGCGGGCCGGTGCCGCGCTCAGCATGGTGCAGCTGGGTCGGATGTCGACCGGTGCGGTCGGCAGCGCGGGGTTGCACCTGGGCTGGTTCGACTCGGCCCCGCAGCCCGCCGGGCTCACGCTGGTCCGGCAGAGCCTGCCCCGGACGGGGACGGTCGAGGAGGTGGAGACCCCGCGCGGCCCCGGTCTGCTGCACCGGGACGTGGCGTTCACCGTGCCGCCGGGCGCGCTGACCCGGGTGCGATCCACCGTCCTCCAACTCTTCCTTCCCCTGCCGGGGACGACCTGGACGGCGGTGCTGAGCGCCGCGACGCCCCACACGGAGCTGGAGGGCGTGCTCGCCGAGGTGATCGTCGCGGTGGCCCGCGCCGTCTCCCCCGCCGACCCCACCGACACCGCCGACGCCGCACGACCCGGCGGACGGGCGGACGGAACCGGCGCCCCGGGGGACGCGGACCGTGGCTGACGCCCGGGACCGGGCCGTCGTCGAGGCCCACGCGTTGCGGACGGCCACCGCCACGGCCGCGTTGCTGCACGGCTCGCGCCGGGGCCCCCGCCAGCTGCGCCGCCCGTACGCGGCAGTGGTCGCCAGCCTGGTCGTCGGTGCCCTGCTGCTGGTCGCGGTCTGGGCGATCAGCACGATCGGGGAGTTGCTCGCCGAGCAGCGCCGCGAGCGCGCCAGGGCCGACCGGATCACGGCCGCGCAGGTCACGGCCATGCAGGTCACGGTCGTGCGCGGCTTAGCGGCCGAGCCCACGGCGTACGAAGTTCATCGCCGGCCCTGAGCCGGCTGCGCCACCGGCAACGGGACAGGCGCCCGCCGGGGTCGCCTCAGCCGGCCGCCCAGGCGAACCCGCCGAAGACCGCGATCACCAACGGCACCAGGCTCAGCACCGCGACCACCTCGACCACGTCGAGGACCTGCCGCGTCCGGGCGGCGGCCACGTCGTCGAGGCGGGGCCGGGCGGCCCGGAGCAGCACCGCCACGGCCGCCACGCCGCCGGCCACGAGCAGCCAGACCCGGCCCGGCCCGGTCGGCGCGAGGAGCCCGGTGAGCTCGACCAGCAGCACGGTGACCACGACGACCGGCACGGCGAGCATCGGCACCACCTGGCCGCGGCGGGTGAAGATCCGCGACCGCAGGGCGAACACCAGCCCCAGGACGCCGCCGAGAAACACCCCGGGCAGCGCGTTCCCGGTGAGCAGCACCAGAGCGGTCCCGACCGCCGCCCCGGCGATGCCGGTGACCGCTCCGGTGAGCACCGCCTCGCCTCGCCGCACGGCGGCCTCGACCAGGTGCCGGCCGACCCAACGGCTCTCCTCCTGGAGACGCAGCAGCTCGACGAGGCGGGACGACCCGAGCGCGAGCTGAGGCGCCAGCCCCACCGCGAAGACGACCAGGACCGCACCGACCGCGGCCACGCGCACCGGATCGAGGCCGGCGGTCAGCAGCGCGGTGCCGGCCACGCCGAACGAGGCCAGGGTGACGCCCCCGGCGGCGACGCCGTACCAGCGGTCGCCGGTCAGGGCGAGCAGCGCGGCACCGGCACCGACACCGACGACGCCGACCGTGGCCTGCGCCGACGTGTCCCACCCGGCGAGCCGGGCGGCGGTGGTGAGCGCGAGCAGCCACGCCGGGACGGCGGCCACGACCAGGAGGTGCCCACCGGAGACCCGCAGGAGCCGGCCGGTCAGGGCCGCCGCGACGGCGACCACGGCGAGCGCGGCGGCGGCCTGCGGGGTGTCCGTGGTGGCGAGGACGTACGTGAGTACCAGCACCACGACGCCGGCCAGGGCCGCGCAACCAGCCGTCCGGGCGTCGCCGGTCCACTCGCTGCCGTCGCCGTCGACCGTGCTCTGGACCTCGTCGACCACGTCGTCCACGAACGGCGGGAGCGCGGCCTGCTCGGGCGGGGTGAGGTAGAGGGTCTGGGCGTCGACGACGCCCGCCTCGTCCAGGGACCGGCGGGGATCCAGCCCGCCGGACGCCGGGGTGGACAGGGTCCACCGCCCGGTCGCCTGTGGCGCGAGGGAGAGCAGGTCGCAGAGCTGGGGCAGCAGCTCCACCAGCGGTCGGGCCGCCGGCAGGCTGACGTCGAGGCTGCGTCCGTCGGCGACCACGGTGACCCGCGTGAATCGATTGGCCATCACCCTCCGTCCCGGTGCGGTCGGCTCAGTGTGTCCAGCGGTACTACTCTATGAGTTCGGAGCACTACGGTCACCTGGCCGTCGGGTCCGTCGGGCCCGGCCGGAAGGGGTCGCGATGACGCAGCGGGTGGTCCACCGGCCGGCCCGGGTGCCGCCACCGGAGCCGGAGCTGACCGTGCTCGACGTGGTCGCGCCGCCCGCGGTGCCCGACGGGGCGGGCGGCTTCGCCGGGATCATGCAGGTCCTGCTGCCCATCATGGGCGGCGCCGGCATGCTGCTGATGATGATGGCCAACCAGAACCCGGTCATGATGATCGCCGGGTTCGGCATGCTGGCCGCCACGGTCCTCGGCGGGATCGCCGCCTTCGTCGCCCAGCGCACCGGGTCGGCCCGCCGGTTCGCCGTCCAGCGTCGCCGGTACCTGGAGTACGTCGACCGGGTACGGGACCAGATCCGGGCGGACGCGGCCACCCAGCGGGCCGCCGCCCGGCACCGGCACCCCCCGCCGGAGGTCCTGCCCGACCTGCTCCGCGACCCGCACCGGCGGTGGGAGCGTCGGCTCCCCGACCCGGACTTCCTGGTGCTGCGGGTCGGGCACGGGCAGGACCGGCTCTGGCGTCGGGTCAACCTGCTCGCCGACGAGGACAACCCGATGGTCGAACTGGACCCGGTGACCCTGGCCGCCGCCCGGTTGGTGGTCGACCGGGACCGGCTGCTCGACGACCTGCCGGTGGCGGTTCCGCTGACCGGCGTGGTCTCCGTCGTCGGCCGCCCCGGCGAGACCCGCAACCTGGTCCGCGCGCTGGTCGCCCAGCTCGCGGTCCTGCACGCCCCCGACGACGTACGACTGGCGTGGCTGCTCGGCGGCACCGCCGGTCCGGAGTTCGACTGGGTGAAGTGGCTGCCGCACTGCCTGGATCCGGGCGCCTTCGACGGGCCGGCGCCCCGCCGCCTGGTGGCCGCCGACCCGGCCGTGCTGGCCGGGCTGCTCGGCGAGGAACTGGGTCGCCGGATAGCGGAGGTCAACCGGGCCCGTCGGCTAGGGGACCCGAACCACCGGTTCCGGGGCGGCCGACTGGTGCTGGTGACCGACCAGGTCTCGGCGGGGGCGGTCGACCCGCTCGGTCATCTCGACCCCGACCTCTCCCCGGCGGACCTGGGCATCGCCACGGTGGTGCTGGTGACCGACCGGCAGTACGAGCCGTCCCGGGTGGACGTGCGGATGACCTGCGCCGGTGGCCGGGTCACGGTGGAGGACCTGCGACCGCTGCCGGACAGCCGGGCCGACGAGGTGCGGGCCCACCGGGAGCGGCTGCGAGGTGCCGCCGCCGGCACCGCCGACCGGGTGGGGCTGGCGGAGATCGAGGCGCTGGCCCGGCAGGTCTCGCCGTTGCGGCTGGTGGCCGAGTCGGTCGAGGACGCGCCGTTGGAGGCCACCGTCGACCTGCGGGGGCTGCTCGGCGTCGGCGACGAGGCCAGCTACGACGTGCGCGCCCAGTGGGCGCCCCGGCTGCTGCCGGACTTCCTCAAGGTGCCCTTCGGGGTCGGGCCGGCGGGCAACCCGGTGCACCTGGACCTCAAGGAGTCTGCGCTGGGCGGGATGGGGCCGCACGGCCTCTGCGTCGGGGCCACCGGTTCCGGCAAGTCGGAGGTGCTGCGGACGCTGGTGCTCACGCTGGCGACGACCCACCCGCCGGAGCGGCTGAGCCTGGTGCTGGTCGACTACAAGGGCGGGGCCACCTTCGCCGGGCTGGAACACCTGCCGCACACCTCGGCGATGATCTCCAACCTCTCCGACGACGCCGGGCTGGTCGACCGGCTGGGTGACGCCGTGCAGGGCGAGATGAAGCGCCGCCAGCAGATCCTGCTCGACGCGGGCCAGTTGGCCAACATCACGGAGTACAACCGGCGACGGGACGCCGGGCAGCCGCTGGATCCGCTGCCCAACCTGCTGGTGATCATCGACGAGTTCAGCGAGCTGCTCACCGCCAAGCCGGACTTCATCGAGTTGTTCATCGCCATCGGCCGGATCGGTCGGTCGATCGGCGTCCACCAGCTGCTCGCCTCGCAACGCCTCGAGGAGGGACGGCTGCGCGGGCTGGAGTCGTTCCTGTCGTACCGGCTGGGATTGCGGACCTTCAACGAGCAGGAGAGCCGGACGGTGCTCGGGGTGCCGGACGCGTACCGGCTGCCGCCGCTGCCGGGCTCCGGATACCTGAAGGTGGACACCACGGTCTTCGAACGGTTCAAGGCCGCGTACGTCTCGGGGCCGTACCGTCCGCCGGCCGGCGAGGAGGTGGTCGACGCGCCGCCGGACCCGGCGGTGTTCCTGCTCTACAACCTCGACCGGCGGGCCGGCGGACCGGCCCCGGTGGAGCCGGCCGCGCCGCCGACCGCGCCGACCACCCTGGACGTGGTGGTCGGCCGGCTCCGCGAGCACGGCTCGCAGGCGCACCGGATCTGGCTGCCCCCGCTGCCCGCCGCGCTGCCGCTGGACCGGGTGACCGGGCCGCTGACCGCGGATCCGGCGTACGGGCTGGTGGTGCCGGTGGAGCAGCGGGGCCGGCTGCGGATCCCGCTCGGTCTGGTGGACCGTCCCACCGAGCAGCGGCAGGAGCCGTTCGTGCTGGACATCTCCGGCGGCGGCGGGCACGTCTGCGTGCTCGGGGCGCCGCAGACCGGCAAGTCCACGCTGCTCCGGACGCTGGTCGCCGGCGCGGCGTTGACCCACACCCCGCAGGACGTCGCCTTCTACTGCGTGGACTTCGGCGGCGGGGCGCTGGCGGCGCTGGCCCACCTGCCGCACGTGGGCGGGGTGGCCGGACGGCTGGACCCCGACCGGGTACGCCGCACGGTCACCGAGGTCAGCATGCTGATGGCCGAGCGCGAGGAACTCTTCGCCGCCCGCGGCATCGACTCGACCGACACCATGCGGCAGATGCACCGGGAGGGTCGGCTGCCGGAGCTGGCCGCCGCCGACATCGTCCTGGTCGTCGACAACTACCCGGTGCTGAAGAGCGAGTTCGAGGACCTCGCCGACGTCGTGCAGGACATCGGTGCGCGGGGCCTGGGTTACGCGGTGCACCTGGTGCTGACCGCCGGACGCTGGGCGGACCTGCGGATGCAGTTGCAGGCGGTCATCGGCTCGAAGATCGAGTTCCGGCTGAACGACCCGCTGGACTCGACGATCAAGCGGAAGGCGGCGGAGAACCTCCGGTCGGACACTCCCGGCCGGTGCCTGACCCAGGACGCCCTGATGGCGCACGTCGCGCTGCCCCGCATCGACGGCGGCGACGACGTGGCGACTCTCCAGAAGGGATTGGACGACCTGGTCTCCCAGGTGGCGACGGCCTGGACCGGACCGCCCGCCCCGGCGATCCGGATGCTGCCGGCGCGGGTCGGCTACGCCGAGGTGACCGACGCCGCGCCGGGCGACGGCCGGATCCGGTTGGGTCTGGACGAGGCGGAGCTGCGTCCCACCCTGCTGGATCTCCTCGGCACCGACCCGCATCTGCTCGTCTTCGGTGACTCGGCCAGCGGCAAGACCTCGTTGCTGCGACTGCTGGTGCGGGACCTGACCGCGCAGTTCACCGACGACCAGGTGGTCTTCGCCGTCATCGACCTGCGCCGCACCCTGTTGGACGCGGTCCCCGAGCCGTACCTCGGCGCGTACGCGGGGACGGCGACCGCCGCCCAGGGCCTGGTGCACGGGGTCGCCGGGGAGGTCCGTCGGCGGCTGCCACCGGACGACCTGACCGTCGCCCAGTTGCGGAACCGCTCCTGGTGGCAGGGACCGGAGATCGTCGTGCTCTGCGACGACTACGACCTGCTCGGCGGAGCGGGCGCCGGGCTGCTCGCACCGTTCCTGGAGTTCCTGCCGCAGTCGAAGGACCTCGGCTTCCACCTGGTGGTCGCCCGGCACAGCGGTGGCGCCGGCCGGGCCGTCCACGAGCCGGTGCCGCAGCGGATGAGGGAGGTGGGCTGCGCGGGCCTGCTGCTCTCCGGGGAACGGCAGGAGGGACAGTTGTGGCCGCAGAGCTATCTTTCCGTCCAGCCGCCCGGCCGGGGCCGGCTGGTCCGGCGCAACCGCCGGCCCGTCCTGGTGCAGCTCGCGCTCGTGGAGTAGTCCGGCCGGTGGGTCGGCGGGGACCGGTGGTCACCGGAGGGAGATCGGGCGGAGGGTAAACCGGTCGCCCCGGATTCCCCCGGTCGGTCATGATCGGCGCCATGGAGCGTCCGTACCGCGAGATCCGGGCCGGGTACGGCGCGGACACGATCACCGTCTACCAGGCGTACGCCCCGGCGATCGCCGGACCGGCGCTGCGTCACGGCCGCTTCGTCGCACCGTTCAGGCGCGAGCGGATGACCTGGGTCAAGCCGTCGTTCCGGTGGATGATGTACCGCTGCGGCTGGGGTGCCAAGCCGGACCAGGAGTGCGTGCTCGCCATCGAGATCAGCCGGGCCGGGTTCGAGTGGGCGTTGGCCAACTCCTGCCTGAGCCACCACGACCCCGACCGGTACGCCGACCGCGCGGCCTGGTCCCACCAGCTCCGGCGCAGCCCGGTCCGGGTGCAGTGGGACCCGGAACGCGACCTGGACCTGCGGCCGCTACCGTACCGCTCGCTCCAGGTCGGCCTCTCCGGCGCGGCCGTCGACCGGTACGTCGACGACTGGATCGTGGACATCCGCGACGTCACCCCCCTCGCCCACGCCGTCCGGGCCAGGCTCACCGGGAGGGACCACGCGGGGGCACAGGCGCTGCTGCCGGACGAGCGTCCGTACCCGCTGCCGGCCGACGTGGCCGCCCACATCGGAGCGTCGACGGACGGCTGACGGGCCCGGCCGGTGACCGCCGCGGACGCCCCGGGGCGGGCGACGGGGCTCGGTGCCGACCGGTGACGAGCCGACGGTAGCCTTGCGCCGCATCATGCCGTGGGGCATCCACCGGCGTGACGCCCGCGATTCGTACGGAGGGTGGCGCATGTCTCACGGCCAGGAGCCGTTCGCACTACGCGATGTCATGACCTCGCGGCCGAGTTTCGAACTCGCGCTGCGCGGCTACGACAAACGACAGGTCGACCGGTACGTCGAACAGGTCGACGCCGAGATCGCCGCGCTGGCGGGCGCCCGCGACCGAGCTTCCGGCCAGCTCCAGTCCCTGGCGGTGCAGCTCCAGCAGGTCCAGACAGAGTTGGTCGAGCTGCGCCAGCGGCCGGCCCAGGTGGACCGTGCCTCCTTCCGTGACCTGGGCCCGATGGTCGACCAGATCCTGGCTCTGGCGGAGAAGCAGGCCGAGGCGATCACCGAGGCCGCCACCGCACGGGTGTCCGGGCTGGAGGCGGAGGCGGAGCGGGTGCTCACCGAGGCCCGGGAGCAGGCGAACCGGCGGCTGCGCGACCTCGAGGAGGAGCTGTCCACCCGGCGGGCCGAGCAGGAGAAGGCCCACGAGGAGCTGGGGGCCGCCGCCCAGGCCGAGCTGGCCGAGATCCGGGAGCTGGCGCAGCGGCTGCGCGCGGAGGGCGAGGCCGCGCACGAACGCGCCCAGCAGGACGCGCAGCGGATCAACGAGCAGACCGCGCAGCAGGTCGAGCGGACCCGGGCCGAGGCCGAGGCGTTGCTGGAGGCCGCCCGTGCGCAGATCCAGCAGGAGGTACACGCGGCCCGCGCGCAGACCCAGCAGGAACTGGCCCAGTGGCAGGCCGGGGTGGAGCGGGAGATCGAGGAACGGCGTGCCGCCGCAGAGCAGGAACTCACCGAGCACCGCGCGGCGGCCGAGCAGGAGCTGACCCGCCAGCGGACCACGGCCGAGCAGAAGATCGCCACGCTCGTCACCGAGGCCCAGCAGTACGCGACCAAGCTGCGCCAGCACGCCGACGAGCAGGCCGCCGTCCACCAGCAGCAGGTCACCGCCGTGCAGCAGGAGATCCGTGAGCGGCGACAGGCCCTGGCCCAGCTCCAGAGCGAGCTGGACGCCGCCCAGCAGCACCTGGCGCAGTCGCGCCAGGAGGCGGGCGGTGTGGAGCGCGAGGTGGCCCAGCTCCAGCAGCGGCTCACCGAGACCCGCCAGGAGCTCGCCGGTGAGCTGGGCCGGTTGGACGAGGTACGGCAGGCGGCCGAATCCGCCGAACGGCACGCCAAGGACGTCCGGGCCCGGGTGCAGCGGGAGGCGAAGCGGGTTGCCGACCTGGCTGCGGCGGCGGTGATGGCAGCCGCCGCAGGCGGTGCCCCGACCAGCGAGTACCCCCAGGTCGCGCCCCGGGCGGCTGCGGCCAACGGTGCCCACGGGGCCACCGACCCGGCCGGCGGCAAGGTCGGCGCGGGCGCCTGAGCGGACGCGGCGGGCGGCGCGCCGTCCGCCGCGTCCCGCCCGCCCGGCACCGGACCCGCAGGTGGGCAGCACACCGGCCGTGATCCGCTTCGGACGGGCCCGGCCTGGGTAGACCTGGGGTATGGGAACGTTGCGGACGTCGCCACCACCGCCCCGGGCGGTCGAGCTGCGGCGCTGGATGCTGTGCCACCCACAGGACCTGCGTGCCCTCCGGGCATCGCTGCACGAGGCACTGACCGGTAACGACCTGCTCGACGGGGCACGTCTCGACGAGGTGCCGGAGCTGGTGGTGCTGGTCGCCACCGAACTGGCGACCAACGCGCTGCGGCACGGGCTGCCGCCGACGATCGTCACCCTTTCGGCGTCGGAGGGGTGTTTCTACCTGGACGTGGCCGACTGCGACCTGAGTACGGTTCCGGAGCTGGTCGACTTCCAGCCGACCGGCTCGGGCGGTCGGGGCCTCCAGCTCGCGCTCGCCCTGTCCCTGGACGTCGGCTGGTACGCCACCGACACCACCAAGCACATCTGGGCGTCGTTCGACCGCTGACCGGTCACCACCGGCGTGGGAACCGGGCGGATCGGTGACGGGAAGAATGCGGGAAGCGCCCGGTGAGTGGCGACCGTCAGTCTTGTGTGCCAGCGCCTCGTGGAGGCGGCTGCACAAGGTCGGACGACACGAGGAGCGCTCCCGGTGAACCCCTTCGACGACGAGAACGCCCGGTTCAAGGTCCTGGTGAACGACGAGGGCCAGTACTCCGTCTGGCCGGCGTTCGCGGAGGTGCCCGCCGGGTGGACGGTGTGCCTGACCGACTCCCCCCGCAGCGAGTGCCTGGCCTATGTCGAGGCGAACTGGGTCGACATGCGGCCCCGCAGCCTGGTCGAGGCGATGCGGGCGGGCGACGCGCGGTGACGGTGAGCCCCCCGGCCGCCGACGTCGATCTGCGCGGCGGCGAGCTCTTCGCGTTCCTGAGCTCACCGCAGGCCGACACCATGAACTTCCTCAACGAGATCGCGCTGCGGTTCCCCGACGCCATCTCGTTCGCCGCCGGCCGGCCGCACGAGGGCTTCTTCACCGTCGACCTGATCCGGCGGTACCTCGACACGTACACCGAGCACCTGCTGCGCGAGTACGACGGGGACGAGGCCCGGGTGTGCCAGGACCTGCTCCAGTACGGCCGGACCAAGGGCCTCATCCACGACCTGGTCGCCAGGAGTCTCTCCGTCGACGAGGGCATCGAGGTCGACCCGGAGTCGATCGTGGTGACGGTGGGCGCGCAGGAGGGGCTCTACCTGGTGCTGCGGGCCCTGCGCCGGACGGCCGGGGACGTGGTCCTGGCCGTCCAGCCCGGTTACGTCGGGCTCACCGGTGCCGCGGAGCTGGTGGACATGCCGGTGCGGCCGGTGCGCGGCGGCCCCGAGGGCGTGGACCTGACCGACCTGGGCGACACGCTGCGTGCGGCGCGGGCCGCCGGGCTGACCCCCCGGGCGCTGTACCTGAACACCGACTTCGCCAACCCGACCGGCCGCAGCCTGAGCCGCCAGGCCCGCGAGGAGTTGCTGCGCACCGCCGAGGACGAGGGGATCCTCCTGATCGAGGACAACCCGTACGGCATCTTCGGCCCGGAGCGGGAGGGTCCGCCCACACTGAAGGCGCTGGACCGCTCCCGCCGGGTGGTGTACGTGGGCTCGTTCGCCAAGTCCGGCTTCCCCGGCGCGCGGGTCGGATACGTCGTCGCCGACCAGCGGGTCGACCGGGAGGGACGCCAGGAGTCGCTGGCCGACCAACTCGCCCGGCTCAAGAGCATGTTGACGGTCAACACCTCCCCGATCGGCCAGGCCGTGATCGGCGGGAAGCTGCTGGAGAACGGGTTCAGCATGCGTGCCGCCAACAAGCGGGAGATCGACGTCTACCAGCGCAACCTCCGGCAGGTCCTCGACGGCCTCGCCGGCCACTTCCCGGCCGGCAGCCGGCCGGAGGTCACTTGGAACTCCCCGGACGGCGGGTTCTTCCTGCTGCTGAACGTGCCCTTCGAGGCCGGTGACGACGTCCTGGAACGGTCCGCGCGGGAGCACGGGGTGCTGTGGACCCCGATCCACCACTTCTACGGCGACGGTCGGCCGCGCCGGCAGATCCGGTTGTCCTTCAGTCACCTGAGCCCCACCGAGATCGACGAGGGCCTGCGCCGGCTCGCCGGCTTCGTCCGGTCCTGACCTGCGGCGTCCCCGCAGCCGCCCGCAGCCCCTCGTGTCTCCCCGCACCTCCGCACACCCGAGAGAGAGCAGTCTGATGGTCCCGTTGTCGTTCGCGCAGCGTCGGTTGTGGTTCCTGGACCGGTTGGAGGGCCCGTCGGCGACGTACAACATCCCGGTGGTGACCCGCGTGCGGGACCGGGTCGACGTTGCTGCGCTGGAGGCCGCCGTCACCGACGTGGTGGGCCGCCACGACATCCTGCGGACGGTCTACGTGGAGGCCGACGGGGAGCCGGTGCAGCGGGTGCTGCCCGTGGCCGAGGTGCGGGTGGACTTCGCCCACGAGGTGCTGTCGGCGGACGAGGCCGACGCGGCCGTCACCCGGACGTGTGCACGTCCGTTCGACCTGGTCACCGAGTTGCCGCTGCGGGTGCGGTTGTTCACCGTCGCCGAGCGGGAGCACCTGCTCGTGATCTCGCTGCACCACATCGCCGGGGACGGCACGTCGATGGGGCCGCTCAGCCAGGACCTCTCGACCGCCTACGCCGCCCGCACCGCCGGCCACGCACCCGACTGGGAGCCGCTGCCGGTGCAGTACGCCGACTACAGCCAGTGGCAGCGGACCCTGCTCGGCAACGACGACGACCCGGACAGCAAGATCAGCCGTCAGCTCGACTACTGGGGCAGCGCGCTGGCCGGGCTGCCGGAAGAGTTGCCGCTGCCCACCGACCACCCCCGCCCGCCGCAGGCGTCCTACCGGGCCGGACGCGTCGACCTCACCATCGACCCCACCACCCACGACGCACTCCGCACCATCGCCCGCAACCACGACGCCACCCTCTTCATGGTCGTCCAGGCCGCCATCGCCACCCTCCTCACCCGACTGGGCTGCGGCACGGACATCCCGCTGGGCACCGTCGTCGCCGGACGCACCGACGACACCCTCGACCACCTCATCGGCTTCTTCGTCAACACCCTCGTCCTGCGCACCGACACCACCGGCGACCCCACCTTCACCGACCTCATCAGCCGCGTCCGCGACACCGACCTCACCGCCTACGACCACCAGGACCTTCCCTTCCAACGCCTCGTCGAACACCTCCAGCCCGCGCGCTCGCTCGCCCGGCACCCGCTGTTCCAGATCGCCTTCGCGGTGGACCGGGGGCTCGTTCTGGAACTGGACGGGCTGGACGTGGTCGCGGAGAAGGCGCCGTTCGAGACGGCGAAGTTCGACGTGTTCTTCGGGTTCGTCTCGCGCGACGGGACCAGTGAGCTGGAGCTGACCGTCACGTACGCAAAGGACCTCTTCACCCGGGCCGGCGCGGAGGCGCTGGGGCGGCGGCTGGTGGCCGTGCTGGAGCAGGTCGCCGTCGCCCCGGGGCGACGGCTGGGGTCCACGGACATCCTGACCGCCGAGGAGCGCCGTCAGGTTCTCGACGGTTTCCAGCGCGCGACCCCCCGGGTGCCGTGCGAGACCCTTCCGGCGCTCTTCGACCGGCAGGTACGGCAGCACCCGGACGCCGTCGCGGTCGTGCACGACGGCGTGGAGATCACGTACCGGGACCTGGACGTCCGGGCCAACCGGCTCGCCCACCACCTGGCGGGTCAGGGGGTCGGACCGGACGTCCCGGTGACCGTGTCGATGAGCCGGTCGCTGGACCTGGTCACCGTCCTGCTGGCGATCAGCAAGGCGGGCGGCTGCTACGTGCCGCTGGACCCGGCATACCCGACCGCCCGCAAGGAGTACGTGCTGCGGGACACCGCACCGCCGGTGATCCTCGTCGACGACCCCGGCCTCCTGCCCGAGGTCACGGCATCGAAGATCCTGGTCGTCGGTGAGGACCTGTGGCGCGAGGTGGCCAGTCTGCCCGACACCGACCCGCAGCCGTCACTGCACCTGGACAACGCCGCGTATGTGATCTACACGTCGGGGTCGACGGGTGCGCCGAAGGGTGTCACGGTCACCCACCGGGGCATCAGCCGGCTGGCCCACCGCTACCAGCGGGACTTCGAGGTCCGGCCCGGCAGTCACGTCCTCCAGATCGCCTCGATCGGCTTCGACGGCTCGGTCTGGGAGATGCTGATGGCCCTGCTCGCCGGCGGCGCCGTCGTCCCCTTCACCCCGGAGCAGCTCCTCACCGCCGGTGCCGGCCACGATCTGGTCGGCCGGACCACCCATGTCACCGTCACCCCGTCGCTGCTGGCGTCCCTGCCGGCCGGCACGATCCCCTCGGGGACGATGGTGATCACCGCCAGCGAGGCGTGTCCGCAGTGGCTGGTCGACACCTGGTCCGTCGACTACCGCCTGGTCAACTCGTACGGCCCCACCGAGGTCACCGTCTGCGCCAGCGGCGGACCACTGCCCGCCGGAGAACCCGTCACCATCGGCGTCCCGGTCGCCAACACCGACCTCTACGTCCTCGACGGGTCGTTGCAGCCCGTGCCGGTGGGCGTGCCCGGTGAGCTCTACGTGGCCGGCCCCGGCCTGGCCCGGGGGTACGTGAAGCGCGCCGCCATGACCGCTGCCCGGTTCGTCGCCGACCCGTACGGCCCGGCCGGTGCCCGCATGTACCGCACCGGCGACCTCGTCCGCTGGGACACCACCGGACGCCTCCACTTCCTCGGCCGCACCGACGACCAAGTCAAGATCCGCGGCTTCCGCATCGAACTCGGCGAAATCGAAACCACCCTCACCACCCGCCACGACATCCGCCACGCCGCCGTCATCGCCCGCGAAGACCAACCCGGCGACAAACGCCTCGTCGCCTACCTCGTCCCCACCGACGACACTCCCGTGGACATCGCCGACCTCCGCCGCGACCTCGCCACGCACCTGCCCGACTACATGGTCCCCACCGCCTACATGGTCATGGACGCCCTGCCGATGACCCCCAACGGCAAACTCGACCGCGCGGCACTCCCCGTGCCCGCCCACACCACCAGCGTGCACGCCACCCCCCGCAACGCCCGACAGGGCGTGCTCTGCCAACTCTTCGCCGCCGTCCTCGGCCTCCCCGACATCGGCACCACCGACAACTTCTTCGACCTCGGCGGCCACTCCCTACTCGCCACCCGCCTCGTCAACCGCATCCGCGCCACCCTCGGCGTCGAACTCGGCGTCCGTCACCTCTTCGAGAACCCCACCGTCGCCGCCCTCGAACCCCACCTGACCGCAGGCTCGTCGCGTCCCCCGGTCAGCGCGGTGACCGACCGTCCGGACCCGCTGCCGCTCTCCTTCGCCCAGCGCAGGTTGTGGTTCCTCCACGACGTGGAGGGGCCGTCGGCGACGTACAACGTGCCGGTCACCACCCGTCTCAAGGGCACCGTGGACGTCGACGCGCTACGCGCCGCCGTCGACGACCTCGTCGCCCGACACGAGATCCTCCGCACCACCTACGCGGAGGTCGACGGCGAACCCGTCCAACGAATCCTCGACCCCACACCCGGCATCGCCACCCTCACCCACCACCACGTCACCCCCGACCAGGCCGAAACCCTCCTCGCCACCACCTCCGCCCACCCCTTCGACCTCGCCCACGAAGCCCCCCTCGCCGTTCACCTCATCTCCACCAGCGACCACGACCACCTCCTCCTCGTCAACCTCCACCACATCGCCGGCGACGGCGCCTCCATGGCGCCCCTCGCCCAGGACCTCGCCACCGCGTACACCGCCCGTACCACCGGTCGCGCCCCCGGGTGGGAGCCGCTGCCCGTCCAGTACGCCGACTACGCCCTCTGGCAGCACGAACTCCTCGGCAACGACCAGGACCCCGGCAGCGAAATCCGCCGCCAGCTCGACTACTGGGGCGCCGCACTGGCCGGACTCCCCGACGAACTGCCGCTGCCCACCGACCACCCCCGCCCCCCACAGGCCACCTACCGGGCCGGACGCGTCGACCTCACCATCGACCCCACCACCCACAGCGCCCTGCGCGCCATGGCCCGCAACCACGACGCCACCCTCTTCATGGTCGTCCAAGCCGCCATCGCCACCCTCCTCACCCGACTCGGCGCCGGCACCGACATCCCCCTCGGCACCGTCGTCGCCGGACGCACCGACGACACCCTCGACCACCTCATCGGCTTCTTCGTCAACACCCTCGTCCTGCGCACCGACACCACCGGCGACCCCACCTTCACCCAACTCCTCCACCGCGTCCGCGACACCGACCTCACCGCCTACGACCACCAGGACCTCCCCTTCCAACGCCTCGTCGAACACCTCCAGCCCGCCCGGTCCCTCGCCCGACACCCGCTGTTCCAGATCGCCCTGTCCCGCGCCGACCGGACCCCCACCACCACTCCTCTGCCGGGGCTGGACTGCACGCCGGAACCGACCCGGCTGGCCATCGCCAAGTTCGACCTCGACGTCACCGTGGCGGACGAGCCGGTCGACGCCGACCTCGACATCACCATCACCTACGCCACGGACCTTCTCGTGCAGGAGACCGTCGAGTTGCTCGGGCAGCGCCTCGACGCGATCCTGCGCCAGGTCGCCCGGCAACCCGCCACCCCGATCAGCCGGCTGGAAATCCTCACCGCCGCCGAGCGACAGCAGATGCTGGTCGATGCCGCCGGCACCCCGGGTGTGGCGTGCAGTGTGGTGCGGGCCTTCGACGAGCAGGCGGACCGCACCCCGGACCACGTCGCGGTCACCGACGGGCAGGTCGTCCTGACCTACATGGACCTGCGGCAGCGGGCTGAGCGGCTCGCGTACACGCTGCGGGCGACCGGGGTGGTCGCCGAGACGCCGGTGCCGATGCTGATGCAACGGTCGGTCGACCTCGTGGTGGGCATCCTCGCCGTCCTCAAGGCCGGCGGCGCCTACCTGCCCATCCACACCGCCTACCCGCTGAGCCGGATGCGGGCGGTGGCCGCAGACAGCACGTCACCAGTCCTCCTGGTGGACGCGGCGTTCCGCGACCACGAGCTGATCGTCGAGGAGCGTGCCGCAGGCCGGCGGGTGCTGACCTGCGAGCCGGACCCGTCCGCCGAGGTCACCGATCTGCCGGACGTGCATCCCGACCAACTGTGCTACGTGATGTACACCTCGGGCTCGACGGGTGAGCCGAAGGGCATCCAGATCACCCACCAGGGCGTCGTCGACCTCGTCCGCGACCCCAGCTGGGCCATGCACGACCAGGACCGCACCCTCTTCCACTCCCCCCACGCCTTCGACGCCTCCACCTGGGAACTCTGGGGACCCCTCCTCGCCGGCGGACAGGTCGTCGTCGCCCCACCCGGCAACCTGGACACCGCTGGCCTGCAGAACCTGATCCACGAGCACAAGATCACCCGGCTCAGTCTCACCGCCGGCCTGTTCCGCGTCATCGCCGACGAACTCGTCGACGCCTTCGCCGGCCTGACCGAAGTCACCACCGGCGGC